>JBKPDC010000177.1:0-9378 GCA_046727715.1 Thermodesulfobacteriota bacterium
GCGAAGCCGACTCCACAGTTGCCGAAGACCACGGTCGTGACGCCGTGCCAGCACGACGGCGCGAGGTGGGAATCCCAGGTGGCTTGCCCGTCGTAATGCGTGTGCACATCGACGAAGCCGGGTGTCACGAGCAGGCCCTGCGCGTCGAGCGTCTCGCGCGCCGGACCCCGCACGACCCCCACGGCCGCGATCCGCGTGCCGTCGATGGCGACGTCGGCGGTACGCGCCGGGCCACCCGTGCCGTCGACGACCGTGCCACCGCGGATTACGAGATCGTGCACCCGCCCCTCGATCCTCTTCTAGAAGCCAGCTCCGTGGTGGGTCAATGCGCCCCTGGACACCGCCGCCGCGCCGTTGGAAGCTCGCGGGCGATGCAGGACCACTCCTTCTCGTTCGCGGTGGCCGCGACGCCACGGGAAATCTGGACGGTCTTCTGGGGACATCGCAACCGCGTCGTCGAGCACGGCGACGTGCGAATCGAGTACCTCCACTGGGGCGACGGGACGGGTGAAGGGCGCATCCGCCGCTGTCACTTTCGGGTCCCACGGTACCTCCTCTCCGGAGGGGTCGGGCGGTCGTGGGAGTGGCTCACGGAGGTGAAGCCGTGCGAGTCCTGGCGCTACGACGCCATCGGCAAACCGCTCTGGTCGCGGGCCACCGGGTGGGTCCGGCTGGAGGACCTGGGCGACGGCCGCACGCGCGTTCACTTCCGCGAGACGTACGAAGCCTTCAATCCGATCCTCCGCGCGCTTCTCGAGCGCCGTGTCCATCGATTCCTCTCGAAGGACAACGACCGCTTCATGAAGGCCGCGATCGAGAAGGGTGTCCAGGCGATGCGCGAGCCACGGCGCTAGATCACCCTGCCCATCATCCGGGGTGTGGTTCCCCAACGACATCCCTCGCGTCCCTCTGCGTGTCTTGTAACGGGCGCGGCGCTTCCTCGCGCGTGTCCCCGAGAGGCAGGGTGAAGGAAAAAGTTGTTCATCGCGATCGCGCTGCCGGCGATTCCCGCCGTGGCGATCTGCGGGAGCACCCCCCACGGCATCGTGGCCGCGCCGATGAGCGCGAGCGCCACAAGGATGATGGCGGTCGGGGCGACGTCGCCGTGGCCGACGCCGGCGATCGCTCGAAAACAGCATCCGAGGGCGAAGATGACGAGCGCGAAGGGGACCGGTCGGCGCTGGATGGAGGGGAGCGTGAGCACGGCGAAGGCGATGCCGATCAGCACGGCAGTGATCAGGTTCATTACGTCGGTCCACAGTGGCGGTCGCGACCACCACACGTGGTTGCCGGCCGCAAACGCGGCCACCGTCGCCAATCCGATGCACAAGGCCACCCGCGTCCGGCGCACGACTAGACGATTGACCTCCATGCGCAGCTCCGCTTGAGGGCCCGTGGGTGGCTCCGACATCGGTCCGATTGTAACCCAAACGGGGCGCGGAATGGGAGCCTTCCGTGTCGTTTCCTCGCGGGCGGGCGGGCGTTCGCCGGCAGGTCAGCACACGCGGGCAAACGTGCGGCCACCGACGACCCTCAGCAGATGCCACAGGTTGTTCGAGGTCCAGTACAGCACCATTCCGGCCGGGAAGCTGTAGAGCAGCACGAAGAACACCGCTGCCATGGCGTAGAGCTGCCGGCGCTGGCCGGTGCGAAGCTCGACGGAGAGCGACGGGTCTTGCTTGAGGCGCGCGGCCAGCACCGTGAGTGCCGTCATCACGAGCGGGAGCAGGTTCAGGTGCCCGCCGAAGAATGGAAGGATCGTGGGCAGAGTGATCCAGCGGTCGGGGAGTGCCAGATCGCGGATCCAGAGAAACGACGCGCCGTTCAGCCCGAAGTTTTGCCCGAGCATGTCGAAGGCGGCGATGAGGATCGGGATCTGGATGAGGAAGCCGAGGAGGCTCCGGAGCGGGAACAACGGGCTCACGCCGTGCTGCCGGTACACCTCGAGCGTCCGCCGGTGCGCCTCCTCGCCCCGGAACTCGCGTCTGACGGCATCGAGGTCCGGCTTGAGCGCGCTCCGGAGGCGGTTGACCTCGTCCTGCCACCGCTCGGCGACGGCGGTGAGGGGCCAGGTCAAGACCTTGATCGACAGCGAGAGCAGGAGCACGGCGACGCCGTAGCTGTTCATCACGCGATACCAGCGTTCCAGCAAATACAGCAGCCCAAAGCTGAGCTCCCGGAGCCAGTCCCAGAGCGCCGCGAACAGCAGGCCGTCGAGCACGGGGTCGACGGCTGTGAGTCGCCCGCGCTCGATGGGCCCCGCGTAGAGCACGGCGTCCAGGCTGCGCGCGCCATGACCGTCCTGGACGCCGAGACGTGGGCGGTCGGGGGCCACCATGCCGACGTCCACTGTCACGTCGGTCGCCGGCCGCACCAGGAGAGCCCAGAAGCGATTGCGGACTCCCACCCACTGCCCGCCCGCGACCGGCACGCGGACGGCCGTCGCCGGATCACGGAGCAGGACTGCCTGCCCGGCTGCGGTGACCCGAACGGCGTCGACGTCCCCGTAGATGCTCGCCAACCCGGGCAGCGGCTCGGGGACGAACACCTGCCCGCTCTCCAGGACCAGCCGCGCGCCGGCCGGCACCTGCAGGGAGGCGGAGAGCGTGTAGCCGGCCAGGAGGAGGTCGTAGCGATGAATCAAGTGGGTACCCTGGAACGGTTCCCGAGACCTGAGCGTCACGACCGCGTCGCGGCTGGTGTAGGCGACCTCGGCAGCGTACGCGAGGGATTCGAGCGCGCGCGTCGCCGCAGGATTGCCGGGCACTTCCCAGCGTAACCGGCCGCCACCCTCTCCCGCACGGAGCATCGTCTCCCGCGGACCGCTGCCTCCCACGCAGCTGTCTGCACAGCTCTCCCAGTGCGCCGGCAGGCCGCCCGTCAGATCCACCAGAACCTGCTGATGCTCGCCCAGCAGCATCGTGGCCTCGGCCCATGCGCCGCTGCTTCGCCAGAACGTCAGCAGACCGAGGGCCAGGACCTGCACGCACCTCATCGGTAGAAGCGCCGCATGACGCCCAAGGCGTCGCTGACGACGCTCGCGTGCAAACGCCCGCCAGGCCGGTAGTCGTGACCCAGGATCTCGATGAGCCCGTTCTGCGACACGATGATCGTGTCGGGCTCGACGATGGCGTAGCTATTGTAGCTACCCGCGATGAGCCAGGGCCAGTTCTCGCCCGCGAACAGACTTCGACCGACGCTGTAATCCGCGGGATCGGTGGTGCAGCCGAGCACCCCTCCGAGCAAGGTCGGGGCGAGATCGTAGTGGGATGTCCGGTGGGTGAAGTCCCGGGGGCTGTTACCTGGCCAATGCACGATGAGCGGCACGCGGAGTTGATGAGGTGTGAACGCGGTGGCGTGACCGACGTATCCGAGGTGGGAATCGTCGAACTCGTATCCGTGGTCACTGGTCACGATCACCACGGTGCGGTCCCACAATCCTCGGGCCCGGAGCGCATCGAGCACGTTCGTCACCTCTGCGTCGACGAAGCGAGCGGCGAGTCGGTATTGCCGCCAGCGACCGGCGACCGCGCTGGCTGCTCCGTACCGGTCGTCGAGAGGCAGGGGTTCGGACCCGTTGGCGGCCATGTTCTGGAGAGGCGGGTCGTAGTACAGGAAGGCGAAGAACGGCTCGCGGGCCTCCGGTCCCCCGACCCAGCGGAGCCAGTCCTGTGTCACCGCATGGTTCTTGCGGATCCCCCCGCCCTCGCGCGGCGCCGGCAGACCCGGCACCCCGGCAAAAACCGTTCGGTCGAGCTGCGCCGGACTGCCGAACCCTGCGGCGCTCGACAGCACGAAGGCGTAGCCGTGCCCGCGCAGCTCGTCCAGCAGGACCGGGCTCCGCTGCAACCCGTCGAAGGCCTGCCAGTATGTGCTCGGCAGGCCGTACGTGATGGAGAAGATTCCCGTGCGGGAGGCGTTGCCCCCGCTCCAGTGATCGCGGAACACGAGACTCTCACGGGCCAACCCGACGAGTCCCGGCGTCAGGGCCGGGTGCACCACGTCGGGCCGCAAGGCATCGATCAGGATCACCATCAGGTTCATCGGTGAGGCGGCACGACAGGAGAGGGGTGAGAGCGGGTAACGAAGCTGTCCCCCAGCCGCAGTGAGCCGCTGCAGCTGGCGTTGCTCGCGCAATGTGCCCTCCTCGATCACGCCCAGCTTGGCCAGCCGCCGCTTGCCGTGCAGCGGGTAGTACAGTGGCAGATAGGGGGTGAACTGTGTGACCGGAACATAGGCCGCGGCATCCGCCCAGATGTGGATGCCGTGAGCCGCCACCCAGCACGCCACCAGGCCTGCGGCCAGCCACTTGCCGGCCGCACTCCCAGGTCGCCGGCCGAGCCCGCGGGACACGAGTCGCGCCAGCAGGCTCTCGAACACGAGCAGGATCACGAACTGTGATCCCACTGCCAGCCACGTGACGGGTTCGAACAGCGCCGCCGTGAGGGGATCGAGGTGATAGCGGAACTGCGCGAACACGTTGGCGTCGAGGAATAGCAGGGTGAGCATCGTCGCCGCCGCCACAACCGCCAGGACGACGGTTGCTCGCCGAGCTGGCACGATCGCGGGCAGCGACGCGGGCAGGAACACGAACAGGAACGCCAGGAAAGCCGAGTGACCGACGAAGGCACAGAACGCATATCCGATGCCGATGGCATCCGACGGCCAGGCGTATGCCCAGAGATACCGCACTCCGACGAGCGCCGCACACCCGGTGTTCGCCGCCGTGAACCACCCGAGCCAGCGGAGGAGGGAACGGCGGTCCGCGAGCAGCGGCCCGCCCGGGACGGCTGGAGCCTCGGGCGTCCTCGGCTGCGACCCGTTTGCCCGAGTGATGGCCACGGACCGGGCTCCCCTATCCTCTGCCGGAGCGACCCGATCCGGTCGATGCGTTCTCGCGAGCCACACGGGCAATGGCCTCGCCCCCTGCCGCGCCGCTGCGACCCAGGTTGAACACCCATTCGGCGCGGAGCGCCTGCACGTGCTGAAGGAATCGCGCGCGGTCGCGTACGAGCTGCCGGACGACGTCGGGCACCTCGCCCAGACGGTCCGGAGGAAGGATCACGCCGATCTTGTCGCGCACGTATGACTCGAACGGCTCCATGCCCAGCTCCGGCCAGGTGTCGTTCCGGGACTTGGGCGGCACGTCGATGTAGAGCACCGGCTTCTCCAGACCCAGCCCGAAATCCTGTCCGGCCCCGGACCAGTCCGTGATCATCACGTGAGCGTCATGCAGCGACTCGCTCTCCCCCATCTGCTCGACAACCGCAAATCTCGGATTGCCGCCGTACCGATCGATGATCCGGTCGATCACCTCCGGCCTCATCCGGCGGGTCTGGTAGTGCGGCCGGATGGTGAGGCGGAAGCCGGCGTCCATCAGGATGCCGGTCAGTGCCAGGCCGCAGATCGGCAGGATCGTCTGCTCTCCCCAAGACGGCGCCACCAGCACGTGGATGCCGGCTTCTGGACCGACGGACGGTTCTCGCCGACCGGCCAGCAACTGCTCCAGGCGCGCGTAGCCATGGGGGACGAGCTGTTTCGGCCGGAGACGATGGAGTTCCTCGCGCTTGCGGATCTCACGCATCTGATGAGGACCAGCGCAGAGGATGGTGTCGTAGTGATCGAACGAGTCCGCGTGATCGGCCATGTGAGTGCTGATCAGCGAGTGGAACACGTAGATGTAGTGAACGGGATGCACGGAACGTTTCAGGTCGAAGTTGTCGAGATCGAGTAGCTGCGTCACCAGCACCCGAGCCTTGAGCAGGTGGAAGAACCAGATCCGCCAGAAGCCGCTCCCGACGCAGAAGGGGCGGATACGCGGAGACGCTTGATGCAGGCCAGGATCGGCCGGATCGGACGAGACGTAGCAGATGGTCTCGCCCAGCTCATCGGTCAGATACCCGACGACATCCCGCCAGTGGTGCCAGTCCTGGCCGCTCTCGGCATAAAAGACGATCGTTCGCTCTCCCTCGGGTAGACGTCGGAAGGCGCGGTACTGGCGCCAGCACCCGAAGAACGTCGCGGCCACGGCCGAGTCAGCCACCTACCCGACGACCGATGGGCTTCGCCCTCAACGATGCGCGGCGCCGCCGTCGTCCACCGGCTCGCTGGCCCGCGCCAGCTCGTCCCGTCGCGGTCGGTCCGCACGACGGAAGAACGCCCGAACCCGATACCAGTAGGTCTTGAGCGCCAGGCCGAGGGTCGCCACCAATCCGATGACGGCCGACAGGATCATGCTGCCCGTGCTCGGGTCCAGGTAGGCCTGCGCGGGCGTGGCCACCGCCAGCAGGCAAACAGCGACGATCGTGCTCGGAACCGGACCTCTGCGCGTCTCCATCGACCTCCGTGCACCCGGGCTTCTGCGGATGGCACACCACCACCGCCTCCGTACGCTCGCCCCCGGACGGCGCCCTTCACTACTTCCGTCGGGCGGGCGCGTCAATGCGGCGTTCCTGCGCGCTCGTCAGCCGCGCGGAGCGATCGCGGCCACGACCTTCAGGCGACCTGCCCCTAGTCAGCGCCGCGTGCTACTCCACCCGCCGGAGAAGCCATGCGCCGCCGGACCGACCCTGACGACGTCCGCGATCTCGTCCGCGCCTGCGCCTCCGCGGACGCCGGGGCGCGCCGCACGTTCCAGGAGCGCTATGGAGAGGACATCTACAACTTCCCCGTAAAGATCTACGGTGTTCCGGCTGATCGAGCCTCCGACTTCTATGTCTACGTGTTCGAGCGCGACCGGATCTTCACTCGCATGCGGACGTTCGAGGGGCGAAACGGCATCCAGTTCCGCACCTTCCTCGCCTACCATGTGCTGCGGAGCCTCTTCCTCGAATGGCAGCGGGGGAACCGCGAGCTCGACACGGTCTCGCTGAGCGACCACCGTGTGGCAGGAGGCGAGGGGTTTGCGGACCCCGTCCCCGCGCCCGCGACCACCGACGAGGCGCCGGCGGGCTCCGCGGCGGACGAGCTCGTTGCCGCCGTCTGGGCCACGCTCGGTCCCGAGGAGCAGCTCGATTTGAAGCTGCTCTCCCTCCTGGAGTACCAGCTCACATCCGAGGACGTCCGTCTGCTCGCCCGGGTGTCCCGCCGGTCCCTCCAGGACACCACCGCGCTCCTCGCCGAGGTGGAGGCCGGGCTGCGCGGGCGGGACGTCAGGCTGGCGAGGCTGCGCGACGAGCTGGACGCGGTCTGGGGCTGGATCGTGCTCCGCCGGCGCGAGCTGCAAGAAACGAACGAGAAATTGCGTCTGATGGGATCAAACCACGATTCGGCGACGGCACGGCGACTCGTCGAGCGCCGGCACGAGCTCGAGCACGCGCTCGCGAAGCGCCTGCGCCAGCGTGCGGGCCTCATCGAGGAGATCCGGACGTTCAAGATGACCACGCCGTACAAGGACATCGCGCGCCTCTTGAACTCGACCGTCGGCACGGTGTGCTCCCGCATCTTCCGGCTGCGCCAGCGCCTGGAGCGTCGGGTGAAATCCCTGGAGGCCGTGCCGTGACCTGCCCCGATCTGGCGCTTCTCTCGCAACTGCTCGACGGGGAGGTCGCCCCGGCGGAGGCGGCGTCGATCCGGCCGCACGTGGACACCTGCGCCGCATGTCGTCCCCGGCTCGAGCGGCTCGAGCGCGCGGTGAGGGCCTGGCGTGCGGCGATGGCGGCGCGGCCGCCAGTGCCTGGCGGGGCGCCGGGCGCGGACTGCCTCGCGCCCGATCGGCTGGCGGGGTGGGCCGCGCGCGCGTTGGCCCCCGAGGAGCTCCGAGCCGTGGAGGCCCACCTCGAGCGTTGCGATGCTTGTCTCGACGAGGCGCTCGGGACCGTCCGTCTGATGACGAAGCTGGATGCGGGGCCCACGCTCGCCGTCCCCTCCGCGCTCCGAGCTCGCGTGGCCTCGCGCTGGGCCGCCGCGCCGTCCGACGAGTCACTCTCGGCACTCGTGATCCGGGTCGCGCGCGCCGGTGTGACGCTCCTCGAGCGCCATGTCGCGGCGCCCGTGGTCGATATCGAAGAGCTGCCCCTGGCAGTCCCTGCGGCCCGAGCGGGAGAGCGCATGGAGACCGTCGGTTTCCGTATCCGCGCCCCCGAGGCCCAGATCTGCGCCACGGTCTTCGCGGACGGCTCCGGCGTCGGCCTCACGCTCACACTCCTCGGGAACGCCGGGGACGCGCTCGGCGGGCAGCGCGTCTTCCTGCGGCAGCACGGCCGCTCCATCTACTCGGCTCGCACCGACGCGGCGGGCGGGCTCACGATGCCGCGGATGAAGCCAGGGGTGTACGAGGTGTCCTGCCCGGAGATCGGCACGAGCTTCCGGCTGGACCTCCGGCCATAGGCGTCCCACAGGCCGCCGCCCACACTCTTTCGACGAATAGCGAGCTCCTGATAGACCTCACCGCCGGCACCGTGCCGGACCGGTCGCGCATTCCGATCCAGCTCACCATCCTCCGCGAGGGTCATCGCAACATCGTCGACCTTGCCGAGCTGGGATCGCTGATCCCTCGCAGCGAGGCGTACGTCGATGACGACTTCCTCCGCGACCTCGCCACCGAGACGGCACACCTCGCCGCAGCGGTTCGCGGCGGCGGCGGGACTGCGGGCCGCGCACTCGAGCGCGTCGGCGGGCTCGTCTTCTCGCACCTCCTGACCGAGCCCGCGCGCGCGCGACTGCGCGAGGCCGCGCCGGCCGACCTCTACCTGCGCCTCGACGAGCGGCTCGTCCACGTCCCCTGGGAGCTGTGCCACGACGGCCGCGATTTCCTGGTGACGAAGTTCCGGCTGGGGCGGCAGGTGATCACGAGCCGGCGCATCCCGGACCGCGGTCCGGCGCGGGAACCCCGGGGGCGCCTGCGCGTGCTCCTCGTCGCCGATCCCACCGAGACGCTGCCACAGGCGGGCGAGGAGGTCGAGCAGCTCTGCGCCCTGCTCGACGCCCTGCCCGCCGTCGACGTCACGCTCCTCGGCGGGAAGAGCGTGCGCCGCATCCCCCTGCTGGCCGCGCTCCAGGAGCACGATGTGGTGCACTTCGCGGGCCACAGCCACTACGACCCCGCGGCACCCGCGCGCAGCGGCTGGCAGCTCGCCGAGGGCATGCTCGCGGCTGGCGACCTCGCGAAGCTGCGTCCGCCGCCGGTCCTCGTCTTCTCGAACTCGTGCGAGGCGGGGACGAGCCCGGCCTGGGAGGGCGGCTATGGGTACGAGGGCCACGCCTTCGGCATCGGCAGCGCGTTCCTGCTGGCCGGCGCGCGCAATTACGTGGGCACGTTCTGGGTGGTGCACGACGAGGAGAGCGTGCTCTTCGCCACCACGTGCTACCGCGCCCTGGCGACGGGTGCGAGCCTCGGCGAGGCGCTGCTCGAGGCCCGCCACACGCTCATCGCACAGC
>JBKPDC010000178.1:0-6225 GCA_046727715.1 Thermodesulfobacteriota bacterium
TCGCGGTGAGCGGCGGCGGGCCGAGCGGGCTGGTGCTGGACGAGCCGCGCAGACGCCCGCGCCCGGCGGATGCCCGGCGGAGCCGGGGTCGCCGAGCGGCGCCTTCGTCCTGGAGGCGGACGGGTAGTCGTCAGCGGAGCCCACGCGCGAGCCGCGCGAGCCGTTCGAGGAGCGAGCCGACGGGGTCACGCCCAGGCGTCCCGTCGACCCGCCGCATGGCATCCCGATACGCGGGCAGCCACCGGAGCGCGCCGGGTAGCAGCCACCAGGTGGCCCGGAGCGCGCCCAGCGAAGCCTCCGCAGCCGCCTGCTCGAGGGGGCCGAAGGGCAGCGCGAACTCCGCGCGCAGGCGCGGCGGGAGCAGCCGGGCCGTCATGAGACGCAGCCATTCCCACGGCGGGCCCAGCCACCACACCGGCGGACGCAGCAGGAGGACAGCGAGCTCGCGGCCAGCGGCGGAGACGTGGATCGCGTTCGACGCCAGCATGCGCTGCCAGTACTCCTCGAACGCTCGCCAGTCCGGTGGCACCAGCTCGCCGGGAATCCCGAACAGGGCGGCGAAGCGCTTGGTCTCGTCCCAATAGGCGTCCTTCTCCGCGAGCGACAGCGGCCGCATGATCAGCTCGTAGATCTGCACCGACGTCTCCCAGAGCGTCGCGTGCACCCAGAGCAGCGCCTCTGGCTGGTTGGCCGCGTACGGCGTCCCGGCGAGGACGCCCGCGGTCTCTCGCATCGCCCCCTGGATGCGGCGATGGATGGCGTGCAACCGGCGCGCGCTCCCCAGCGCCGCCTCGAGGTCGCCATAGACCATCGCGAAGACGTGCTCGAAGGTGCGCAGGAAGCGCCCCAGCATGTCGTCCTTCGTCCGCGAGTGGTCGGCGACCGCCTGGGCGACGACCGGATGCGCCAGCTGGAGCAGCGCCGCCCGCCCGCCACCGAGGAAGATCACCGCCTCGCGGTTGAGCGTCCACACGCGTGACCCCGGTCCGAACACGCCAGCTCGTGGGTCGCGTACGCTCGCCTCGAGGCGGGCGAGCGCACGTTCGAGGTCGGGCCGCGCCACGGTCGTCACCCGGCGAGCGTGCCTCCGCACCAGCCGCGCGCGCAAGGGCGCGCGGCCCGGTGTCGTCGGGGCCAGACGTGCGCTACCCTGGGGGTCGTGAGGGCCGGCGAGGTGCAAATCCGCCCGGCACGGCCGGACGAGCTGCCCGACCTACAGCGCGTCGAACGCGAGGCCGGGGAACGGTTCCGGGGCCTGGGTCTCCTCGACCACCTGCTCGACCACAGCTTGTCACTCCCGGAGCTGTCGGCGCACCAACGGGCCGGCCGCGTGTGGGTGGCGGTGGATGCCGCCGAGCGACTGGTCGGGTTCGCGGTGGCGAGCGTGCTCGGGGGCAATGCGCACCTGGAAGAGCTCGACGTCGTGCCGCGCGCTGGCCAGCGGGGTGTGGGCACGCGGCTGCTCGCCAGAGTCTGCGCGTGGGCAGCGGCCGAGGGCTTCTCCGCGATCACGCTGTCCACCTTCCGCGACGTGCCCTGGAATGCGCCCTTCTACGCCCGCCGCGGCTTTCATCCCGTCCCCACCGGGGAGTTGTCCCCCGCGTTGCACGAGGTACGCGCGCGCGAGGAGCGCCTCGGCATCGCCGTCGAGGAGCGGGTCATGATGCGCCGCACGTTGCCACCAGGTGCGGGCGCGTCCCCGGTGTATCTGGTGCTGTACGACGGCGAGTGCGGCGTGTGCAGCCGCTTCGTCGGCTGGCTCCTCGCCGCCGACCGCCGCGGGTTGCTCCACTTCGCACCGCTGCAGGGCGCGACGGCCGCGGAGCTGCGACGGCGGTGGCCCGATCTCCCGGCCGATCTCGACAGTGTGATCTTCGTCGACCGCTCGAGCGGCGGGGAGCACGTCTCCTGGCGCTCGGAGGCCGTCTTCCGGCTCTGCCGCCTCCTCGGCGGCTCGTGGCGGGCGGTGGCCGTGCTCGCATGGCTGCCCCGATGGCTCACCGACGCCGCGTACGTCGCGTTCGCCCGCCGCCGCCATCTGTTCGGCGCGCCCGACGCCGCGTGCGCGCTGCCGTCGGCGGCGGAGCGGCAGCGGTTTCTGCCGTAGCGGAGGCCTGCCCATCGCGCGCCGTCGCGTCAGGTTTGCGTCGCCCACGTAGCGCCCCTAGACTCGCCGCCGCGTGAGCGCCCCACCCTTCTACCTTCCCATCGGCGACGAGGTCGCCGTCTTCACGGCCGCCTGGCACGCGCGGTTGCCCGTGCTCCTCAAGGGGCCCACGGGCTGCGGCAAGACGCGCTTCGTCGAGTACATGGCCGCCACGCTGCCGCGCACGACGCTCGACGGCGCCGTCCCTGGCAACCTGATCACCGTGGCCTGTCACGAGGATCTCACCGGCAGCGACCTCGTCGGCCGCTACCTCATCAAGGGTGACGAGACGGTGTGGATCGACGGGCCGCTCACGCGTGCGGTGCGGCACGGTGCGGTCTGTTACCTCGACGAGGTGGTCGAGGCTCGGAAGGATACGGTCGTCCTGATCCACCCGCTCACCGACCACCGCCGCCTGCTCCCCATCGACAAGACGGGCGAGCTCCTGGAAGCGCACCCCGACTTCCTCCTCGTCCTGTCCTACAACCCCGGGTACCAGAGCGTGATGAAGGACCTGAAGCAGTCGACACGCCAGCGCTTCGTGGCGCTCGAGTTCGACTATCCCCCGCGCGATGTGGAGGCGCGCATCATCGCCCACGAGAGCACCGTCGACCTCGACACCGCGCTCCGGCTGGCAACGCTCGGCGAGAAGGTCCGTCACCTCCGCCAGACCGGACTCTCGGAGGGTGTCAGCACCCGCCTCCTGATCTACGCGGGGCAGCTCATCGGGCTGGACGTGTCACCGCGGCGAGCGTGCGCGGCGGCGGTGAGCCGCGCCCTCACCGACGACGCGGACGCCGTGAAGGCGATCGATGACGTCGCCGCCGCCGTCTTCGGGTGACTCTCGGGCCGAGGCCCGGGCGCGGTGGCGCGCGGCCGCCGCGCGGATCGCCACCGCCTCCGCCTCCCTGGGGCAGCGGTTCGAGGAGCACACCGCCTCGTGTGTTGGGCGCGTCGATCCGGCGCGGCTCGACGCCTTCGCCGACGCGGGTCTCGCGCTGCGGGCGGGTGCGGGCTGGCGCGGCGAACGGCTGGCGCAGGAGCTGTTCGCGACGGCGCCGTGGGCGCTTCCGCTGCTGGCGCCGGGCGACGTCGGGCGCTGGGCGGAGCTGGCGCTCCGCTGCGGCGGCCAGCTCGACGAGGTCGAGTTCCTGCGCGCGCTGCCGGCGGAGATCGCTGCCTTCGGAGATGCGCTGCGCGGCGCCTGGCTGGAGGCGGCGCTGGCGCTCCCGGCGCCGCTGGCGCTGGTCGCCTATCGCGACCTTCCGTGCGCGCTCGGCCGTGTGGCGGAGGTGGCGCGCCCGGACCTCCTCGCGGCGTGGCGGAGCGCCGCTGCCGACGGCGCCGCGGCGGCACTCGCCGACGTCACACCGCTCCTGGGTGCGCTGCTCGCCGCCGTGCCCGACGGGATGCGCACGGACGCCGTCGCCGTCGTGGCGAGAGTGGCGGGCGCATTTCCCGCCGGGGTCCCCGCGCTGCTCTGCAGCTTGCCGCGGCTGTACGACGAGACCCCGCCGCCGCGCGTCCACGACTGGGCGGCACATGGGCTCGCCGTCGCGGCGCGTCACCCGGCGGCCGGCATCGCCTACTTCGGACTGGCGTCGCGCACGAGCGAGCGGGTGCTCACTGCGTCGCCCACCGCCGTCCTCCTGGACGAGATGCAGGGCGAGCTGCGGCGGCTCGTCCACATGCTCTCCGGCACGCCCGCCACCCCGCGACTGGTCGGTCCGTTCCGCCTCCGCCCGCCCCTCGAGGACGCACCGGCGAGCGCCATGATCGCGTTGCCACCCGTGATCGACCGCTTCGACACCGTCGAGGACAACGCGCGGTTCTACAAGCTCGCGGCGGCGCTGCTCGCGGGGCGGCGCGAGTATGGCACCTACGACGCGCTGCCCGAGGGGGCGGGCACGCTGCGTGGCTCCGCGCGGCCGCCGGCGCTCGAGCCGCTCTTCCTGCTCGCCGACGGCGTGCGCGTCGCGGCCCGCCTGACGGCCGCCTACCCCGGCGTGGGTGCGGAGCTGCGCTGGGCCGCCGGGGAGATGCTTGCCGACATCGACTCGGCGGCGAGCGACGTCTTCGACACGCTGTACGCGCTCGCGCTGTGCGCGGACGTGCCGATCAGGCGCCTGCCGCCACGGCTCGAGGGCATCGCCCGGCTCGTGCTCCCGAGCGTGCGGCGGCTCGCAGAGCCGGGGGCGACGGCGCTCGACGCCCTCCGCGTCGCCGAGCGGCTCGCGGTCCTGTTCCCCGACACCGGCGGCGCCGACGAGGGTCTCGGCGTGTTGCCCGACCTGGTCACGGTGCTCCTCGACGCGGTGCCCGGCGACGCCCTGCCGGGCGATGGCGACGAGGCCGCCACAGGCGGACCGGCGGCGGATCGCGACGACGAGCCGCTGCCGGCCGACATCCAGGAGGCACTGACGCTGCTCGTGGACGAGCACCTGGGCGACGTCGGCAACGGCGGGCATTCCCTCGATCCGGAGGCGCTCCGGCGTCTCATCGAGACGCTCGGCACGCAGGCCCTCGGCCAGGCGCGCGGCGACCTGCTGGCGCAGGCGGGCCTCTATGTCACGCAGCTCATCGGCAAGCGACTCGCCGCGGGCGACGCCGTGCCCTCGTCCGCCGTGGCCGCGCGCGAGCCGCTGCGGAGCCCGCTCCGGCGCAGCGCCGCCGCACCCGTCGTGTTTGTCTACGACGAGTGGGACCACCTGATCGACGACTACCGCCCCGCGTGGTGCACGCTGCGCGAAGTGGAGCTAGCCGGCGATTCGGGGCTGTTCTTCGATGCCGCGCTCGGGCGGCACGCGCGCCTCGTGCCGGAGGTGCGACGGCACTTCCAGCGCGTGCGTCCGGAGCGGTATCGCCGCGTCCACGGTCTCGAGGACGGCGACGTGTTCGACTTGAACGCCGTCGTCGATGCGCGCGCCCAGCGTGCCGCTCGCCAGCCGGCGTCGAGCAAGCTCTACGCCACCCGCCGCCGCGAGGAGCGCGACGTGGCGACGCTCTTCCTGCTCGACATGAGTGCCTCCACCGACGAGGCTGCGCCGGCCGCCGGCGACCGCATCATCGACATTGCGAAGGACGCCCTCGTCATCATGGCTGCGGCGCTCGAAGAGATCGGCGATCTGTACGCCGTCTACGGCTTCTCCGGGCAGGGCCGGGACGGTGTCGAGGTCTACCCGGTGAAAGCGTTCAACGAGCGGCTCACGCCCACGGTCCAGAGCCGGATCGGCGGCCTCGAGCCGCGCGGCTCGACCCGCATGGGGACGGCGCTCCGCCATGCGGTGACCCGGATGGCGAGCGTGTCCGCACCCTCGCGGCACCTGGTGCTGCTGAGCGACGGCTTCCCGCAGGACCTCGACTACGGGACCGACCGCACCAGCCACACCTACGGCATCCGTGACACCGCGGTCGCACTGCGCGAGGCGCAGCGTGCCGGTATCCGGCCGTTCTGCATCACCGTGGACCTGGCCGGCCACGACTACCTGCGGCAGATGTGCGCCCGGGAGCAGTACCTGGTGATCGAGACCGTGGCCGACCTGCCGCGGGAGCTGCCCAAGATCTATCAGCGGCTGGTCCGGGCGGCCTAGGATGCCGCCGCGAGACTCCGGCTCCGGTCGCTGTCCTAGCCGAGCGCCGGACGAGTCCCGGCGCGACCGCGCGCGAGCCGGCGAGCCGCGGCGCCGAGGGCGAGGGCGGCGTAGACGGCGGAACAGACGAGGATGCTGGTCAGCATGCGCGCTCTCTCCTCCTCATCCTCTGCGCGCGAGACGGTCGCTCGGATCACGGCCAGTCATCGCCCCTTGACATTCGACCGATCGGTCGGTTACAGGAGACCGATCGGACGGTCGATGACGGTGCCGGTAGCGAAAACCAAGCAACCCTCGCGCGACAAGATCCTCGACTGCGCCGAGGAACTGTTCGCGCGGCGGGGCTTTGCGGGCATCGGGCTCGCCGAGGTGGCCGAGAGCGTCGGGCTGGGCAAGTCGTCGCTCTTCCACCACTTTCCCAGCAAGGCGGAGCTGTACGCCGCGGTGGTGGCGCGCATCCTGGCGCGCATCGAGGAGCGTCTGATGCGG
>JBKPDC010000179.1:0-12803 GCA_046727715.1 Thermodesulfobacteriota bacterium
GCGAACCTGGGCGCCCTGCTGATGTCGCTCGGCCTGCCCTACGACTCGGAGGCCGGGCGCGAGTACGCCGCCGCGGTCACCGCGCTGATGTGCGGGGCGGCCTACCAGCAGTCGGCGCGCGTCGCCGGCGCGCTCGGACCGTACGAGGGCTACGCCGTCAACCGCGAGCCGCAGCTCCGGGTGATCGAGAAGCACCGCGGCCACGCCCACCGGTTGAACCCCACGTTCGTCCCGCTCGATCTGCTGGCCGCATCGCGGGAGTGCTGGGACGAGGCGCTGGCCGCCGCCCGCGCGGACGGCGTGCGCAACTCCCAGGTCACGGTGCTGGCGCCGACCGGGACCATCGCCTTCATGATGGACTGCGACACCACGGGTGTGGAGCCCGACATCGCACTGGTGAAGTACAAGAAGCTGGTGGGCGGCGGCGTGCTGAAGATCGTCAACACCACGGTCCCACGGGCGCTCCGGCGGCTCGGCTACGATTCGCGCGAGGTCCAGCACATCGTCGAGTACATCGACGAGCAAGAGACCATCGAAGGAGCACCCGACCTGCGCCCCGAGCACCTGTCGGTCTTCGACTGCGCATTCAAGCCAGCATGCGGACTGCGCTCCATCGCGCCGCTCGGGCATGTTCGGATGATGGCCGCGGTGCAGCCGTTCCTCTCCGGTGCCATCTCGAAGACCATCAACATGCCCGAGCAGGCGACCGTCGAGGACATCGAGCAGGCCTACATCGAGGCATGGCGGCTCGGGCTCAAGGCGGTCGCCATCTACCGCGACGGATGCAAGAAGACGCAGCCGCTCAACACGGCGAAGCCCGTGCGCGAGGAGGCCGCGACACAAGAGCCGGCGGCCGCGCCTCAGCCGGTCCGCCGTCGCCTGCCGGCGGATCGCCAGGCGACCTGCCACAAGTTCGACATCGCCGGCCACGAAGGCTACATCCACGTCGGCTTCTTCGAGGACGGCACGCCCGGCGAGATCTTCATCAAGATGGCGAAGGAGGGCAGCACCATCTCCGGCCTGATGGACACGGTCGGTGTGCTCACCTCGATGGCCCTGCAATACGGCGTGCCGCTCGAGGTGCTGGTGTCCAAATTCAGCCACGTACGATTCGAGCCGTCGGGATTCACGAAGAACCCGGACATCCCGATGGCGAAGTCGCTCATCGACTACATCTTCCGCTTCCTCGGCACGCGCTTCCTATCAGGGGAGCAACGGGTGGCGGTTGGCCTGGTGGAGCGCGATCGTGCCCTCGAGGCGTCGCCGGCCGTTGGCGCGACTGGTGCGACGCCGGCCGCGCGGCTGGGGCCGGTTGTGCCTGGCGTGACGCCGGCGAGCCATCCGATCGGATTCGCCACGACATCGGCATCGGCACAGACACCCATCACCTTCAGCCCGCAAGCCGATGCTCCCAGCTGTCCCGAGTGCGGCTCCCTCATGGTGCGCAACGGGGCTTGCTACAAGTGCTTCAACTGCGGGGCCACGAGCGGGTGCTCGTGAGCTAGGACGGGAGCGAGCGCGCAAGAGCGGTGACGGACGTGGGAGGCTGGCGGGGCGCGGGCGGTGGCGCGGGGCGGCCTCTCCGGCGGCGGGGTGGGGTCCGCGAGTGCGGACGCGGGGCGTCCTTCGGGGCGCCCCGCGGTGGTGGTTGCGCCAACCCTCACGAGCGGCCTTGACAGGGCACGTGTGCGCTCTGTACGCACCGGCCTTGGCCCCATGACGTGCCGTGTCACTGTCGACGAGGGAGTCCGCCGTGGCTGATACCCTGAAGTTCACCGAGGACCACCTCTGGGTGCGCGTGGAGGGGAGCCGCGCACAGGTAGGCATCTCGGAGTACGGACAAGCGGAGTTTGGCGAGGTGATCGCCGTCGAGGTACCGGATGTCGGTGACGAGATCGAGAAGGGCGAGCCGTTGGGTGAGATCGAAACGGTCCGCACCGTGCAGGAGCTGATCTCACCCCTCAGCGGCTCGGTGACCGCCGTCAATACGGAGCTCGAGGATCATCCTCGCATCGTGAACGAGGACCCCCTCCACGAGGGGTGGCTCATCGAGGTCGAGATGGCCGATGAGTCCGAGCTCGAAGACCTGATGGACCTCGACGAGTACGAGGAGTTCGCGGCCGGCGAGGAGGAGGGTTGACGCCGCGCCTCACGGGGCGTCGGCGTCCAGGAACCGGTAGACCATCTCGTCGGACTTGACGAGGCCGAGCCGTTTCCGCGCGAGGGCTTCGAGATATTTCGGGTCCGAGCGGAGCCGCGCGATCTCCGCGCGCAGCGCAGCGTTCGCCTGCAGGCGCTCCACGGCTGCCTGGCCGAGCTCCTGCCGCTCGGCCCGCAGGTGCAGGAGGCGGGTCACGCCGTCGGCGCCCAGGATGGCCGACCCCGCGACGGTCGCAATGGCCACGAGCAAGCCGATGATCGCCGCCGCCCCGCCGCCCCGCCACCACACGCCGCAGACACGTAGCGGAAAGCTGGTGGACTGGCAATGATCCACCCGTAAAACGATCTGCTATTGACCATCAATGATGCGAAGGAACGGCATTCTACGTCGTCGATCACCTCGAAAACGCAGGCCTGCCCATTTAAAAAAACTTTCCCAAAACGGCGGTCGTCTCTTGACTCTTGCAGCCGTGCACCTCTATACTCCACGCGGTGTGGTTGCGGTGGACCGGTGGCTGGGGGTTCTCGCCTGGGAGCGTTGATTAGTCCGCACGCAGCGGCTTCCTGATCGGAAGCCCAAGAGGAGGTAGCTATGGCCATGAGAAAAAGGGCGACCAGCAAGGCCAAGAAGAAGGCCCCGGCGAAGAAGAAGGCCGCCAAGAAGAAGAAGTAAGTGCGTCACGCGACCTTCGATTCTCGTTCGTACACGCTAGGCACGTAGGTTTTTCACCGGCCGAGTCATTCTCAGGCGAGAGCGGGCCCTTCGGGGCCCCGAAAGAGGCCCTCGGGCGACTAGCCGCCGAGGGCCTTTTTCGTTGTAGGGGCTCTGATGCTCGAGGCGACCCCGGTCCATGCGGAGAGTGCACGGTACGCGACGTCGCTCCTGTTCCTGCCCGACCTCTGGGCACCTGCCCGGGTCTGGTTGCCGGCGGCGACCTACTTCGGGCACCGCGGATGGGAGGGACAGCTGCTCGAGCTCCGGGGCGCCGGCGACCTTGTGGCGCGCACGGCGGCCCTCGTCGAGCACGCCGGCCGCCTGCCGCGAGCCCCCGTCCTGATCGGGCACGGGGCGGGTGCTCTGGTGGGGTTGCGCGCGGCGGGCGCCGGCGTGGCCTCGGCGGTCGTTCTGGTCGCGCCCCTCGTCCCCGGCAGCGCTGGGGTGCGTGCGCTGACGCGGCGATGGGACGCTCTCATCGCCCTCGCCCGCGGGCGTCCCATCCCGCCGCCCCACGATGCCGCGGCGCGGCGCATCTTCGGCGAGGTGCCGGCCGACCTCGGCGGGGAGACGGCGCGCGCGGTGCTCGACGTGGTCCGGGGGCAGCCCCCGGCCGCCCGCCCACTCGGCATCCCGACGCTCGTCGTCGCCGGTGAGCGCGACCCATTGCTCCGCCCGCGGGCCGCCGCCGCGCTGGCCTCGGCGCTCTCGGGAGACTTCGTCGAGATCGCCGGCGCCGCGCACTGGCCGATCCTCGCACCCGGCTGGCAGCACACGGTCGCGGAGGTGCACCGCTGGCTCGTGCGCCGCCTGGGGCAAGCGCTGCTCGACTTCTATGCCGAGGCGATGGCGGAGCGGGAGGGGAATGCGACTGAGCCGGACGACGACTGACGCGGCTCAAGCGACGTGCAGGTTGCGCTTCGGGACCTCGCGCAGGAGGACGTCGTCCGGCGCCTCGCTGGGCTCGCTGGCGAGCAGTCGCTCGAGCCCCTCGCGGACCTCCTTGCGCGTCATCTGCACGCCGTAGCTCTGGAGAATCTGGCGAATGAGATCGTAGTGCGACTCCACCGTCTCGGTCACCGAGAGATAGCCGTGGGCGCCAGCGCTACGGCCCGCCCAGAGGTTCAGTGGGGCCATGTTGAAGAACACCTGATCGGCCTCCGCCGGCTCGAGGAGGACGATGTCGCCCTGGAAGCTGGGGTCGTCCTGGTACTGCCGGACGCCTAGCTGGAGCCGCGAGTGGAGCAGCGTGCGAAATACCTGATTGAGCACGGTGAGCATACCCTGATCGGCGAGCGGGCGGCCCTCGACGACGTACGTCTGGCGTTCTGGCACGAATCGCCGCGTGACGCGGTTCGAGAACGGGCGGAACGGATTGTAGCAGATCACGAGGTCAGCACCGTGCTCGATCGCGACGTCGATGTTCGCGGTGCGACGCACGCCGCCGTCGACGTAGTCGACACCCTTGATCCGGGCCGGCTTGTAGAATCCAGGCAGGGCCGTGGACGCCTGCACCGCCTCGGAGATGGCGAGCGAGGTATCCTCGTCATGCCCGAAGACTACCCGCTCCGCCGTGTCCAGGTTCATCGCGACGATGTAGAGCTCGACTTGGCGCAGGCGGTGCAGCGCGCGAAAGTCGTTCGGGAGGCCCCGCCGCTCGATGTTGCGCCGCAGGTAGCGCTCGAGGCTGGCGTTGTCGAAGAGACCCGAGGGCAGGTAGGCGAGCGGGAAGGGGAAGTCACGAGCCGACCCGATGGCGTCCACGACTGGGCGGGCGCAGGCCAGCAGGTTGTCGAGGCTCGGCTGGCGACGCGCCTGGGCCAGGGGCTCCTCGAGCGCGCGCAGCACCTTCGGCGTCTGGACCAGGAAATCGTACAGCAGGCCGGGGACGTAGGTCAGCAGATCGACCACGAACTCGACCGGCTTGGCGGCGAACTCCGTGAAGTTCGGCCGGTAGAAGTCGAATGCCGTAAGCTCGGTGAAGTCTTCCGACGAGCCCTCGAGCGAGCGCAGCATCTCGGGGGGTGTGACGCCGCTGGCGAGCGGTCCGGCCAGGAACGAACCGGCCGACAGGCCCACATAGATGTCGAAGTCGGTCGTCTTGCGGTTGACCAGGAAGTCGTCCAGGGCCTTCAGCCCACCGAGCTTGTAGGCTCCTCCAGTGACCGCCCCTCCGGCCAGGACGAGGGCGATTCGCGGGTTTCGCTTGCGGGCTGCGAGGTCGCTCTTGTGGACGATGGTGAGGCCCATGCTCGTCAGACGCCTCCCCGGGCCCTAGCGGGTCATGTCGAACATGAAGCGCTGCGTCATCCTCGAATAGCACCTCAGCAACGGACGTGCCATCGCGTCCCTCCCCCCGGAGCCGGTGTGACCGCGGCGTTGCGCTTCGGTAATACAGCGCGGTCCGTTAAGTCAACAAATAAGTCAACAAATTCGCCCTGGTCAGGTGTCGCTCCGGTCGGAGATGGAGAAGTGGTCAGGTTGGACCCAGATCGTGTCGGAATGCGATCTTCTAGAACCGGAACGGATCGCGAGACATGATGGCCCCAGCCTCCGACAGCCCTTCGGGGGTGTCGATGTTCAGCCAGCGCGCCTCGGTGACGAAGCCGTACACCGGCTCTCCGGCCCGCAGCAGGCGCGGGTAGGTCTCCCGCACGACACCGAAGGCCACGCCGGCGTCCATCCAGTCGAAGACACGCGGCTCGAAGACGTGGACCCCCGGGAACATGAATCCTCGGAGCGGGCGCGCGATCACCCCTTCGGGTCGCCCCACGACGCGCCGCACCCGGTCGTCGGCATCCAGCTCGATCAACCCGAGCCGCTCGGCGTCGGGCGCGGGCCGCACGACCATGGTGACGATGCCCCGCCGCTGCTCGTGGTACTCGAGCAGCCTCCCGAGCGCCAGCTCGAGCAGGCTGTCGCCGTTGGCCACGACGAAGGGCTCGCCCGCGAGCAGCGGCTCCGCGCGCTTGATGCCCCCGCCGGTATCGAGAATCGCCGGCTCCCAGGAGTAGCGCACGCGCAGCCCGAAGCGGCGACCGTCGCCGATCGCCTGCTCGATCAGGTGGCCGAGATGATGGAGGTTGACGACCACGTCGTCGATGCCGCCGGCGCGCAGGAAGTCGAGGATGTGGGCCAGCATCGGTCGTCCCGCCACCGGCATGAGCGGCTTGGGCAGCCGGTCGGTGAGCGGCGCGAGGCGCGTCCCCCGTCCCGCCGCCAGCACCATGGCGCGGTGGATCATCACGTGTCCGCGACCAGCTCCGGCACCCAGCGCGTCACGTGCCGGCGTGCGACGGCCAGGTCGGGCAGAGCGTCGAACCCCCGCCGCGCGACCGCGTAGACCGCCGGCAGGTAGGCGAGATATCCCGGCCGCCCGCGCACCTGCTCCAGGTAGTAGAAGCGGCCGATCACCTTGAGGGCATGCTGCAGCATGCAGCGGTGGTAGCGCGTGGTGAACCCGCTTTCGACGCCCAGGCCGGCATCCGCCATCGCGGTGCGGAAACGCCCGACCAGCATGTCGGCGAGCGATGCGTCGACGCGCTGGATGGTGGTGCGATCGGTGAGCAGCTGGGCGAGGTCGAAGGCATCCGGGGCCAGGAGCGCGTCCTGGAAGTCGATCAGGCGCAGCTGGCTGCCCTGCACGTGGAGGTTCCACGCCATGTAGTCGCGGTGCGAGAGCACGCACGGGCCGTCCACGAACGGCCGCTCGAGCGCTGCGAGCTCCGCCAGCAGGTCGGCGCGCTCGGCCGCAACGAGGGTCTTTCGGTGGCGCGTCTCGATCCCGTGGTCCAGGAAGTGCTCCAGCTCGGCGCGCGCGAGCGCACCGTCGAAGCGGCGCGCGAACGCGACGCACCCCGCGTCGGCGTGGCGCACCCCGGTGACCTGGAGGCGCGCGAGCAGGTCGACCGCCGCCGCGAAGAGCGGCGCCGTCCGCGTCGAGTCGGACTCGACGGCCGCCCACAGCGTCACGTCGCCGACGTCCTCGAGCAGCAGGAGGCCATCCTCGCGCGCACGGTCGGCGTACAGCGCGGGCACCGGGAAGTCATGCGCGGCGAGCCACCGGCCGACGTTGACGAACGGCAGCTCCGCGCTCGCGTCGCGGCCACCCAGCTCGTCCGACCCGGGCGCGAACCGCCCCTCACCCAGCAGCATCGCCACCGCGGTCGCCGGCGCGCCTGTGAGGTGGAGCCGCACGTAGCGGCGGCTCGAGGCGTCGCCGTGCAGTGGATCCGCGCGCACGATGCGCGTCGCGCCGCCGAAGGTGTCGGTCACGGCGCGTGCCAGCGCTGCGTGCGGCATTGCCGACGACATCGCTCGCGCCGCTAGCAAAGCGACGCTGCGGAGTCAAAAACGGCGCGCGTGTGAGCGGTCGCGGTTGACAGGCCTGGGTCGATTGCCTACTCAGCCATCGGATCCTTCATGAAGTTCGAGTACATCCCGGTGCTCGCCATGATCGCGTTGGCGGCGCTCGTTCCGGGCATCTTCCTCGCCGTGTCGGCGCTCTTCGGCCCGCGGCGTCCCTCGGCGGTCAAGGAGCAGCCCTTCGAGTGTGGCAACGTGTCGAGCGGACCGGCGTGGGGTCGTTTCTCGGTCAAGTTCTACCTGACCGCCATTCTCTTCATCGTCTTCGACGTCGAGGTGGTGTTCCTCTACCCGTGGGCGCTGCTCTTCCGCCGCCTCGGGGTCTTCGGTTTCGTCGAGATGATGATCTTCCTCCTCGTGCTCACGCTCGGGCTCGTCTACGTCTGGCGCAAGGGCGCGCTCGAGTGGGACTGACGCTCCGTCGATCCGCCGCATGACGCCCGATGACGTGATGGCGCGCGTCGCCACGCTGCTGCCGTCGGCCACGCCGGCGCCGGCGGAGCTCCGCCGCGGGCAGGCGGTGATCCTGGTGCCGCGGGAGGGGGTGCTGGACACCCTCCGGGCGCTGCGCGACGACGCGGCGCTCGCGTTCGACGTGCTCTCCGACCTGACGGCCGTGGACTACCTCGGCCGCACGCCGCGCTTCGAGGTGGTGTACGAGCTGAACTCGCTCACTCACCACCACCGCGTGCGCGTGAAGGCGGGCGTGCCGGCCGACGACGCGCAGATCGCCAGCGCCACGCCGCTGTGGAACGCCGCCCTGTGGTCGGAGCGCGAGGTGTGGGACCTGTTCGGCATCCGCTTCATTGGACACCCCGATCTGCGGCGCATCCTCATGTACCCGGAGTTCGAGGGTCACCCGCTGCGCAAGGACTACCCGGTCAACAAGCGCCAGCCGCTGATCCCCGAACGCGATCCCATCCGCCAGCCGTGGTTCCCGCGGCAGGAGGGACGCTAGCGCATGGGACGCACTCCGGGCACGCTCATGCCCGATCGCTTTCAGGAGACCGATCGCGGTGAGAGCGAGATCATGGAAATCCAGATGGGGCCCTCGCATCCCGCGTCGCACGGCACCATCAAGTTCAACCTGCGGCTCGACGGCGAGACCATCATCGACGTCGACGTCGAGGTCGGCTACCTGCACCGCGGCTTCGAGAAGATGTGCGAGCAGGGCACGTGGAACCACTGCATGCCCTACGCCGACCGGCTGAACTACGCCTCGCCCATCCTGAACAACGTCGGCTTCGCGCTCGCCCTCGAGCGGCTGGCGGGCATCACGGCGCCGGAGCGCGCGCAGTACATCCGCGTGATCGGCGGCGAGATCTCGCGCATCACCGATCATCTCACCTGCCTCGGGATGGCGGCGCAGGAGGTCGGGGCCACGTCGGCGGGCTTCTACCTGATCGAGTCGCGGGAGTTCCTCTACGACCTCGTCGAGGCCATCACGGGCGCCCGCCTGACGGTCACGTACTGCCGGCTCGGCGGCGTGATGAAGGATCTGCCGGCCGACATGCACGAGCGCATCCAGGGCGCGTTCAAGAATCTCGGCGGCATCCTCTCCGACTGCGACCGGCTGCTCTCGCGCAGCCGCATCTTCGTCGACCGCATGGCGGGTGTGGGCGCGATCAGCGCCAAGGACGCCATCTCCTGGGGGCTCACCGGGCCACTGCTCCGGGCCACCGGCGTGTCCTACGACGTCCGCAAGGCCGAGCCCTACCTCGTCTACGACCGCTTCGAGTTCGAGGTGCCCACCGGCACGACGGGTGACAACTACGATCGCTTCCTCGTCCGCTTCGCCGAGATGCAGCAGAGCATGCGCATCATCGAGCAGGCGCTGACCCAGATTCCCGACGGCCCGATCATGGCGGACGATCCGCGCTACGTGCTGCCGCCGAAGCCCGAGGTGTACAACTCGATCGAGGGCTTGATGAACCACTTCAAGGTGATCATCGAGGGCACGAAGATCCCGGCAGGCGAGGTCTACGTCGCCACGGAGGGGGGCAACGGCGAGCTGGGCTTCTACCTGGTGAGCGACGGCAGCGGCCGTCCGTATCGGGTGCGCGTGCGCCCGCCGTGCTTCTACGCCATGGGGGCGCTCGGCGACATGCTGAAGGGCGCCATGGTGGCCGACATCATCACCACCTTCGGCCAGGTGAACATGATCGGGGGCGAGTGTGACCGCTGACGCGGCGCCGCGATTCTCCGAACCGGTGCTCGCCGAGTACCGCGAGATCCTGACGCGCTATCCGGAGCGCCGCGCGGCACTGCTGCCGACGCTCTGGCTCGCCCAGCGCGAGTTCGGCTGGCTGTCGCTGCCGGTGCAGGAGTACGTTGCCGTCCTGATGGAGATCCCGTTCTCCTGGGTGGCGTCGGTGGTGTCGTTCTACACCATGTTCTGGACGGAGCCGAAGGGGCGGCACCACCTGCAGCTTTGCGTCAACCTGTCGTGCGCGCTCCGTGGGTCGGATCAGCTGCGCGGCTGCATCGAGCGCCGGCTCCACATCGGCCCTGGCGAGCGCACCGCGGATGGCCGGTTCTCGTTCGAAGAGGTCGAGTGCCTGGCGAGCTGCGGCACCGCGCCGGTGATGCAGGTGAGCAACACGACCTACCACGAGAACCTCGACGTTCCGGCGCTCGAAGCGTTGCTCGATCGCCTCGCCGCCGAGTGATCAGCGGGGGATTCCATGGGCATCGAGGTCGCCATCGCCTGCGCCAAGGCCGTCGTCATGCTGCTGATCGCACTCCAGGTGATGGCCATGGGCGTGTACTTCGAGCGCAAGGTGAGCGCCATCATCCAGGACCGCATCGGCGCCAACCGCGCCGCCATCTTCGGCTTCGCGGGGCAGGGGCTCATCAACACGCTGGTGGCCGATCCGCTCAAGTTCCTGCTCAAGGAAGACGTCCGGCCGGCGGGGGCCGACAAGCTGCTGCACACGCTCGCCCCCATGATGGCGGTGATCCCCGCCATCGCGGCCTTCGCGGTCATGCCGTTCGGCGACGTCCTCGAGATCGGCGGCCGCACCATCAACCTCCAGGCCGCGTCGCTCGACGTCGGCATCCTCTACATCCTCGCCATGGCGTCGCTCGGCGTGTACGGCGTGGTGCTCGCGGGCTGGGCGTCGAACAACCGCTGGTCGCTCCTCGGCGGCATCCGCGGCTCGGCGCAGATGATCTCCTACGAGATCGCCATGGGGCTCGCGCTGGTGGGCGTCGTTCTCACCTACAACACCTTCGACCTCCAGGAGATGGCGCGCCGGCAGGGCGAGCTGCTGTGGGGCTGGCTGCCCGCCTGGGGCATCCTCTTCCAGCCGCTCTCATTCCTCATCTTCTTCGTTGCCGGCGTCGCGGAGTCGAAACGGATCCCGTTCGACCTGCCCGAGAGCGAGTCCGAGCTGGTGAGCGGGTTCTTCACCGAATACTCGGGGGCCAAGCACCTGATGTTCATGATGTCGGACTTCGTCGAGGTGGTGCTCGTCGCCGGGCTCGTCACGACGCTCTTCTTCGGCGGCTGGCAGGTGCCGTATCTCACCCGCGAGGGCTTCGCGTTCCCGGGAGGGGCCACCGTGATCCTGCCGTCGCTCGCCGTCGCGGTGCTCCAGATCGCGTCGTTCTCGCTGAAGCTCATCTTCTTCACCTGGCTGCAGATCGTGATCCGCTGGACGCTCCCCCGCTTCCGCTACGACCAGCTCATGCGGCTCGGGTGGAAGGGGCTGCTGCCCGCCTCGCTGGTGAACGTCGTCGTCTCGGCGTGCCTGGTGCTGCTCGGCGGGAGCCGGGTGTGAGCATCCCCGCCTTCCTGCTGCTCGCCGCGCTGACGATCGCGTCGGCGCTGGTCGTCGTCACGCACCGCAATCCCATCTACAGCGCGCTCGGCCTCGTCGGCACGCTCTTCCTGCTCGCGGTGCTGTTCATCGGGCTCGACGCGCACATGGTCGCGGTGCTCCAGATCATCGTCTACGCGGGCGCCATCGTGGTGCTCTTCCTGTTCGTCATCATGCTGCTCAACCTGCAGGTGGAGGAGCGCTCCACCGTGTCCCCCCCGCTGATCGGCGTGGCGCTGGCGGGCGGGCTCGCGCTGGGGGGCCTCACGCTCCTCGGGATCGTCCGCACCCCGCTCGGCGCGCCGGTGCCGGTGCACGAGGGCTTCGGCGGCACGGAGCCCCTGGCGGAGCGCCTGTTCACGGTGTGGTTGCTGCCCTTCGAGCTCACGTCGTTGTTGCTCCTCGTGGCCATCGTCGGCGCCGTCGTCGTCGGCAAGAAGCAGGTCGGCAAGTAGGGGGCGCGCGTGGGCGAGACCCCGATCTCCTGGTACCTCGGGCTGAGCGCCGTGCTGTTCGCGATCGGCACGGTGGGCGTCCTCACCCGGCGCAACCTGATCGTCATCTTCATGTGCATCGAGCTGCTGCTCAACGCGGTGAACCTGACCTTCGTGGCGCTCGCCCGGAGCCTCGGCTCCATGGACGGTCAGGTGATCGTCTTCTTCGTGATGGCGGTGGCGGCCGCGGAGGCGGCGGTCGGGCTCGCCATCATGCTCCAGCTCTACCGCATCCGGGACACGATCAATGCCGACGAGGTGACGACGCTCAGATGGTGAACGTCGTCGCCACCGACGCGCTGCGCTGGATCGTCCTCTTCCCGGCGCTCGGCTTCCTGTGGAACCTGTTCCTCGGCCGGCGGCTGCCAGGCTCCGCCAGGTTGGTCGGTCCCGGTGTCCTGCTCGCCGCCTTCGTGGCCGCCGTGCTCGCCGTGCTGCGGCTGCACGCGCTGCCGGAGCACAGCGCGCTCCACGACGTGATGTTCCCCTGGGTCCACGTCGGTACGTTCCGGGCCGATGCGGCCTTCTGGCTCGATCCGCTGAGCGCCGTGATGGTGCTGGTGGTGACGGGCGTGGGGTTCCTGATCCACGTCTATTCCATCGGCTACATGGCGCACGATCCGGACGTTCCGCGCTTCTTCACCTACCTGAACCTCTTCGTCACCGCGATGCTCGTCCTGGTGCTCGCCGACAACCTGCTGCTGCTCTTCGTCGGCTGGGAGGGCGTGGGGCTTTGCTCGTATCTCCTGATCGGGTTCTGGTGGACGAAGGAGGAGAACTGCACCGCCGGGAAGAAGGCCATGCTCGCCAACCGGGTGGGCGACGCCGGCTTCCTGGTCGGGCTGTTCCTCCTGATCCAGTTCGCGGGCACGCTCGACTTCGCGGGCCTCGACGGCCAGCTGGACGCGCTGCGGACGGCCACCCTGGGTGGCTGGTCCGTGCCGCTGCTCGTGGGCCTCCTCCTGCTCCTCGGCGCCACGGGCAAGTCGGCGCAGATCCCCCTCTACGTCTGGCTCCCTGACGCGATGGCGGGGCCGACGCCGGTGTCGGCACTCATCCATGCCGCCACCATGGTGACCGCGGGCGTGTATCTGACGTCCCGCCTCCACGCGCTCTACGCCCTCGCGCCGCAGGCGCTCGCGGCGGTGGCCGTGGTGGGCGCCGCAACGGCGCTGTTCGCCGCCACGATCGCCGTGGCCCAGACCGACATCAAGAAGGTGCTCGCGTACTCCACGGTGAGCCAGCTCG
>JBKPDC010000180.1:0-9880 GCA_046727715.1 Thermodesulfobacteriota bacterium
CGAACGCGGTGTCCACGACGTCGCTCGACGTGAGGCCGAGGTGCAGGAAGCGCCCCTCGTCCCCGAGCTTCTCGGACACCGACGACACGAAGGCAATGACGTCGTGCTTCACCTCGGCCTCGATGGCCCGCATGCGCGCGATGTCCACCCGTGCATCGCGTCGCAGCGTGGCCACGGCCGCGGCCGGCACCTCGCCGCGCGCCGCCAGCTCGTCGACGAGCGCCAGCTCCACCGCGAGCCAGCGCTGAAGGCGCGCGTCCTCGGACCAGATCTGGGCCATCTCGGGCCGGGTGTAGCGCGCGATCATCGCCCGCCTCCCGTGCCCGTGCTCCCGAACCCACCGTCGCCGCGTCCGCTCTCGGGCAGCGCGGCCACCTCTCGCCACACGAGGCGCGCGACGGGTGCCACGACCAGCTGCGCGATGCGCTCGCCGCGGCGCACCGTCGTCGGCTCGCCGCCGAGGTTGATCAGCAGGACCTGGATCTCGCCGCGGTAGTCGGCGTCGATCGTGCCGGGTGCGTTCAGCACCGTGACGCCCGCCCGCGAGGCGAGCCCGCTGCGCGGGCGCACCTGCGCCTCGTAGCCGGCGGGGAGCGCGATGGCGATCCCCGTGGGCACGAGCGCGCGCGCGCCCGGCTCGAGCCCGACGTCGGCGTCGACGTCGGCCAGGAGGTCGAGGCCGGCCGCGTCGGGGCTCATGTACCGCGGCAGGTCCAGCGGAGCCGGTCCGGGCCGCACGCGCACCACCTCGACCGGCACCGGCGTGCTCACGCCTGGAGGACCCCCTCGTCGAGCCGCTCGCCCTTCAGGTCGCCCAGCACGGTCACCGCGAGCGACCCCGGACGGAACATGCGCCGCGCCACCCGCACGACGTGCTCGTTCGTGACCGCATCGACGCCGGCCGCGATCTCGGCGAGGGGCACGTCGCGCTGGAAGTAGATCTCATTGCGCGCGATGCGGCTCATCCGGCTGTCGCTGGTCTCGAGCCCGAGCAGCAAGCTGCCCTTGATCTGGTTCTTCGTCCGCACGAGCTCGTCGGGTCGCAGGCCCTCGGCGGCCACCTGCCGCAGCTCGGCCTGGATGACGTCGAGCACCTCGCGCGCCCACTCCGCGCTGGTCCCCACGTACACCCCGAGGTAGCCCGCATCGTGGAAGCTCGGCAGGAAGGAGTAGACCGTGTACGCCTTCCCGCGCCGCTCGCGTACCTCCTGGAAAAGCCGCGAGCTCATCCCGCCTCCGAGCGCCTGGTTGAGCACGTGCGCGGCATACCGGTCGGGGTCGCTGTGCGGGATGCCGGGGACGCCGAGGCAGATGTGCAGCTGCTCGAGCTGCTTCGCGTGGACGGTGAGTCCCGCGCGCGGCTCGGGCGGATGTGGCAGCTCGACCGCCGACGTGCCGCGCAGGTGGCCGAAGGCGCGCTCGACGACCGCCGCCAGCTCGTCGTGGTGCACGAGGCCGGCCGCCGAGAGGAGGACGCGGTCGGGACCGTAGCGCGCCTCGAGGAAGCGCAGGAAGTCGTCACGGCGCAGCGGGCCCACCGTGGCCGCCGTCCCGGCGACGGGCCGCGACAGCGGATGGCCCGGCCAGAACGCGAGGCTGAAGAGATCGTGCACGAAGTCGTCCGGCGTATCCTCGGCCTGGGAGATCTCCTGGAGGATCACCGAGCGCTCCCGGTCGATCTCCTCCTCGGCGAACCGCGAATGGAGGAAGATGTCGCCGAGGACGTCGAGCGCGAGCGGCAGGTGCTCCGGCAGCACCTTGGCGTAGTAGCAGGTGTACTCCTTGCTGGTGAACGCGTTGACGACCCCGCCGACCGCGTCGATCTCCTCCGCGATTTGCGCGGCCGTCCGCCGCTCCGTGCCCTTGAAGAAGAGATGCTCCAGGAAGTGCGAGATGCCGGCCTGCTCGTTGGCCTCGTAGCGCGAGCCGTTCTCCACCCAGATGCCGACCGTCACCGAGGGGAGGTCGGCGAGCTCCTCGGAGAGCACCCGGATGCCGTTCGGAAGGCGCGTGGCGCGCATCTGCTAGTGCGCGGCCTCCTTGCCGCCCTGCTCGCGCAACGCCTCCTTGCGCGAGAGCCGGATCTTGCCCGACTTGTCGACCTCGAGGACCTTGACGTCGATGACGTCGCCTTCGCGCACGACGTCGGTCACCTGCCGCACGCGCTCGTTGGCGAGCTGCGAGATGTGCACCAGGCCATCGGTGCCCGGCAAGATCTCGACGAACGCGCCGAAGTCGACCACTCGCCGGACGGTACCGCGGTAGATCTTTCCCACCTCGGCCTCGGCCGTGAGCCCGCGGATGATATCGATGGCGCGCTGCATCGACGCGCCGTCCGACGACGCCACCAGGACGGTGCCGTCGTCCTCGACGTCGATCTTGCACCCCGTCTCCTCGACGATGCCGCGGATGGTCTTGCCGCCCGGGCCGATGAGATCGCGGATACGGTCGGTCTTGATGCGCAGCGTGACGATCCGCGGCGCGTAGGTGGACAGCTCGGGGCGTGGCGACGGCAGCGCCTCGTCCATCTTGCCGAGGATGTGGAGCCGGGCCTCGCGCGCCTGCTCGAGGGCCTGCTGCATGATGGCGCGGGTGACGCCGCCGATCTTGATGTCCATCTGCACTGCCGTGACGCCGTCGCGGGTGCCGGCGACCTTGAAGTCCATGTCCCCGAGATGGTCCTCGTCCCCGAGGATGTCGGACAGGACGCGTACCTCGTCGCCTTCCTTGATGAGCCCCATGGCGACGCCCGCCACCGCGGATGTCACCGGCACGCCGGCCTGCATGAGCGACAGCGAGCCGCCGCACACCGTGGCCATCGACGACGAGCCGTTCGACTCGAGCACCTCCGACACGATGCGGATGGTGTACGGAAAATCGCCCTCGTCCGGGAGCACCGGCGCGAGTGCGCGTTCGGCCAGGGCGCCGTGGCCGATCTCGCGTCGCCCGGGGCCGCGCAGGAACTTCGTCTCGCCCGTGCTGAAGGGCGGGAAGTTGTAGTGCAGCATGAACTTCTTGTAGTGCTCGCCAATCAGGGCGTCGATCTTCTGCTCGTCGGACGAGGTGCCGAGCGTCGTCACCACGAGCGCCTGTGTCTCGCCGCGCGTGAACAGCGCCGAACCGTGCGTCCGCGGGAGCACGTCCACCTCGCAGGTGATCGGGCGCACGTCGGCGAGGCCGCGGCCGTCGAGCCTCCGGCCGTCGCGGATGATGGCCTCGCGCACGGCGTGCTTCTTCAGATTGTCGACGAGGTCACCCACGAGCTTCCGCCGCACGGGGTCGTCGCCGCCCAGGGCCAGCTCCGTTTCCTCGTGCGTCTCGTCGAGCGCCGCGTAGCGTTCCTGCTTGACGCTCTTGGCGAGCGCGGCCCGCAGCTTCGGGAGCGCAGACTCCTGGACCGCTGCTTCGAGGGCCACGTCGCGCGCCGGCGGCTCCACGTGGCGCTTCGGCTTCCCGGCCTGGCGCAGGAGCTCCTCCTGCATGTCGATCAGCGGCTGCGCGGCCGCGTGCGCGGCAAAGAGGGCCTCGAGCAGCTGGGCCTCGGGCAGCATGCGCGCGCCGCCCTCGACCATGACGATGGCGTCGCGGCTCGCCGCGACGATGAGGTTCAGGTCGCTGTCGGCCAGCTGCGTGGTGGTGGGATTGATCACTGGCGATCCGCCGACACGTCCGACACGTACGGCGGCGATGGGCCCGTTCCACGGAATGTCGGACAAGCTGAGCGCTGCCGACGCGCCGAGAATCGAGAGCATGTCGGGGTCGTTCTCGCGGTCGTGCGACAGCACCGTGGCGATCACCTGCGTCTCGCAGCGGAAGCCCTTCGGAAACAGCGGACGCGTCGGGCGATCGATGAGCCGTGAGGTCAGGATCTCCTTCTCCGCCTGCCGCCCTTCCCGCTTGAAGAATCCCCCCGGAATCTTCCCCGCCGCGAACGTCTTCTCGACGTAGTCGCAGGTCAGGGGGAAGAAATCGATTCCTTCCCGCGGCGACCGGCTGGCGGTCGCCGTGACCAGGACGACGGTCTCCCCGAACTGGACCAGGACCGCGCCGCCCGCTTGCTTCGCGACCCGGCCGGTTTCGATGCTGAGTCGCCGGCCGTGAAAATCGGCCTCAACCTTGTGAGACATTGCACTCTCCCCGCGGCGAGACGCCGCTTCGATGATTCTGGCGAGGCGTGACGGGGAGAAAGGGAGGGTGCTGCGATGCAGCGGGGCTACTTGCGGATGCCGAGCCGGTCGATGACGGCCTTGTAGCGTGCGAAGTCGTTCCGCTTGAGGTAGTCGAGGAGTCGTCGACGCTGGCCTACGAGCTTCAGCAGCCCGCGACGGGAATGGTGATCCTTGCGATGTGCCTTGAAGTGCTCAGTGAGATACGCGATCCGATTGGTCAGAAGCGCAACCTGCACCTCGGGTGACCCGGTGTCCGTATCGTGCCGCCGATTGGCCTGCACGATGTCGCGCGTGCGCTCCTGGAGCACTGCCATCCCGCCCTCTCTAATTCCGTTTTCTCTCGCTTGTAGTTTAACACGCGGCGTCTAACACGAGGCCATCGGCTTGTAAAGTGAAGCCCGGTTCACGGACCCAGCATGCGGGTCACCCGCCAGCCGCCAGGACCGCCCTCGATCAGCGCCATCACGGTCCCCGCAACATCGAGCACCAGCGCCGCTTCGGCGGTCGCCGGCGCGGGGAGTCGTTTCAGCACGGCTTGCTGGCCGTGGCGAAGCTGGGCCACGCCGTCGGCGGCGATTTCGAAGGCCCGCAGGCCGGTGAGCGCCTCGCGGATGGGCACCAGTGGTAGGTCGGGCATCGCGGCGAGCGCCTCCGGCCCGTGCGCCTGGTCGACGCGGAAGCGCCCCACCGCCGTCCGGCGGAGCGCGTCGAGATGTGCCACCGTCCCGAGCGCCCGGCCGAGGTCCGCAGCCAGCACGCGCACGTACGTCCCCTTCGAGCACTCGAGCATGAAGTCGATGCGCTCCGGATCGCGCAGCGTGAGGTCGAAGCGGCCGATCTCGATCGCGCGTGCTTCCCGCGCCACCTCCATCCCGCGTCGGGCCAGCTTGTAGAGCGGCACGCCAGCACGCTTGAGCGCGGAGAACATCGGTGGCACCTGGCGCTGCCGTCCGAGAAACTCCCGCGCGACCTGGGCGAGACGCTCCGGCGACAGCGGCGGCACGACAGCGGTCGCGGTGGCCTGCCCCGTGCGGTCGAGCGTGTCGGTCTCGACGCCGAGCCGGATGGTGCCCGTGTAGGCCTTGCGCTCGAGCAGCAGGTAGCGGGCAACCTTCGTGGCCTCGCCGACGCAGAGCGGCAGCAGCCCGCTGGCAAAGGGATCGAGGGTGCCGAGATGCCCCACCTTCGCTCCGCCGAGCCGACGCTTCAGTTTGCGGATCGCGCCGGCCGACGACAGCCCCTCGGGCTTGTCCACCAAGAGGATGCCGGTCACGATCCGTCCTCGTCGTCCTCCGCGGGGCCGGCGGGTCGCACCTCGTCGAGCAGCGCGTCCAAGCGGCGCGCCGTGTCGGGTGTGGTGTCGTACTCGAAGCGCAGCTCGGGAGTGACGCGCATCCCGAGGGCGCGGCCGAGTGCACCGCGCAGGAACGGCGTGGCGCGTCGCAAGGCCGCCTGGGCCTCCCGCGGCGCCGCCTTCGGTGTGAGGGTCCGGAAGTGAACGTGCGCCACCCGCAGATCGGCCGTCACGCGCACCGCAGTGATGGTGACGGCCTGGAGGCGCGGGTCGCGGGCCTCGCGCAGCAGCAGGCTCGCCAGCTCCGCCCGGACCAGGTGCGCCACGCGATCGCGACGGTGTTCCGCCACGGGTTCCCTCACATCGAAGCCGACCCGAGACTTCGTCTCGGGTCGGGCACGGGCACGACGAATCCGTCGCCGGTGCGAACGTCGTGCCGCGCCGGCTTTGCCGGCCGCGGCACGGCGTTCGCCAGATCCACCGAACGCTGCATGCTGGCCTTCCGTCCCGACCCGAGACGGAGTCTCGGGTCGGTGTTCTAGTAGTGCAGGAACTCGACACGCTCCTCGCCCACCTGGGCGAGCTCGAGCCCGTCGATGAACCGTACCACCTGTCGCAGGCACGCGTCGACGTGCCCCTGCTCCGCGCCGACCTGACTCACGCCGAGGATCGTGCGCTGCCAGTGGTCGTGCTCTCCGCACTCCGCGATCGACACGTTGAACTTGTTCTGCACGCGGGCCTTGATGGCCCGCAGCACGCTGCGCTTGCCCTTGAGCGAGTGGTTGTCGGGCAGCAACAGCTCGAGACGCAGCACGCCGACCACCATCGGGCGGCTCCGTGGCGGCGTCAGGCCTGGCGCTCGGCGGCCTGCGAGCCCTTCGCGGCGGGGGCAGACAGCCGGCGCGCCACTTCCTCGACCTCGTACGCCTCGATGACGTCGCCGACCTTGATGTCCTGGAAGTTCTCCAGCGCGACGCCGCACTCGTAGCCGCCGGCCACCTCGCGCACGTCGTCTTTGAACCGCCGGAGGCCGGCGATGCGGCCATCGTGAACGACGATATTGTCGCGCAGCAGACGGGCCTGGCTTCCACGCACCATCTTGCCCTCGGTGACGAAGCACCCGGCAATGACACCCTGCCCCGACACGGTGAACGTCTGGCGCACCTCGGCGCGGCCCAGCACCTTCTCCTGGCGCGTGGGCTCGAGGAGCCCTTCGAGCGCGTCCCGCAGGTCGTTCAAGGCATCGTAGATGACCGTGTAGAGGCGAATGTCGATGCCCTCGCGCTCCGCCAGCGCCGCCGCCTTGGGCTCGGGGCGCACGTTGAATCCGATGACCACGGCGTTCGACGCCGACGCCAGCAGCACGTCCGACTCCGTGATGCCACCGACCGACCCGTGGATGACGTTGAGACGCACGTCGTCCGTGGAGAGCCGGCGCAGCGCATCGCTGACCGCTTCCAGGGACCCCTGGACGTCGGTCTTCGCGACGACCCTGAGCTCGCGCACCTCGCCGCTCTGGATCTGCTGGTAGAGGTCGTCGAGGGAGACCTTGGCGGTCTTCGCCATCTCGGCCTCACGCTGCTTGCTCCGCCGGTGCTCCGCGACCTGGCGCGCCTTGGCGTCGTCCTGGATGGCGACGAACACGTCGCCCGCCTCGGGTACGCCACCGAGACCGAGGATCTCCACGGGCGTGGACGGTCCCGCCGACTCGATGCGCTGCCCCTTGTCGTCCACCATCGCCCGAATGCGGCCGTATTCCGTCCCGCACACGAACGGGTCGCCCCCCTTGAGGGTGCCCTCCTGTACCAGCACCGTGGCGACGGGGCCGCGGCCGCGGTCGAGTCGCGCCTCGACGATGGTACCCTTGGCGAGGCGGTTCGGGTTCGCCTTCAGCTCGAGCACGTCGGCCTGGAGCAAGATCATCTCGAGCAGCTCGTCGATGCCTTCCTTGGTCTTGGCGGACACCGGCGCGACGATGGTGTCCCCGCCCCACTCCTCGGGCGCCAGCCCGAAGTTGCCGAGCTCCTGCTTCACGCGCTCGGGGTTGGCGTCGGCCTTGTCGATCTTGTTGATGGCGACGATGATCGGGACCTCAGCCGCGCGCGCGTGGTCGATCGCCTCGCGCGTCTGCGGCATGATCCCGTCATCGGCCGCGACCACGAGGATGACGATGTCCGTCACCTTCGCGCCGCGCGCGCGCATGGCGGTGAACGCCTCGTGGCCGGGCGTATCGAGGAACGTCACCTGCCGCCCATGCACGTCGACCGTGTACGCGCCGATGTGCTGCGTGATACCGCCCGCCTCGCCCTCGGCGACGTTCGTGGCACGGATGGCATCGAGCAGCGACGTCTTCCCGTGGTCGACGTGGCCCATCATCGTGATGACCGGCGCGCGCGGCAGCAACTCGCCCGCCGTGCCCTCCTGTTCGGTTTCGAGCGCCTGCTCCACGTCGAAGGCAACGTTCTCGACCTGATACTCGAACTCGCTCGCCAGCAGCACCGCCGTGTCGTGGTCGAGCATCTGGTTGATGGTCGCCATCATGCCCATGTCGATGAGCTTCTTCAGCACCTCACCCGCCTTGACGCCCATGGCCTTGGCGAGGTCACCGACCGTGATCATCTCCGAGATGCGGATCACACGCTTCGACGCGCGCGGGACGGTGATCTCGGTCTTCTTCTGCTCCTTGCCCGGGAGCGCCTTGCGCTTCTGCGGCCGCTTCCCCCCGCGGTAGAAGTCCCGCTCCATCAAGTTGGCCATGTCGGGCTTCTTGATGACCTTGCGGCCCTTCTTCTTCTTGGGCGCGCCGTCGCCGCCGGCGGGCGGGACTCCGGCGCCAGGCGTCTCGCCCGCCGGCCGGAAGGGCTGGCCCGCACCCGGCACCGCCGTGGCCTTGCGGAGGTCGATCTTCCCGAGCACCTTCACCCCGCGCATCTCCTCGAAGCCGGGGGGTGGGGCGGCTCCCGGGGTCGCCGGCGCCATCGCGGCGGGCGCAGACACCCTGGTCGGTGCGGCAGCGGGAGGCGTGGCGCGCGCGGCAGGACGCGCGGCGGGGGGCGGCGGTGAGAGCGGCGTGGCGCCCGCATCGACCCGTACGGGCTCCGCGGCTCCTTGGGACGCCAACTCCGCCGGCACGGGCTCCGGCGCTGCGCTGACCGCCGGAGTGGGCCGGGACGACACCTCGTCGGGCGGGGCGCCACTCGTGGGCGGCGGAATGTCGTCGACCGCCGGTGGAACGTCGGGCTCGAAATCGAGCGACGGCGGAATGTCGGCGACGGCCGGCTCGGCCTCCTGGACCGCCGGCGGCAGCTCCTCGCGCTTCAGGACCTCACGCGCCGTCCGCCGCCGGATGACGTTCGGCCGCAGCCGCGTCTCGGTCGTCTGCTCGATGGCGGTCACGAGCTGATCGGCGCTCGAGTCGCGTTGCGTGACGACGCGCTCGGCGACGACCCGCTCCGATCCGACGGTGACGGCGGGACGCGGCGTCAGGCCGAGGCCGTCGCGCAGGCGCGTCACCTCGTCGTCGGTGAGTGCACTCTGGGACCGCTTGCCGCGGATGCCTACGCGCTCGGCGATCACGAGGAGGTCCTTCGGGTTCTGGCCCCATTCCTTGGCCAGCTCGTGAATCCGCTTCGACATCGGGGTTCCTCAGCACTCCCCTGTCGCCAGGGTATCGCGCAGCGCCTGACGGGCGGCCCGCGGCGGCGCGGCACGCAGCGAGCGGATGGCGCCCCGTCGCTGCACAAAGTCGCCCCAGCATGCGGGCAGCCGGTGCAGCCAGGCTCCCCGTCCGGGCAGGCGGTGGCGCGGATCGAGCACCAGCGTGCCCTCCGTGGCGACGAAGCGCACGAGCTCGGCCTGCGGCGACCGCCGGCCGCATCCCACGCAGGTGCGAACCGGTGCGCCCTTCACCCTGCGCCCTCCTCGTCCCCCGAGGCTGCGGGTGGCAGCGGCGGCGGCGGTTCCGCAGCCGCCTCGGCCGCTGCCGCCTCGGCCAGAGCCTGCTGCTGGGCGACGTGCTCGCGCGCGGCTGCGAGGATGGCCTCGGCCCGCTCGGCACCGATGCCCTCGACCTCGCCCACGGTCTCGGCGTCGGACGCGGCCAGCTCCTCCGCCGACTTGAAGCCGTACTGGTAGAGCAGCTCCGCGGTGACGTCGCCCAGACCCGGAATGGCCGAGAGCGCCGCCCGGGCGCGCCGGGCCTCGTCCTCGGCCTCGGACTCGCTGCGCGCGTCGAGCTTCCACGTCGTCAGCCGCGACGCGAGGCGGACGTTCTGGCCCTTCTTGCCGATAGCGAGCGAGAGCTGGTCGTCGGGGACGATCACCTCCATGGCGTGCTCGTCCTCGTCCAGGATGATCCGCGACACCTTCGCCGGCGCCAGCGCGCGGCAGACATACTCGGCCGGGTCGGGCGTCCATT
>JBKPDC010000181.1:0-1451 GCA_046727715.1 Thermodesulfobacteriota bacterium
GCCCGCGGCGGTCCAGGCATCCGGATCGCCGTAGAGGTTCGTCGCGCGCAGCAGGACGAAGCCGGCGACCAGCGCGAGTCCGGCGCGAAGGAAGATCGTCCGCCGCTGCACGCGAGGCTTGAGCGCCCAGGGCCCGATCGCATAGCCGGCAGCCATCACCCCGACCCAGGGCACCAACGGGTATACGACGAGCCACCTGGCGCCCGCGAAGGGCTCCAGCCGGCCCTCCTCGTGCAGCAGGAGCCAGAACCATCGCAGCGCGCCGAGCTGCTCGGCGCGGACGGTGTCGAGCACGTTGTGCCCCGCGATGAGCGCGACGGCGAACGCTGCGATGGCGGCGCGCGGGAGCCACACGAGCCCGGCCAGGACCACCATCGATGCACCGATGGCCCAGATCACCTGCAACACGAGGATGTCCGGCCCGATGTACGCCAGCCAGGCAGCGCGGATCACGGTGACCTCGAGGATGGCGAGCCAGAGGCCCCGCGTGAGCAGGTAGCTCGACAGCGCGCGCGTCGACGCGAGCCGCCGCCCATGCAGGTACGCGGCGATCCCGGCGAGCAGCACGAACACGGGCGCGCAGAAGTGCGTGACCCAGCGCGTGAAATAGAGTGCGGGCGACGCGGTGCGGAGGTCCACCGCGGAGCCGACGAACATGCGCGTGTGGTCGAGGGCCATCAGCACCATCACCGCCCCCCGGAGCCAATCGATGGCCTCGTTCCGTGGCGGGGAGAGTTCCTGCACGGGCACACCTAACGCGAGCGCCGGACCCGATGCCACCGCCGCCCCGCGCCGGTGGCGCGACCGAAACCTGCGGGTCGCCCGCACGCGCCTCTCCCTCTCGTCCGTAGAATCTCGCAGCTTAACCGCCCGCGCATCGGGACGATGATTGAGTGCGTCGCGATGCCCGCTATCTCCTGTCGACGCGCAGTGTCCTGTTCCGTGAAATGGGGCTCGCGGAATTGACATCCATCGTACCCGAGAGTACCGGAGACATGGGCACCGAACCCGATCCACAGAGCGACTTGATGGACGAAGGCAGTAGTAGGCAAAGACCCGTGCGCCGGGACCTTCGGATGCCGCGCTCCAGCTGAGGCCACTCGCCTCGCACGTCCGCCGCGCCGTCTCTCCGCCGGGCGCACCCAGCGCCGGCACGACCGATCCGAACCCGGACCCGTCAGCCCGGTCCCCCAGCAGGAGACGACCATGCGCCCCATCCCGCCAGCAGACGGCACGCGCCGTCGACATCCCCGCGGCCTGTCACCCGGGACGCAGCTCAAGAACGGCATGAAGAACGGCGCGCGCGGGCTCCGATCCGCAGCGGCGTTCCTCCGCCGCGGCCTGAGACACCCGGCCCCCTCGATCCAGGTGTCCCCGATGCTCACCGAGTTGGCCACCGTCGAGCCGGCGATTGCCCTCGAACGGCTCGGCAGCTCGCGCGCAGGGCTCAT
>JBKPDC010000182.1:0-17489 GCA_046727715.1 Thermodesulfobacteriota bacterium
GCCCGGCTGTGGCGGCGCGGGAGGCGCGTCGCGCCGCGCCAGGCGCGCCGCGGGCGTCGGCACTGCCCCGCCCTCCCCCACTGCTGCGGGCTCGTCACGATCCGGGTCCACCGGGGGCGGCACCGTGCGGAGCGTGAGCACCAGCGCCGCCGTCGCGACCAGCGCCGGGGCCGTCACGACCACCCAGCGACCGATGCGCCGTGCATCGCGCACCTCGTCCTCCTCGGCGGCCAGCCGGACGCGACGCAGGGTGTCCTGCTCGAGTCGCGACGGCATCGCCGTCATCATGGGCAGCGTGCCCAGGGCCCGATCGAGCGCTGCGTACGCCACCTGCTCGCGCCGGCAGCCTTCGCAACGCTCGATGTGCTGCGCGAGCCGCTCGACCCGCGCGTGCGTCAGCTCGCCCGCCAGGTCCCTCGTGATCCAGCGCCGTGCGGTTCGACATCGCATGAGAACTGAGAACCTCCTTCCAATAGTTACAGGAAATCGCGCAGCCTGTCGCGGAGCCCGTGCGTGGCGCGAAAGAGCAGCGCCTTCACCGCGCCCTCGGTGGTGCCGAGCGCATCGGCGACGTCGCGGTACGCCATGCCGTCGATGCGCGACAGCAGGAGGGCGGCCCGCTGCTTCGGCGGCAATGCCGCCACCGCGGCCTCGAGCGCCCGCACCATCTCGCGCCCCGCCGCTCCCCGCTCCGGGTCGATGGCGGCGGGATCGGGCAGCGGCGGCTCCGCGAACGACTCGCCGGCGTCGCCTCGTCGCCCATCCCAGAGATCGACCCGGAGCTGCCGTTCGGGCCGCCGCAACTCGTTCAGGCACAGGTTGGTCGCGATGGTGAACACCCAGGTGGAGAGCCGGCTCTCCGGGCGGTAGCGATCCCGGAAGCGGAAGATCTGCATGAAGACGTCCTGGGTGATCTCCTCGGCGCGCGCATCGCTCCCGACGAGCCGGCGGACGTACTGCAGCACCCGCGGGCCGAAACGCCGGAACAGCGCCGGGAACGCGTGCTCGTCGCCCTGCTGCACCTGGAGCATCAGGCGCACATCGGGGTCGGCCACCGCCGCGTCCGGGATGAGGTCTCCGGATGGCGCCGGTGCCGGGCGCCCCGGGGACCCGATCCGCGTCATCGCGAACGGCATTCTAGGCCAGGGTGGGGACAGGGGATAGACGGCCGCTGGCACGACGGGTGCAACACGCGGGGCGCGGGGTGGTTGCGCACCCTGGCCTGGCCCCTGCGAAGCTGCTAACGCCTGGCGCGTGACCGGCGGCCACCCCGATCCGTCCCTGGCGGCCCACCTCTCGCGCATTATCGCGTACAGCAGCGGGACCGGGCTCCTGGACCCGCGGCTCGACCGCCCGGACCTGCGGCGGGCGCTCGCCGCCTTCATCAGCGTCCGCGCCCCGGCCCTCCTCGACCGCTGGATCGCCGACGTCGGCCGAGGGATCGGCATCCCGGCGCGCGACTGGCCGGGCATCAAGGCCGACCAGGAGGCGGCGCTCGCGCGCTGGGCCCGCCACGTCGCCGACCCGGAGAACCTGGAAACCTACCTCTTCCTGCGCAGCCATACGCGGCGTGGCTTCATCGCCCAGTTTCCCGCGTCACGATTCCTCGCCTCGCAGATGCGCTTCGTGCAGCTGCTCGCCGAGGACCTGGAGCGCGAGTACGCGAACGACGCCCTGCGGGCGCGCGCCCTGACGGCACTCCTGGAGCAGGAGTTCGCGATCCGCATCCTGCACATCACCGACTTCTTCGTGGAAGCGCGCGAGGAGCTGCTCCTCGAGCAGGAGGCCAGTCATCGCCGGGCGATCGACCACGCCCCCGCGTGCATCTTCATGGCCGACGCGGCGGACGGCCGCATCTCCACGGCCAACCAGGTGGCCGAGCGCATGCTCGGATACCCCCACGCCGCGCTCGAGGGTCGACCCGTCGTCGAGCTCCACCCTGCGGCGGAACGCGTGCGCGCGACCAGCCTGCTGCGCACGGCGCAGGCGCAGGGACATGCGAGCCGCGACGACCTCCACCTCCTCACGCGCGGCGGCCAGCTGATCCCGGTCTTCATCACCGCCGGCTTCATCGAGTATGGCGATCGCCACATGCACCAGCTGATGTGCGTCGACATCTCGGATCGCAAGCGCCTCGAGAGCCAGCTCATCCAGTCCGAGAAGATGGCCGCCATCGGGCAGCTGGCGGCCGGCATCGCGCACGAGCTACGCAACCCGCTCGCCATCGTGATGAACGCCCTCTACGACGTCCGCCAGGTCTTGGGCGCGGCACCGCCGGAGGTGCTCGAGGATCTGCACATCGCGGAGGAGGAAATCAGCCGCGCCCAGGCCATCATCAAGAACCTCCTCGAGTTCTCGCGCGAGTCCGGTGCGGACGTCGAGCGGGTCGATGTCAACTCCCTCCTGAGCCGTACCGTCCAGCTGATGCAGAAGTACCTGCAGAATGCCGGCGTGCGGGTGAATGCCGACCTCGGCGAGATCCCCGCCTGCGCCGTCAACCCGAACGCGATGCGCCAGATCCTCCTGAACCTCATCACCAATGCCGTGCAGGCGATGCCGAAGGGAGGCGAGCTGTTCCTGCGCACCGGGCGGGCCAACGGCGACCGCGTGCGCCTCGAGGTACGCGACACGGGCGTCGGGATCCCGACCGCGCACCTGCACGACATCTTCAACCCGTTCTACACCACGAAGGCACCCGGCCAGGGCACCGGTCTCGGGCTCTCCGTGGTGCACTCGATCCTGCAGCGCTACCGCGGCGAGATCCGCGTGACGAGCGAACTCGGCGCCGGCACCACCTTCACCATCGAGCTGCCCTGCCCCTGTCACGACGACGCCGGGGGAGACGCCGTCACGACCTGATCCACGATGCCGGCGCGCATCCTGCTCGTCGAGGACGAGCTCAACATGGCCCGCACGCTGGCGAAGAACCTGGAGCGGGCGGGGTACGACGTCGAGCACGCTCCGCACGGCGAAGCGGCGCTCGCCCGCCTCACGAGCGTCACGTTCGACGTCGTGCTGACGGATCTCAAAATGCCCGTGATGGACGGCATGGACCTCCTGCGCGCGATGCACGAGCGCAGCATCGGTGCGGCCGCGGTGGTGCTCACCGGTTACGGTACCATCGAGTCGGCCGTCGAGGCCATGAAGCTCGGCGCCGCGGACTACCTGATCAAGGATGCCCGTCCGCAGGAGATCCTCTTGACGCTCGAGCGCGTGCTCAACCTGGCGTCGCTCAAGCGGGAGAACGCGCGCCTGCGGCGCGAGATCGGCCGCCTGCAGGGCTTCGGAGAGCTCATCGGCGAGAGCCCCAGCATGCAGGCGGTCTACCGCCTGATCGACGCCGTCAGCCAGAACAAGAGCACCGTGCTGCTGAGCGGTGAGAGCGGCACCGGCAAGGAGCTGGTGGCGCGCACCATCCACGAGCGCGGCGTGATGCACGACGCCCCGTTCGTCGCGATCAACTGTGCGGGCCTGTCGGAAACGCTGCTCGACAGCCAGCTCTTCGGGCACCGGCGCGGCGCGTTCACGGGCGCCGTCGCCGATCACGACGGCGTCTTCCGGGCCGCCACGGGCGGCACCCTGCTGCTCGACGAGGTCGCCGAGGTCCCAATCGGCCTCCAGGCCAAGTTCCTGCGCGCCATCCAGGAGCGTGAGGTGACCCCGCTGGGGTCGAGCCGCCCCGTTCCCGTGGACGTCCGTCTGATCGCGGCGACGAACCGCGACCTCGAGGCCGAGGTCCGGGAGGCGCGCTTCCGGGCCGACCTCTTCTACCGCCTGAACGTGGTGCACATCGAGCTGCCCTCCCTACGCGCGCGGCGGGAGGACATCCCCCCGCTGGTCGACCACTTCCTCGCGCGCTACTCCGAGCAGTACGAGGTGGGCGCCAAGCGCATGGCGCCCGATGCGCTCGCGGCGCTCGTCGCGTTCCATTGGCCGGGCAACATCCGCCAGCTCCAGAACGCGATCGAGCGCGCGTTCGCCCTGTCGGCGGCGGACGTGGTGACGCTCGACGACCTGCCACCGGGCATCCGCGGCGCACCGCCCGCCGCGCCGCAGCCGCGCGACACCGACGCCGTCCCGCGGCTCGTGGACGCCGAGCGCGACCTCATCGGGGCCGCGCTGCGCAAGGCGGGCGGCAACAAGAACGAGGCGGCGCGGCTCCTCGGCATCGACCGGCAGCGCCTCTACCGGAAGATCGAGAAGTACGGGCTGTGACGCCCGCGCCGGTCACGTGCCAGCCCACCTGATTGCGGACAGGGTGATCGTCTCCGTGACGCCGTCCGCCTCGACCCGATGCGTCGTCGTGTCAACGCGGAGGCCGAGCGTGCCGAGCTCAGGGTAGAAGGCTCGCGTGTCGATGCGCGCCCCGTCGGCGAGCAGGGCGAGGCCCCCCGGCGCGAGCGCCGCGGCGATCGCACGCGCCACCGCGGGAAACGCCGCGCGGTCATAGAGCAGCTCGGCGAGGAGCACGAGGTCGAAGGCGGCGTGCAGCGTGCCGGTGGTGAGATCTGCCGCGACGAGATCGGCCGTCCCGACGTCATTTGCCAGCGCGCTCGCGCGCACGAACGCGAGCGGGGCGCGCTCGCGATCGACGAAGGTCACCCGCGCGCCGCGCCGTGCCGCGGCGAGGCCGGGCAGTCCGAGGCCGCAGCCGAGTTCGACCGCGCGTCCGCCACCCGCCGGTACCGCGTCGGCGAGCACGCGAGCGCCGCTCCAGAGATGCGCCCAGTAGGGCGGTTCCGGCGCGTCGGCGGCGGCGAGCAAGGCGCGGCGATCGACGTGGCGCTCCAGATCGTCCACCTGCCAGAGTGCGACGGCGCCACCGCCGACGGCCACGCGGCGGAGGCGCGCATCGTAGCCGGCGAGGATGCAGGTCGCTTCTCTATTGTCAGCCATCCGGCCAGGTGCTATGGGACGCGCCGCTCGACACTGGGCTGGGAGGGAGTCGATGGATGAGACGTCGCGGCTGACCATGCAGATCGTCGATCCCGCAGACCCGGTCAAGCGGTGCGGGCGCCCGTCGTGGCTCGGCTGAGCCGCTGGACGCACCCCGTTCCTACGTGTTCACCCGCCCGTCCAGTCCGCGCGTCGCTCTGTGCGTCGCATCGCTCGCGCTCACGCTGGCCGGCTGTGCGGGCAGCGGGCCCGAGTCGGGTGGGGGCGGCGGCGGAGGGGGCGGCGGGGGACAGAACTGCACGAAGCCGCCGCCGCCGACCGTGTCGTACGCCCAGAACATCCAGGGGATCTACAATCGGTCCTGCGCCACGTCGACGGCCTGCCACATCGGACCGACGGCCGGTGCTGGGCTCCAGCTCCAGCAGGGTGTGTCTTACGGCGCGAGCGTGAACGTGCCGTCGACGCAGCAGCCGCGGCTGCTCATCGTGAAGCCGGGCGACCCCGACGCCAGCTACCTGCTGCGCAAGGTCGAGGGCGTGCCCGGCATCTCCGGGCTGCAGATGCCCCAGGGATGTCCGGGGACTCCGCAGGGTGGCGCCGTGTGCCCGAGCGCCGACGAGATCACTGCCATCCGCACGTGGATCATGGAATGCGCGCCGAACAACTGATCGTCGCCGCCGGCGCGTTGCTGGCGCTCGTCACGACCGGCGCGCACGCCGAGCCCTACCTCGCCGTGCGGACCGGCGCGAAATGCAGCGACTGCCACACCAATCTCGACGGCGGCGGCAAGCGCACGGCCTTCGCGCACATCCATTCGCACGACATCCTGCACGATCTGAGGATCCTCCCGCTGCCCAAGGGCGTCGAGAGCTTCAACGGCGAGCTCAACTCCTACGTCTCCATTGGGTCGGACCTGCGCGTGCGCAGCACGACGACGTGGGACGCAGGGACCCCGGACGCGCAGGGCCGCGTGCCGGAGAACCGCGCCTTCCGCCCCCACTTCGCCTCCGAGGAGCTCAAGGTCCAGGAGGCGCTGGGCTACATCCAGGTCGACCTCTGGCCCGACGTGCTGTCGCTGTACGGCGACTTCAACGCCGCCGGCGGCGGCGTCACGGCGCGCGAGACGGTCGCCATCCTGAAACTCCCGTACGACATCTTCTTCAAGGGCGGCCGGTTCTTCCCGCCCTTCGGCCTCCGCCTCTACGAGGACGCATCGTTCGTGCGCGTCAACACCGGCTTCACGTTCCAGAATCCGGACGAGGGCATCGAGTTCGGCGTCATCCCCGGGCCCTTTTACCTGGCTGCCTCGGTCACGAACGGCGCCGGCGGCGATCGCGACGTGCTGACCTCGTTCAACGCCTACGGCGTCTTCGACGAGCTGCCGGTGGTGCGCAACGTGCTCGCCGGGGCGTCGGTCGCCCGACAGTCGAACAAGCGCACGGTCGGCGCCTTCTACGCGGGCGCCAACCTCTGGAAGTTCACCTACCTCGGCGAGTTCGACTGGTATGACGACCGGACGGTCCTGCCGCCGAACACGGGGCGCGACCAGTACGCCTCCTACGCCGAGGTCGATCTCCTCCTCTTCGACTGGTTCAACCTGCGCGGCACGTTCGACTTCCTCAAGGTGTCGGGCAACCGCAGCCAGACGCGCTACACGATCGGCGCCGAGCCGTTCATCGACAGGTTCATCCAGCCCCGGCTGTACTACGTGATCAACAACGCGCCCGGGAACGAGCCGCAGCTCAACACGACGGCGCTCGTGTTCGAGCTGCACTTCTTCTTCTAGAAGACCGACCCGAGACGAGTCTCGGGGTCGGTCTCCTCGCGCTACTTGACCTCCTCGACGACGATCCCGTTCATGCCACCCTGGGTGACCTTCTTGCCTCCAACGGTGATCGTCTTCGCTACACCCTCCAGCGCCGTCGCATAGCCCTTCGGGTTCTCGTGATCCTCGAGCAGGAGGAACACCTGGCTGTCCTCCGTGAGGATTCCCATCGGCAACCCTTTCTTCGCGCACGTCTCGGCGCACTTCTTGTGGCTGGCACCGCGGCTGGTCTCGGGGTGATGCAGGTAGCACGACAGGTCGACCACCTCGCCCGTGACGGTGTCGTCGGCCCGCGCCACCAGCACGGCGCCCGCCAGGGCCACCGCCACCGCCGCCGTCGTGAATCGCATTCGTCGCATTCGTTTTCCTCCTGGAGGATCCGGCCTAACGGCGCCCCTCCTTCGAGTCAACTTCGGGCTCCGGCACGAGGTCCGGAGCATCGAGCGCCGGCATGAACACCACGAGGGCCACCGCCGTCTCCGGCCCCCGGCGTGCGAACCAGTGCACCCGGTCGCGTGCCACGAGCGCGGCATCCCCCGCGCGCAAGAGGACCGACCGGCCGTCGAGCGTGAGAACGCCCTCCCCCCGAAGGACGACCACGGCCAGGTCGTGCAGCCGGTGGCGGTGGGGGGTCTCGGCCGTCCCCACCTGCACGACATGCCAACTCGCCGCGGGCGTCCGCCCCACCTCGTCGGCCCGAAGCGGCTGTCCCGTGGCCAGGGGATGGCTCGTGAGAAAGGCCTCGAGGCCCTCGGGCACCGCCCCGGCGACCACGGGCGGCCGCGGCCGCGCGCAGCCACTGGCCCAGAGGGCCCCGGCGACCAGCGCCGCGACGCCTGCAGGCATGCGCTTTCGCATGGGGCGTTGTCCTCCGGCGGGGCGCGTCCAGGCAAGGCCCGACGCGGCGCGACGCGGGCTCGTCACGCGATCGACCGTGAATTTCAATCGACGGCGGCGACCGACCTGCGCGAGGATGCGCGCCATCACCGAGGGGGGCACACGACAATGCCCGGGGTCGATGTACTGTTCCTCGAGAGACTCGTGATCGGCGGCTTGCTGGCGGCTCTTGCGGTGGTGGTGGCCTTCGGTCCCGAGCTGCGTCGCGCTCTCGTCCGCCTCCGTCATCGCGCCCCTGACGACCGGCGGCCGATCGGCATCGAGCCAACGCCCTCCTGAGTCCCCGAGCCCCGCGGCGGGCGAGTTTCACCACGCCCACGCCGCTGCTACAGTCGCGCGCGTGATGACCGTCCGCGCCGGGTCGCGCGGTGGGCGTCGCATCGTGACGGCCGCACTCGTGGCCCTGCTCGTGGTGTTCGCCTGCCGTTTCACCCATCCCCTCGCCGCCGCCCCGGCGCGCCCATCCGTGCCACCGGTCGACGTGGCTCGGCTCCACGTCCTCATGATCAATGGCGGGGCCACGAAGAACCAGAACTACCAATCGCACCTGCTGCACCTCCGCGGTCTCTACGAGGTGCTGCGACGGGCCGGCGTTCCGAGCGGGATGATCTCGCTCTACGTGAGCGACGGCGCCGATCCGGCCGCCGACGTCGCCGTGCGCGAGGCGCAGCCCGAGGCGGACTTCTGGCTTCTGGAGGGCAGCCGGCTCGAGGAGCCGCTGCGGACGCCCGTCGTCTACGAGAGCTCGGTGGTCCCAGGGGCCGTTCTGGGCGCGGCGACCCGCGCCGGGATCCAACGCTGGTTCGACACCACCGGCCGCACGCTGCGTCCGGGCGACACGCTCCTCCTCTACGTCACCGACCACGGCACGCGCAGCGCACAGGATCCCGCGAACAACGCGATCACGCTGTGGGGTGACGGCGAGCGCCTGCCGGTGAGAGACCTCGCCGCCATGCTGTCCACGCTCGATCCCGCGGTGCGGGTCGTCGCGCTCATGTCGCAGTGCTACTCCGGCGGCTTCGCGGAACTGCCGCGTGCACGCAGCATCGGCGCTCTGCCCGACGGGTCGACCTGCGGGTACTTCTCGTCCACCGCGGACCGGCCGGCGTACGGCTGTTACCCGGAGAACCGCGGGCGCGACAACGTCGGGCACTCGTTTCACTTCATCGAGGCGCTGGCACAAGGCGGCGACTTCCCGGGCGCGCACGACGAGGTCCTGGTCAACGACGCGAGCCCCGACGTGCCGCTGCGCACCTCCGACGTGTTCCTCGCCGACGTCCTGCAGCGCGCCGCGAGCGCCGAGCACCAGGACGCCACGGCGTTCATCGACGCGCTCCTGCGGCAGGCGTGGGCCGACCCCGCGTCGGTCGAGCCCGAACTGCGCCTGCTCGACCGCATCGGCCACGCGTACGGGTTTGCCGGGCCGCGCTCGCTGCGCGAGCTCGATCAGCAGGCCGGGCGCGTCCCCGATCTGGCCGCGCAGCTGCACGCACAGCACAACGCCTGGCAGGGCGCGCTCGCGTCGGCGGCGCGCGCCAACCTGGACCGCTTCCTCGACCGCGACACCACCTGGAAGAGCCGGACCGACGACCAGGCCCTGCGGGCGCTCCCACCCGACGCGGCGCGCGACCTGACCGAGCAGCTGCTGCAGCAGCTCGGCTCGGCGACCCGCGCCGAACCCAGCGTGGATCACCGGCTCTCCGTGTTGCGGGAGCGCGCGGAGGAGTCGGGCGACGTGGCGTACCGGATGGACGTTCGCGACGGCGTGCGGCTCCGGCTCCGCACGCTGCTGACGACCATCGCTGGCCGCGTCTATCTCGCCCGCCGAGGCTCCGCCGAGGAGCGTGCAGCCTACGAGGCGCTGCGGCGCTGCGAGGCGATCGCCATCCCGCCGGTCCCGCTGCCGCCGGAGCTGCAGCTGGCACGGCCGGAGCCCTTCCCTGCATTCGACGATGACCTGGCCGTCGTCACCCGCGTCACGCCCGCCTGGATGGGCATCCAGTTCCGGCAGGCCTCGGAGGCCGCTCGCAGCGGGGCCAGCCTCGGGCCCGGCGCGGCGAGCGTGGTGGCCGTGTACGACGGATCGCCCGCACGGGGTGCCGGGCTGCGCGCCGGCGACATCGTGCTCGGCCCGCCCGGCCGGCACTTCGAGGAGCGCGACCAGATCCGCGAGTGGACCATGTTGGCGCCCGTGGACGAACCCGCGCCGCTCGACGTCCTGCGCGACGGGCGGCGTATCGGTGTGACCCTCACGCCCAAGCCGTTCCCGCAGCACTGGCCTGCACTCCCCGGGCCCCCCAAGGTGGGAAGCCCGGCACCCCCGCTCCGGCTGGGTCGATACCGCGGCGCGCCACCGCAGTCCCTCGCCACGGGCAAGCCCCACCTGCTCTTCTTCTGGGCGACGTGGTGTGCCGTCTGTAAGTCCGCGCTGCCCGAGATCGCGGCGTTCGAGCACGACCGGGACACGCCGGTCGTGGCGATCACGGATGAGGATGCGAGCCGGCTCGATTCGTTCTTCGCGCAGCACACGGGGTCGTTCCCTGCTCTGGTCGCCACCGACGAGAACCGCCAGGCGTTCGTCGCCTATGGCGTGAGCGGGATGCCTACGTTCGTCCTGGTCGATGGCAAGGGAGTCGTCCGCGGCTACGCCACGGGCTACTCCGCCGCGAAGGGCCTGGCGCTCGACGGGTGGCGCTGGGGCACCAGGCCCACCCCGCGCGGCTGAGGCGCCTCCCGATCCCGAGACCTACTTCGCGTACTTCACGGAGCAGCCGTACGGCTTGGTCTCGGCGACGCGGACTGCCTGGCCGGCGGTGACTGCATCGAGGGCCTCGGCGACGTAGTTGCGCGCCGACCCCTCGCTCGCGCCCGCTGCGTCGTCGTCGATGGCACCTTGGTAGACGACGGTTCCCGTCTTGTCGATCACGAACATGTGCGGCGTGGTCTTGGCGCCATAGGCATGGCCGACGGTTCCCGCGTGATCGTCGAGGATGGGGTACGAGAAGCCCTGCTGGGCCCGCCACGCGCGACCCTTCGTGGCGTCCATGTAGTTCGTGCTGTTGACCGCCAGCCACACGACATCGCGGTCCTTGAAGCGATCGGCCAGCGTGCTCATTGTCTTCGCGCGATAGTGGCGCTGCACGAACGGGCAGTCCGGGTTCGTCCACTCGAGCACCACGATCTTGCCGCGCAGCGTTGCGAGATCGACGTCCCGCCCGTCTTGATCCTTCACGGTGAACGCCGGGGCGGTCTGCCCCACCGTCGCGGCCGCCCGTGCCACGCCCGCGATGGCGAGCGCGAGCAGAGCCGCGGCGAGCCAAGTCCTCTGTGGTCTCATCTATGTCTCCTTTCCGTCGAGTTCGATCGGGACCCGCAGCCCATGCCGAACCCCGTCGGCGTCGGTCCACGCCACCACGCTCTCGAGCGTGGACCCGTCGGGTTGCTGACCCGCCAACCGTTTTGCGCGGAATGTGAGCTGCGTGCGTACGCCGTCGGTGCGGCTGGTCGCCGCCTCGACGGCGAGGGCCGGGTCGTCCGGGGGAAACCATTCCACGGTGGCCGGCGCCTGCTTCCAGTCGAGTGTGACCGTCACACCGCCGACGCTCCCGTCCGCGGGCACGCTCCCCCGCGCGGTCAGCGTGGCGGGCGCCCCAGGAGCATCCGCATCCACCGGGAAGCGCGGCGCCCATTCCGCGAACAGGCCGGGATCGGCTGCGGGAGCACCAGCCTCGGGTCCGAGGGTCAGGTCGAGGGTCTTCTTCCCCCGGATGCAAATGCTCTCGCACGCCAGCCAGCCGACCTCGGCGTGCAGCGGCACCGACCGGTCGCTCGCCAGCGCGGCCGGCGGCGTCACCGTGCTGCGGAGCAGCACGGTATCGGCGTACCCGTAGCCCACGATGCCGCCCGGCTGCTCGAAGCGTCGCGGCACCGGCCAGCGCAGTGGGCCGACGGCAAAGCCCTCCGGGACCGTCCAGCGGACCGACGTGGGCAGGCCCGCGTCGCCGGGATTCCGCCAGTAGACGTGCCACCCGCGCTGCATGCGCAGCACGACACCGACGTCGAAGGGCTTGCCGGGTTCCACGCGGGCCGTGCTCGTCGCCAGCCTCACCTCGACCGGCTCCAGATTCACCGCGGCCGCGGGGCGGGTCACGCCGAGCGCGATCGTCACTCCTACGAGCCAGCGCCGCATCGGGACCAGAGATCTGCCGTCGGCCGCCGTCCGACTCAACCCCTAGGGCAGCCAGCCCGCGGCCCGCGACCCGGCATGCCTCGCCACGAGCCCGTGCACCGCGCCGTTCCGCTATCCGTCGCGGTGCACGCTGTCCGGGGAGAAGGCCGGCAGGCAGACCGCAACGTACTCCGCCCCATCCGGCTCCGGGGAGGAATAGCGGACCCATTCGCCCGCCCGCGCCATCACCGCTTGCCCGGCGCGCACGTCGAGCGTCCCGCCCCGGTATGCAACCCGCAACATCCCCCGCAGGACGATCGTGTATTCGTCGAACTCGGGCGTCTGGCCCGGCTCCACCCAGCCGGCCGGACTGCGCATGTGCGCCACGCTCACCTCGGCGGTCTCGGAATTGACCCGCCCGACGTACTCGTCGATGGCCTTCGGCTTGTTACCGGCAGCGCGGATTCGCGTGGGGTTCGCGATGAGTTGCGGCATAGCGCATTTAGTGCCTTGACATCGCCGGATTCAACCGGAAGCTGTGTCGCATGCCCGTGATTGAGGAGATGCGCTATCCGAATGCCTCGTGGCAGGACTGGATGCGAGGCCTGGGTCGCCACACGCGCCGCATGCGCGAGTTCCTGGGTCTCACGCAGGAGGAGCTCGGCCGGCGCGCCGGCGTCAGCCAGGGTGCCATCAGCCGGCTCGAAGCAGGACGCGGACTTGCGACACCGTTGCTCGTGGTGGTGAAGATCGCCGGCGCGTTGCAGCAGGCGTTGTCGACGCTCGATCAGACCCTGCTGTCGGCGGAAGCGCGCCGCCTGGTCGACGAGGGCGTACGCCTCACGCCTCCCGGCGCGGCGGCCACGCGCGGCGATTCCCCGCTGACCAGTGACCCCGCGCTCGAGGAGTACGTCCAGCTCTTCCACCGCGTGCCCGAGAGGCGGCGGACGACCTTCCTGGCCGTCGTGCGCGCCACCTCCGATGCCGTCCGCCACCAGAATGGTCACGACGAACTGGCGGAACGGGACGTGGCGGAATCCGGCTGAGCGTGCTCCGGCTGGCGGTCTGGACGCACGGCGCCCCAGCAGTCAGTCCGGCATGTCCCGCCAGCGGCTCGGTGGCACACCGAAACGGCGCGCGAAGACGCGGCTGAAATAGGCCGGGTCGGAGAAGCCCGCCGCGAGTGGTCGACGGCGAGCCCCGTCCCGGGGGCCATCAGGGCCGCGTCGAGTAACACCGCCGCCCGCGCGGCGGACTCGACGGGGTCGAGGGCTGACGTCAGACCCGCGCCGGTGCGAGGCCGAGTCCGGGGATGTCGACCCGGGTCCGGAATACCGTGGCGCCGCGGCCCGGGTCGTCCGTGTTGTCGGTCGTCGTCACGTACAGCGTCCGGCCATCGTCACCACCGAAGCAGAGACTCGTCACGAAACGTGACGGGACGTCGAGCGTCCGGTCGAGGGCACCCGCGGGCGTGAACCGGCCCACGCAGCCCGCGTCGCCGAGCGCCACCCACACGCCACCGGCCTCATCGACGGCCAGCCCGTCGGGATTGCCGCGCGGCACCCGGACGAACTGCCAGCACGCGCCCGTGGGCGCGTCGATTGCCAACACCTCGGCGGCGCTGTAGTTCGACAGGTAGAGGGTGCGGCCGTCGGGCGCGAACCCCATGCCGTTTGGGAAGGCGATGCCCCCGCAGACCTCGGTCCCCTTCCCCTCCGCGTCGATGCGCCAGAGCTCGCTCGGCACCCGGTGCTGCACCTCCATGGCGCCCGATCGCATCGATCCGACGTAGATCCGCCCCTCCGCATCGGTCGTCAGGTCGTTGAAGCCGAGTGCCCCCTCGACGGTCAGCAGCTGGCGCGACTGCCCGTGGCGCACGTGGCAGACGTCGCGGCCCGAAACGACGAGCCCGCCGTCGGCATGCAGCGCAAGGCCGCCCACGCCGCGGCGCTTCGGGATGACGGTCTCCACCGTGCCGTCGGGCGACCAGCGGTAGACGCCACCGGCGATGATGTCGCTGAAGTACAGCCGCCCCCGGTCGTCGGCACGCGGCGCCTCGAGAAAGGTGTAGCCCCAGGCAACGGGTGTCATGACCGGCCGGGGAGGCAACTCAGGCGTTCGAGCCGGGCGCCACGAGGGCGTCGATCGCCTCGAGGTGCGCGTCGGGGATGCGTACGGCGAGGGCTCGCAGTGAATCCTCGAGGTGTCGCATCTCGCGCACGCCGATGATCGCCGACGTGACGGCCGGGTGGCGCAGCACCCACGCCGTGGCGTAGCGCGCCAGCGGTGCGTCGATCTCGCTGGCCAGGCGAACGAGCTCCTCGATGACGTCGAGCCGGCGCGGTGCCCAGGCCGCGTGCATGTCGAAGCGCGGCGCGACGAATGCCCCGAACTCGGTGGGATTGCGCGCGCGCGAGTCCTCCGGGACGGGCTTCCCCTTCCGATAGCGACCGGCGAGCCAGCCGCCTTCCAGCGGACTCCACACGATGGCTCCGAAGCCGTGCGCCAGGCAGACGGGAAAGATCTCGCGCTCCGCCTCGCGCGTGAGGATGGAGTACGGCGGCTGCGTCGAGACGAAGCGCTCGAGGTTCCGACGCTCGCTGATCCAGAGGGACTCGACCATCCGCCAGCCGCCGAAGTGCATGCCGCGCGACTCGGCGAGGGTCCCGGTCGACACGCCCAGATAGCGCACCTTGCCCTGGCGGACGAGGTCGGTGAACGCGCCCAGCGTCTCCTCGAGCGGCGTGTCCTTGTCGTAGCGATGGATCTGGTAGAGGTCGATCCAGTCGGTGCGGAGCCGGCGGAGACTCTCCTCGACCTGGAGCATGATGTGCCGGCGCGATGTGCCCCGGTCGAGCATGCCCCCCGGCCCGGGCATGAAGACCTTCGTGGCGATCACCGCTTCGCTGCGGCGTCCCTCGAGCGCCTTGCCGACGATCTCCTCCGACTCACCCATGCCGTAACGGTTGGCCGTGTCGATGAAGGTGACGCCCTCGTCGAGCGCGCGGTGGATGATGCGGGCGCAGTCGTCGTGGTCGGTGTTGCCCCAGCGGCCGAAGGTCATGGTGCCGAGGCAGAGGCGGGAGACCTTGAGACCGCTGCGGCCCAGACTCACGTAGTCCATGTCGCTACGCCGCCAGCGCTTCGTTCACGGCCTGGCGGAGCCTGCGATCCTCGGGAGCGACGTTGCTCGGGAAGAACGCCTTCACCTCGCCGTCTTTGCCGACCAGGTACTTGCAGAAGTTCCAGCTCGGCACGTCGCCCGTCTTCGTGAGGAACGCGTACACGGGCGACTGGCCCGCGCCGGGTTTCGTCTCGCCCTTCGCGAAGAGCGGGAAGCTGACCCCGTAGTTGCGCTCGCAGAACGCCTTGATCTCCTCCGCCGACCCCGGCTCCTGGCCACCGAACTCGTTGCTCGGAAAGCCGAGGACGGCAAACCCCTCGCCGGCCAGCTCGCCGTGCAACTTCTCGAGTCCGGCGTACTGCGGCGTGAAGCCGCACTCGCTGGCGACGTTCACCACCAGCGTGACCTTGCCGCGGTACTCGCTCAGGTCGGCCGGGCTGCCGTCGAGGCGCTGCGTCTTCAGATCGTACAATGTCATGGTGCTCCTATCGCCCGGGCGTCGATCCGCGGCAAGTCCCGCGGCCAGGGACTCCGCGCGGCGCGCGAGGGCATGGTTCATCGCCTCGTAGGCCGGCAGCAGCGCGCGTCGCATCCAGCGGTCGATCAGCGGAAGCGAGAGGCCGCCGAAGTCCTCCCCATGGAGGAAGCGGCAGGACGCGGGGCCCAGTGGCTCGACGCCGAAGAAGTGCTCGCCGCGGAAGACGACGCCCTGCCACCGTGCCAGCGGACCCGCCCAGCGGAACTCCCGTCCCGGCTCCACCGCCAGCATGCGGGCACGGAGCGGCAGCACCCGCCGGCCGAGCCGGACCGTCACGGCGACGGCAGCACCGGGGACCAGCTCCGTCTCGACCCGCACGAGGAACGGGTTCCACTCGGGATAGCGCGCGAAGTCGGTGAGGACGTTCCACACCGTACCCGCGGGAGCCTCGATGGCGAGCTCGGTCCGGATGGCACGCATCGGCGTCGCGGCCCTACCCCACTCGAACTGCCATGACGTCGCGCGCGAAGCCCTGCAGCGCAGCGACGTACTCGCGGCGTGTGTCGGCGGCGAACCCGACGGTGAGCCAGGAGACGCCCAGGGTAGCCAACTCCGCGATGCGCGCGCGCTTGGCAGCGACGTCGTTGCTGGCGAGCGGCAGCAGCGCGTAGCAGATGTCGAGGGGGGCACGCCGGCCGACCGCCTTCCCATGCTCGCGCGCGAAGGCGATGCGTCCCGCCAAGTCGTCCAGCGTCTCCATGGCGGGCGTCCGCGTGTACTGCGCCATGGCGGCGGTGTTGGGGAACGGCACCCAGCCGTCGCCCAGCTCGACGGCGCGGCGGATGGCACGCCGGCTATTCCCCCCCACCCAGATCGGCGGGTGCGGGCGCTGCACCGGCCGGAAGCCCATGCTGTTGCCGATCGCGGTGAAGCCGTGGCCGTCGAGACGGACGTCGTCGCCCGCCCAGGCGAGCTTCATGGCACGGATCGTCTCGTCCGCGACGTCGTCCCGCGCCTCGAAGGCCGCGCCGAGCGCCGCGAACTCGCCGCGCAGGTACCCGGCGGCCACGCCGAGGGTCACCCGGCCGCCGGAGAGGACGTCGAGGCTCAGGACCGCTTTCGCGGCGAGAAAGGGGTTGCGGTAGGGCAAAACCAGGATGTGCGTCTGCAACCGCAGCGTGGAGGTCGCCGCGGCGGCGAATGCCAGCGCCACGAACGGGTCGAGCGCGTGGTGACCGCCGCCGTACAACCAGCGATGCGGCGGGAAGGGGTGGTCGGTGACGTAGCAGGCGTCGAAGCCGGCGTCCTCGGCCGCCCGCGCGATCTCGCCGACGGCGGCCTGGGTGACGAACTCGGCCGCCCGATCGATCCGTTCGGTGGGGAGGGAGACGGAGAACCGCATGCGGCTCGCTACATGGCGTACTGCGGCCGTCGCTGTCCAGCGAAGCGCTCGGCGTCGCGCGCGGCGGCGCTCCCTTAGAGGACGACGAACAGATGGAAGCCCACGGCGATCCCCGCCGCATAGACGAGCAGCGCGCGACTCCCGAACAGCAACGCTTCACCGACGAGGAGGGCGATCCCCGCGGCGTAGCCCGGGTTGCGTACCCAGCGGAACGGGCCGCCCGCGACGAGGCGTTCCGGCGGAGCGATCGGCGCCGGCGTACCGCGGCCTTCGACCACGAAGCGCAGGTTGAACATCACCCAGATCGGTAGCGCGAGCGCGAGAAGGGCGACGCCGAGCCAGCGGGTCGCGTTCCATCCGAGCAGCGGGGGCGCGCGCCGCCAACCGGTCAGCAGGTACGGAACGAGCACCAGCGCCGTCCCAGGGAAACCAGCAGCACGAAGACGATCGTCCCGGCAGCCGCGGCCCACAGCGTCCGGTGCACGGGTTCGGCCATCGGCTGTAGCCTACCACGGGAAGCTGACGCCCAGAGCCGCCCGCGCGGCAGAGCGTCAGCAAGGCAGACGCGAAGTGGTCGCCCGCGGCGCACGCCTGCGCGACCTTCGGCGACGCCTTCTCGAACAGCTTCTGGATCACCAGGGGGCTCATGTCGCACCGCTGGCCGGTGAACGTTCCCGACGACGACACCGTGCCCGTGAT
>JBKPDC010000183.1:0-2850 GCA_046727715.1 Thermodesulfobacteriota bacterium
ACCTCTCCGACCACGTCGCGGTACGCGGGCCGCTGCTGCATGGTCGCCGGGCGCCCGCGCATGTGCATGAGCACGACCGGCACGCCGGCCCGGGCACACAGCGGCAGCATGCGCGCGTCGGCGCGTCCCGCCGACACGTCGTTCACGATGTCGGCGCCGGCGTCGAGCGCCGCCTCGGCGACGTCGGCCTTCGTCGTGTCGACCGAGAGTGGCACCCGGACCGCCCGGCGCACCGCCCCGAGAACGGGCAGCAGCCGCCGCCGCTCCTCGCGGGCCGTCACCGGCCGCGCGCCGGGCCTTGTCGACTCGGCGCCCACGTCCAGCGCCGCTGCCCCGGCGCCCACCATGGCTTCCGCCGCCGCGGCGGCGCGCGCCGGGTCGAGATGGAGCCCGCCGTCGCTGAAGGAGTCGGGCGTCGCGTTCAGCACGCCCATCAAGACGGGGCGGTCGAGCACCAGCGACCCGGCCCGTGTCGCCAGCACCGGGCCGCGCGCCGGCCGCGGGTCAGGCCGAGGCGGCCGCGGCGTTCTCGGCGCCGACCTGGCGGACGATCTCGTCGATGTCGGAGCCATCGAGGGACTCCCGCTCGAGAAGCGCCTCCGCCATCTTGTGGAGCACCGCCAGGTTCCGGCGCAGCAACATCTTGGCGCGCTCGTACGCTTCGAGGATGATCCGCCGCACCTCGGCGTCGATCTGGACGGCCGTGCTCTCGGAGTAGCCGACCTGCTGGGTGAAATCGCGACCGAGGAAGATCTCCTCTTCCTTCTTGCCGAACGTCATCGGGCCGAGCTTGTCGCTCATGCCCCACTCGCAGACCATCTTGCGTGCGAGGTCGGTGGCGCGCTCGATGTCGTCGCCCGCTCCCGTGCTGAGCTGCGACAGGATCAGTTCCTCCGCGGCGCGGCCGCCGAACATGATGGCGAGCCGCGTGAGCACCCAGTCCTTGGTCACGCTGTGGCGGTCGTCGATCGGCACCTGCTGCGTCAGCCCGAGCGCCATGCCGCGCGGGATGATGGTCACCTTGTGCACCGGATCGGCGCCGGGCAGCAGCTTCGCGACCAGCGCGTGCCCGGCTTCGTGATACGCCGTGGTGCGCCGCTCCTCGAGGCTGATGATCATCGAACGCCGCTCGGGACCCATCAGGACCTTGTCCTTGGCGACCTCGAACTCCGCCATGGACACCTTGTCCTGGTTCTGGCGCGCCGCGAGCAGCGCCGCCTCGTTCACGAGGTTCTCCAGGTCGGCGCCCGCGAAGCCCGGGGTCTGGCGGGCCAGCAGCTCGATGTTGACGTCGTCGCCGATGGGCACGCGACGCGTGTGGACGCGGAGGATGCCCTCCCGGCCCTTCACGTCGGGGCGCGGCACCACCACGCGGCGGTCGAACCGGCCCGGCCGCAGCAGCGCGGGATCGAGCACGTCGGGCCGGTTCGTGGCGGCGATGAGGATCACGCCCTCGTTAGTCTCGAACCCGTCCATCTCGACGAGGAGCTGGTTCAAAGTCTGCTCGCGCTCGTCGTGGCCGCCGCCGAGGCCGGCGCCACGATGACGGCCCACGGCGTCGATCTCGTCGATGAAGATGATGCACGGTGCGTTTTTCTTCCCCTGCACGAAGAGGTCGCGCACGCGCGAGGCGCCGACGCCGACGAACATCTCGACGAAATCGGAGCCCGAGATGGAGAAGAACGGAACGCCGGCCTCGCCTGCGACTCCGCGCGCGAGCAGCGTTTTGCCGGTGCCGGGCGGCCCGACGAGCAAGACGCCCTTCGGGATGCGGCCGCCGAGCTTGGTGAACTTCTTCGGGTCCTTCAAGAACGCGATGATCTCTTCGAGCTCTTCCTTGGCCTCGTCGATGCCGGCGACGTCGGCGAAGGTGACCTTGTGCTGGTTCTCGGACAGCAGCTTCGCGCGACTCTTGCCGAACGACATCGCCTTGCCGCCGCCCACCTGCATCTGGCGCATGAAGAAGATCCACACGCCGATCAGCAGCAGCATCGGCGCCCACTGCACGAGCGCCACCACGTACCAGGGCTCCGCGTCCTCCGGCCGCGCCTCGATCTCCACACCCTTGTCGCGCAGCACCCGCACCAGGTCGGGATCCTGGGGCGCGAACGTCTTGAAGCCGTCGCCGGCCTCCCCGCGCTCCGCCTTGTAGCGCCCGCGGATGCTCTGGCCCTGGATCAGGACCTCGGCGACGCGTCCCTCCTCGACCGCCTGCATGAAGCGCGTGAAGCTGATCTCGGGGGCGCGCGGCTGTTGCTTGGTCACGATGGACCACAGGATCAGCCCCATCAGGAGCAGCAGCAGCCAGAGTCCGAGATTCCGAGAGACCGGGTTCAATGACACCTCGCGGAGTCCGAGTTACGTACCATGTGGATTTTCCATGGGCAATGTGCGGCCCGGCTAGCGAGCCCCGTGGCGCCGGCCGGTCCGTTCCAGCACGCCCCGCACGACCAGCCGGGTCTGCGGCCCCACCGCCGCGCCCGTCGCCCGCGCCACGCCTGGCACCCAGACGATCTCGCCACCCGACTCGAGCAGCGGCACGGCGTCCCGCGCCTCGCGCGGGACCCGGGCGTCGACCAGAACGTCCTGGAGCTTCCGCGTGCCGACGCCCGGCAGGTGCAGGCGATCGCCGGGCCGGCGCGAGCGCAGCAGCAGGGACGTCCCGAGCAGCTCGGCGTCGAAGTCGGTCTCGCACGGGTTGCCCGGCTGCCCGCGACCGGCCGCACGCGGGACCGGTGCCGACAGCGTGAGGCGCCACCCCGCCGCGGCATCGGCGGCGGTGCCGCCCGGTGCGATGGCCAGGCAGAAGGGCCGGGGGACGGGCGCGCGACCCGGGCGGCGGACGAGCAC
>JBKPDC010000184.1:0-27484 GCA_046727715.1 Thermodesulfobacteriota bacterium
GCGTCCCGCCTGCCCGACCAGCGCGAGCTGGGCGCGCTGCTCGCCTCGGTCGCCGACGGTGCACGCGACGCCGGGCTCGAGCTCCTGCGGCTGCGCCCCAGGCCCGAGCGTGCCGCGGGCGACCACGTCGAGGTACCGGTCGAGCTCGAGATGCGTGGTACCTATCTCGGGGTCCTCGAGTTCCTTCATCGCCTGGACGGGCTCGGGCGGCTCGTGCGCGTGGGCGATTTGCGGATCGAGCGGCCCGAACCTGCGGAGCAACGCTCGTCCCAGAAGACGGGCCAGGGGGAGCGCCCGGGTGCGCCCCAGGATGCGCCCCGGAATACGACAGATCCCGTCGTCCTCCAGATCCGCTGCACTGCGCTCACGTACCGCCTGCCAAGAGTCGCGGAGCGCCGCGCGGCGCACGCGCCGTCGACGGGGGATCGCGGATGATCCGGGGGGCGGCGGCGTTCGCCAGCTGCGGGCTGGCGGTCGCGGCGGCGGCCAGCCTGCGCGACCCGTTCGCGCCGCCGCCGGTGCCGCACGTCGAGGGCGCGACACCGCTCCAGCAACTGGAGATCGACCGCGTTCGGTTGGTCGCGCTGGTCTACGAGCCCGTCGCGCGCGCGCTCCTCGAGGACGAGGCCGGCATCGGTTACGTCGCCGGCGTCGGGACGCCGATCGGACCTCGCGGTGGCACGGTGGTCAGGATCGCGCGCGGCAAGCTCCGCATCCGCGAGCCCGCGGCGCCGGGCGAGGTCGTGCTCGAGCTGCGCGCCACGGCCGAGGGCGCGCGGTGACGCGAGCGTCTGCGCTCATGGTGGCCGCCGGCGTGGCCCTCCACATCTGGCCGGTGCCGGCCGTCTCCGCGGGCCGTCCCGTCTCGCTCGATCTCCAGGAGGCCGACATCCACGGTGTCCTTCGCCTGCTCGCGGAGGTGGGTGGCCTCGACGTCGCCGTCGGCGACGAGGTGAAGGGCAAGGTCACGCTGCGCGTGAGCGGCGTACCGTGGGAGCAGGCACTCGGCGCCGTGCTCCGCCTGCGCGGGCTGGAGGCGTCCCGCGAGGGCCGCTTGCTGCGCGTCTCCACCGCGGAGCGCGTGGGGCAGGAGCGCGAGGCGGCACACGCGGCGGCCATCACGGCGCGCGACCGGACGCCGCTCGGGCTGGCGCCCATCCCGATGCGCTGGACACGCGCCGACGACGTGCTCGCCGAGAAGGTACAAGGGGTACTGTCCGAGCGCGGCAGCGTCACCTTCGACGAACGCACGAACACGCTCCTGGTCCGCGACCTCCCCGAGGGCCTGCGCGACGCCGCGGCGCTGGTGCGCACGCTCGACGTGCCGAGCCCGCAGGTCCTCATCGAGTCGAGCATCGTCGAGGCCACGGAAGACTTCGCGCGCGGGCTCGGCGTGCAGTGGGGCTATCGCTACACGGGCGGACCCGCCACCGGAACGCCCACGGGCGCGACCTTCCCTGGCACCGTCAGCGTGGGCGGCGCCCCGCTCGTCGCGGATTTCCCGGTGCCTCCGTCGTTCGGCTCGGGCTTCGGTCCCGGCGCGGCCGCCGCGCTCGACCTGGCGCTCGGCTCGCTCAACGGCGCGAACGACCTGGCTGCCCGCTTGACCGCCTTGGAGGAGGCGGGCAAGGGTAAGGTCGTCAGCCGCCCGCGGGTCGTCACCATGAACAACGTCCCGGCGACGATCCAGAGCTTGACGATCCTGCGAGTCAAGCTGCCGTCCACGGGCACGGTTATCAACACCGGGACGGGGGGCGCGGCGGAAACCGCGAACACGGCGACGGAGAAGATCAACACCGGCATCACCCTCGTGGTCATCCCGCAGGTCTCGTCCGACGGCTTCGTGCTCCTCAACATCTACGCCAAGTCGAGCGTGCCCGACTTCAGCCGCACCGTCGAAGGCATTCCCACCGAGATCGCCCGGGAGGCGAACTCGAACGTGCTCGTACGCGATGGGCAGACGGTCGTGCTGGGCGGCATCTCGCGGGCGTCGGGCGACGACCGGCGGACCGGCGTCCCCTTCCTCGGCCGCGTGCCGGGGCTCCGCTGGCTCTTCGCGCGCACCCTCACGAGCAAGCGCCGCGAGGAGCTGCTCGTGTTCCTCACACCGCGCGTGCTCGCGCCAGGGGCCGCCGCCAGCTCGCCGGGAGGGACGCCGTGACGCCGGCGCCGCGCGCCACACGCGTGATCCTCACCGGCTTCATGGGGACGGGGAAGACCGAGGTCGGGCGGCGGCTGGCGCGAACCCTCGGCTGGCCCTTCATGGATACCGACGCGGTGATCGAGTCGGCGGCGGGCCGCTCGGTGGCGGCCATCTTTGCGGAGGAAGGCGAGGCCGGGTTCCGGGCGCGCGAGCGCGATGCGGTGGCGCAGGCTTGCCAGTTGCCGGCGGCGGTGATTGCGATCGGCGGCGGCGCGCTGCTGGATGCCGAGAATCGCCGCCTGCTCCTCGCGGCGGGGCCCGTGGTCTGTCTCCGAGCGACGCCGCGCGAGATCCTCCGACGCGTCGGGGAGGCGCGAGACCGGCCCCTGCTCAACGGGGAGGGCACGGCCTCCGAGGCCGAGCGGCTCGCGCGCATCGAGGCGCTCCTCGCGGCGCGCGCGGCAGTCTACGCCCTGGCGGCGTACGCCGTGGACACCGACGGGCGCACCCCGGATCAGGTCGCCGCCGCCGTCCGCGCGATCGTCGAGGAGTCGCCGGGAGGCACCGCGTGACGCCGCGCGAGATCATGGTGGAGCTGGGCGACCGCTCCTATCCCGTTGTCGTGGGCTCCGGCGTCCTCGCGCAGGTCGGCGAACGGGTGGCCACGCTCGCGCTCGGCGGCCGGTGCGCGCTGCTCACCAGCGAGCGCGTCGGGGCGTTCTATCGCGCCCCGGTCGTCAACGCGCTGCGCACGGCCGGCGTCGATCCCACCGTGGTCGAGATCCCCGACGGCGAGGAACACAAGAGCCTCGCCTGGCTCGCCCTGGTCTACGACCGGCTTCTCGAGGCGGGCATCGAGCGTACCACCCCGCTGGTCGCCCTCGGCGGGGGCGTCATCGGCGACCTCGGCGGGTTCGCAGCCGCCACGCTGCTCCGCGGCCTGCCGGTGGTGCAGGTGCCCACCACGCTGCTCGCACAGGTCGACGCCGCCATCGGCGGCAAGACGGCGGTGAACCACGCCCAGGGCAAGAACCTGATCGGCACCTTCCACCAACCGCGCGTCGTGCTCGCCGACGTCGATGTCCTCGCCACGCTGCCACGGCGCGAGCTGCTGTCGGGGCTGGCGGAGGTGATCAAGTACGGCATCATCGGCGACGCGGGCCTGTTCGACACCGTGGACCGGCGGCTCGACGCCGTCCTCGGGCTCGACCGCGAGCTGCTCACCTGGATCGTGACCACCTCGGCGCGCCAGAAGGCCGACGTCGTCTCGCGCGACGAGCGCGAGCTCACGGGGCTGCGGGCCACGCTCAACTACGGGCACACGATCGGCCATGCGGTCGAGATGCTCACCGACTATCGCCGCTTCCTGCACGGCGAGGCGGTCGCCATCGGCATGGTGGCGGCGGCGCGCGTGTCGCAGGCGCTGGGCTCGTGCGACGCGGCGGTGGTCACCCGCATCCACGATCTCCTCGCGCGGGCCGGTCTTCCCACCGCGATCCCCGACGACCTCGATCGCACGGCGCTGGCCCTCGCCATGCGGGGCGACAAGAAGTCGCGTGGCGGGAAGATCTGCTTCGTGGCCGTGCAGAAGATCGGCCACGTCCATCTGGTGGACCTCACCGGGGAGGAGATCGCGGCGCATCTCTAAGAGGCCGACCCGAGACTTCGTCTCGGGTCGGAACGGGAGGCGAGCGTGCAGCGTCCGGTGGATCAGGCCAACGCTGTGCCGCGGCCGGCAAAGCCGGCGCGGCAGAACGTGAGGTCCTCGTTCCCGGAAACCGGGGCGCGGACCGGCACGCGGGGAGGCGTTGCTCCGCGCGCGGGCGTCTGGCTAGATAAGGACCCATGCGAGGCGCGATGACGGTGGTCGCGCTCGGCGTGCTCGTGGCCAGCGCGCCGGCGCGGGGGGACGTGGTGGCGGCGCAGGCGGTGCACAACTTCGGCACCGTGGAGCAGGGCGTGTCAGTGGAGCACGCGTTCGCCCTGAAGAACAGGGGGCGCACCTGGGTGCGCCTCGAGGGCACGCAGGCTTCGTGCGGATGTACGGTGGCCGCGGCTGACGGGCAGCTGGTCCGCCCGGGAGACATCACCTGGGTCCGGGTGCGGCTCGACACCGCGGCGCTGGCTGGCCGCACCACCAAGACGGTCACCGTCAACACGTCCGATGCGCGGACCCCGCGCCTGCAGCTGGTGCTCGCGGGCGTGGTCCTCGCGGACCTCGTGGTCACACCCACACCCGTGTACCTAGGCAGCGTGTTCCGCGGCGATCCGGCGCGCCGCGAGCTGGTGGTCGCTGCGGGTCGCCCCGGCGACGTCCCCTACACGGTGAGCGCCGTCGAGACCGACTCCCCCGCGATCCGCGCTCGCGTCGAAGCCGGGGACAAGCCCGGACAGCAGAAGGTCATCGTCGAGCTCGACGTCGAAGCGCCGCTCGGGCGCTTCACCGACCACATCACGATTCACACCACGAGCCCGCGGCAGCCGGTGATCACGGTATCGGTGTTCGGGAACGTGGTGGGGTGAGGCTCGCTTGCCGCGCGCCATCGCGCTCGGTACCCATCAGGGTTCGTGTCCGCCGCGTCCCTCGCAGACTTGATCGCCCGCCTCCGGCGCGATCTCGATACCGCGCCCACCGAGTCCATCCGCGTCGCCGGGCTGCGTGGCAGCGCGCCGGCGCTCGCGCTCGCGCGACTGCTCGGCGAGCGGCCTCGCCCCGTTCTGGTTGTCGCGCCCGACGCGGCGGCGGCGGAGGCGTTCGCCGCCGACCTGCGCTTCTTTGCCGGTGACCGGGAGGCCTCGGGACCGCTCGGGCGGCGCGTGCACTATCTGCCAGGGTGGGAGGTCCCCCCCTTCGAGCCGCTCTCGCCCACGCGCGACGTGGTCGCGGCGCGCGCCGAGGGGCTGTACCACCTGCTCCAGACCCCTGAACCCGTCGTCGTCACCACCGTCGAGGCGCTCGGGCAGCGCTGCCTGCCGCGCGCCGTCTTCGCGGGCGCCGTCACCTACGTGGTGGAGGGTGAGACGCTGGCCCCAGGCGTCCTCGTCGAGGGGCTCGTCGAATGGGGCTACCACCGAGTGCCGCTGGTGCAGGATCCGGGCGACCTGGCGCTGCGTGGCGGCATCCTCGACGTCTTCCCCGCCGGCCACACGCGGCCGGTGCGCCTCGAGTTCCTGGGCGACGAGGTGGAGCGAATGCGCGAGTTCGACCCGGTGTCGCAGCGCTCCCTCGACCGGGTCGAGGAGGTCTTGGTGCTACCCATGCAGGAGCTCGGTCGCTCCCGGCTCGGGCCCCGCCCGGCGCGGCTGGTGGACGAGCGCGCGGCCGAGATCGGCATCGCGCGGCAGGAACGGCGCGAGCTGACCGAGGCGGTCCGCGGCGGGCTCGTCGTGCCGGGCATCGAGTTCGTGCTGCCCTATCTCTACGACACGCTGGGGACGCTCGCCGACTATCTGCCGCACGGCACACTCTGCTGGGTGCTCGGTGCGGGGGGGGTCGACGCGGCCGTCGAGGCGACCTGGGCACAGGTGTCGAGCCATGCCGAGGCGGCGCAGCGCGACGGCCGCTTCTTCCCGCCGCCGGACCGCCTGTACCTCGATCCCGGCGCCTGGCGAGCCGCCCTGGCCAGCCGCCCGCGCGTGGAGGTCGAACGCCTCGAGGAGCTGGCCGGCGCCGTCCCGCGCGCCGCGACCTACTCCACCGACGGCCTGGCGCTCCGTGGTGCGCCGTCGCCCAATGGGCCGCTTGTGCACGTGGCGGCGCAGCTCCGGGCCTGGCAGGAAGACCGGCAGCGCCTGGTCGTCGTTGCCTCGAACATCGTGCAGCGCGAGCGCCTGCAGGCGCTGCTCGCCGGTCACGGCATCGAGATCACGCCGAGCGCGGCGCCGTTCCCCCAGGCGATCACGGCGCCGGGTCGCGGCGCGCTGGCGCTGACCGGTGAGCTGACCTGCGGCATGCGACTCCCCGCCGACGGCTTGGTGATCGTCACCGAGGCCGAGCTCTTCGGCGAACGCCGCCCCGTGCGGCGCGGCCGGCGCGCCCAGCCCGCCGACCTGCTCTCGACCCTCGCCGAGCTCCAGACCGACGACTACGTGGTGCATGTCGACCACGGCATCGGCGCGTATCGCGGGTTGAAGCACATGCGGGTGGCGGGGACCGAAGGCGACTTCCTGCATCTCGAGTATGCTGGCGGCGATCGCCTCTACGTGCCGGTGGACCGCATCAACGTGGTGCAGCGCTACGTCAGTGCCGACAGCGCCGCGCCCGCGCTCGACAAGCTCGGCGGGACCTCGTGGGAGCGCGTGAAGGCGAGGACGAAGGAGTCCATCCTCGCCATGGCGCACGATCTGGTGAAGGTCTACGCCGCCCGCGAGGCGCACGGTCGTGCGCCCTACGAATCATCCGACGGGCTCTACCAGGAGTTCGCCGCCCGCTTCGCCTTCGAGGAAACCCCGGGCCAGCAGCGCGCCATCGAGGAGATCCTCACCGACCTGGGTGGCCCGCGGCCGATGGACCGGCTGGTGTGCGGGGACGTGGGATTCGGCAAGACGGAGGTGGCCATGCGCGCCGCGTTCCTGGCCGTCCTGGCCGGGAAGCAGGTGGCGGTGCTCGTACCCACCACGATCCTGGCAACGCAGCACCTGGAGACGTTTCGCGTGCGCTTCGAGGGCTATCCCGTGAGCGTCGACATGCTCTCCCGCTTCCGCACGGCCGCCGAGAATCGTGCGACGCTGGAGCGAATCGCGGCGGGGAAGCTCGACGTGGTCATCGGCACCCACCGCCTGCTCCAGCAGGACGTCAAGTTCCGGGAGCTCGGGCTCCTCGTCGTGGACGAGGAGCACCGCTTCGGGGTGAAGGACAAGGAGCGCATCCGTGCGCTGCGCGGCGGGGTCGACGTGCTCACGCTCACGGCGACGCCGATCCCGCGCACGCTCAACATGTCGCTCTCCGGCATCCGCGACCTGAGTGTCATCGAGACCCCGCCGCTGGACCGCCTGGCGATCCGCACCTACGTCACCCGCTACGACGAGGGCGTCGTACGCGACGCGGTCCTGCGCGAGCTCGCCCGTGGTGGGCAGGCGTTCTTCGTCCACAACCGGGTGGAGAGCATCGACGTCATGGCGCACCGGCTCGGGGAGCTCGTGCCCGAGGCCCGCCTCACGGTGGCACACGGGCAGATGCCCGAGGGTGCACTCGAGAAGACCATGGTGGCCTTCATGCACGGCGAGTTCGACGTCCTCGTCACGTCGGCGATCATCGAGTCGGGACTCGACATCCCGCGCGCCAACACGGTCATCGTGAACCGCGCCGACACCTTCGGGCTGGCGCAGCTCTACCAGATCCGTGGCCGCGTCGGCCGCTCGCACCATCGCGCGTACGCCTACCTGCTCATCCCCGGCGAGCATCTCATCACGTCCGATGCGCAGAAGCGGCTCCGCGTGCTGCAGGAGCTCGACGATCTCGGCGGCGGCTTCCGGCTCGCCGCGCACGACCTCGAGATCCGGGGCGCCGGGAACCTGCTCGGCAAGCAGCAGTCGGGGCACATCACGGCCGTGGGACTCGAGCTCTACACGCACCTGCTCGAGCAGGCGGTCCGCGAACTGCGCGGGCAGCAGGTGGGACCCGACATCGAGCCCGAGGTCCAGCTCGGCATCCCCGCCTACATCCCCGAGGGCTACATCTCCGACGTGCGCCAGCGACTCGCGGTCTACAAGCGACTCGCCGGCATTTGTGGCGTCCCCGACCTCGAGGCCATCGCGGTCGAGCTCGAGGAGCGCTACGGCCCGATCCCGCCCCTGGTGGACACCCTGCTCCGCGTGATGGAGCTGCGCCGCTGGCTCAAGGACCTGCGCGTGACGACGGCACGGCGACGCGGTGACGCGATCGTGCTCGAGTTCCACGAGACCACTCCGATCGCGGTCGAGACGTTACTCAAGACTGTGCGCGGCAGCGCGGAACGGCTTCGCCTCACGAGCGGCTCGGCCCTGGCGATCCGGCCGACCGCGACCGACCACGACGGCGTCATTGCGGAGGTGCGGGCGGTCTTGCAGAACCTCGGAACGCCGTGATAGCCGATCCCCCCGCCATGAGCCGCGGCTTGCCGAGCGCGCTCGCCATCGTCGCGATCGTCGTTTGCGTTCTGTCTGGATCGGGCCGTGCCGAGGTGGTCAATCGGATCATTGCCACGGTCGACGGCGACCCCATCACGGCGCACGAGGTGCAGCGGTACCGCGAGACGAGCGGATCGAACGAACTCACCGAGAAACAGGCGCTCGAAGCGCTGATCACGGACAAGCTCCTCGAGAAAGAGGTCCGGGACAAGAAGATCGAAGTGAAGTCGGAGGACATCGACCGCTATGTCGAGCAGGTGAAGGAGCGTAACCGCATCGACGACTACCGGTTCGAAGCCGCCCTCGCCGCGCAGGGGCTCAGCCTCAAACGCTACCGCGAACGGATCCGAGGCGAGCTCGAGAAGTCGCAGCTCGTGAACCGGGAGATCCGGGGCCGGGTGAGCGTGTCGCCCGACGAGGTCGAGCGCTACTACGAGGCCAACCGCGAAGACTTCAAGACGGGCGAGCGGGTGACGGTGCACGCCATCGTCTTCCGCATAGAGCCGCTCGACAGTCAGGCCGAGATCGACCGCATCCGGCGCAAGGCCGACGAGGTGCGGCAGCTAGCGGCCGACGGCCGGGCGTTCGAGGATCTCGCCAAGCAATTCTCCGAGGCCCCAGGCGCCGAGAAAGGCGGGCTGCTCGGCACCTTCGCCCGCGGCGAGCTCGAGCCCGACCTCGAGCAGGTGGTCTTCACGCAGTCGCCGGGCACGCTGAGCAACGTCGTGCGGACCGATCGGGCCTTCCACATCCTGCGCGTGGACAAGTTCCAGCCGCCGGGGTACCGCTCCCTCGACGAGTCGCGAGACCAGATTCGCGAAGTGCTCTACCAGAAGGCGGTCGAGCAACGCTTCCAGGACTGGCTCTCGAAGGACTTGCGCGAGCGACACTCGGTCGAGGTTTTCAACTGAACCCAGCCATCTTCCGCGAGTACGACATCCGCGGGGTGGCGGAGCACGACTTCGACGCCGACTTCGCCCGTCGGCTCGGGCAGGCGTTCGGCACTCTCGTCGCCGAGCATGGCGCCACGCTGCTCGGCGTGGGGCGGGACTGCCGGCTCACCTCCGACGCCTACGCCGCGGCGGTGCGCGAGGGCATCGCTGGCGCGGGCGTCGACGTCCTCGACCTCGGGGTGTGCCCGACGCCGCTGGTCTATTTCGCGATCGCGCATTGGGACCTGGGTGGCGGCGTGCAGGTGACCGGCAGCCACAATGCCGCCGACTACAACGGCTTCAAGCTCTGCCTCGGCACGCAGGCGCTGCACGGCGAGCAGATCCAGGACCTGCGACGGCGGATCGAGACGGGGGTGCGCCGTGCGGGGGCCGGGCGGATCGCGCCACGTGCGGTGATCCCCCCTTACGAGGACTACGTCGCCGCCAACGTGGGGCGCCTCGGCCGGCCGATCCGCGCCGTGGTCGACGCCGGCAACGGGACCGCGGGCCCGGTTGCGCCCGCGCTCTACGAACGGCTCGGGGTCCAGGTGACGCCGCTCTTCTGCGACCTCGACGGGCGCTTCCCGCATCACCACCCGGACCCCACCATGGTCGAGAACATGCAGCAGCTAGTGGCGCGTGTGCGCGAGAGCGGTGCCGAGCTCGGGATCGCGTTCGACGGCGACGCCGATCGCATCGGCGTGGTGGACGCCGCAGGCCGGATGATCTGGGGCGACGAGCTCCTGGTGCTCTACGCGCGCGACGTGCTGGCGCGGAACCCCGGTGCGGTCGTCGTCTCCGAGGTGAAGTGCTCGCAGCGCCTGTACGACGACATCGCGCGCCACGGCGGTCGGGGCATTATGTGGAAGGCGGGCCATTCACTGCTGAAAGCCAAGATGCGCGAGACGGGCGCCCTCCTCGGCGGCGAGATGAGCGGCCACATCTTCTTCAAGGAGCGCTGGTTCGGATTCGACGACGGCATCTACGCCGGCGCCCGGTTGCTCGAGATCCTGGGCCGCACCGGGAAGACCGTGCGCGAGCTGCTCGCCGACCTGCCGCACGCGGAGACCACCCCGGAGATCCGCATCGACTGCGCGGACGAGACGAAGTTCCAGGTCGCCGACCGGGTCCGGGATCGCTTCCGTGCCGAGGGCCGCGAACTGATGGACATCGACGGCGTCCGCGTGCAGTTTCCGCACGGGTGGGGTCTCCTGCGCGCGTCGAACACCCAGCCCGCCCTCGTCATGCGCTTCGAGGCCGACACGCCCGCGCACCTTGCCGAGTACCGCGCCATGCTCGAGGGTGCGGTGCGCGCGGCGCGCCAGGAGCTCGGCGCCTAGCGACGGCGGCAGGCAAGCGCAGCATGGCGGGCAGCATCGTCATCCGCGGCGCCCGCGGGCACAACCTCAGGAACATCGACGTCGAGATCCCGCGCGAGCGCCTCGTCGTCATCACCGGGCTCTCCGGCTCCGGCAAGTCGACGCTCGCCTTCGACACGCTCTACGCCGAGGGACAGCGTCGCTACGTGGAGTCGCTGTCGGCCTATGCCCGGCAGTTTCTCGAGCAGATGGAGAAGCCCGACTGCGACGCCATCGAGGGTCTGTCCCCCGCGATCGCCATCGAGCAGCGCGGCGCGGGACGGAGCCCCCGGTCCACGGTCGGCACGATCACCGAGATCGCCGACTACCTGCGCCTGCTCTTCGCGCGCATCGGACGCCCGGTGTGCTTCCAGTGCGGGCGGGAGATCGCGGCGCAGACCGTGCAAGAGGTGGTGGATCGCCTGGTCGCGCTCCCGCCGGACACGCGCCTCTTTCTCTACGCGCCGGTGGTGCGCGACCGCAAGGGAGAGCACCGCAAGGAGCTGGACGAGCTGCGCCGCGGTGGCTTCGTGCGCGTCCGCGTGGACGGGGAGCTGCGCGACCTCGCCGACGACTGGACGCTCCCTCGCACCACCCGGCACACCATCGAGGTGCTGGTGGACCGCCTCACCGTCCGGCCAGGTGTCGAGCGCCGGCTGGCGGACTCGCTGGAGGTCGCCTTCCGCCACGGCGACGGCGCCGTGCTCGTCGAGACCACCGTGCCGGGCGGGGGCGAACCACAGAGCCTCTTCTTCAGCGAGCGGCATGCGTGTCCCGTGTGCGGGGTGTCCTACCCGGAGATCTCGCCGCGCTTCTTCTCGTTCAACAGCCCGCACGGCGCCTGTCCCACCTGCGGCGGCCTGGGCGTGCAGCGCCGGCTCGATCCCGCCCGCGTCGTCCCGACGCCGGAGAAACCGCTGCCCGACGCGCTGGCGCACGTCGCCGTGCGGGCACTCCCGGGGTTGGACGCGAGCCTCGCGGCGCTGGCGGCGCACTACCGTTTCCGTCGCGACACGCCCTTCGCGGCGCTTCCCGAGGCGACGCGCAACGCGCTCCTGCACGGCTCGGGCGAGGAGGAAATCGCCGTGCCGCGCGCCCGCGACGGCGGTACGACCCGACGTCGGTTTGCCGGCATCATCCCCTTGCTGGAGCGACGCCAGCGCGAGACGCGCACGACCTGGCTGCGCGAGGAGATCGAAGGGCTGGTCGCCGAGGCGCGCTGCCCCACCTGCGAGGGCACCCGGCTGCGACGGGAAGCACGCTTCGTCCTGGTCGGGGGACGTAGCATCGCCGACGTGTCGGCGCTGTCGATCCGCGAGGCGCAGCGCTTCCTCGACGAGCTCTCCCTCGGCGCGCAGGAGACCGAGATCGCGCGCCCGATCCGGAAGGACCTTCGCGCGCGACTCGGTTTCCTGCTCGACGTCGGGCTCGACTACCTCACCATCGACCGCGGCGCCGCGACGCTGTCCGGCGGCGAGGGCCAGCGCATCCGCCTCGCCACCCAGATCGGCTCGCGACTGACCGGCGTGCTGTATGTCCTGGACGAACCGTCCATCGGCCTGCACCAGCGTGACAACGCCCGGTTGCTCTCGACGCTGCTCGCCCTGCGCGACCTCGGCAACACGGTCGTCGTCGTCGAGCACGACCCCGACATGATCCTCGCCGCCGACCATGTCATCGACATGGGTCCCGGGGCGGGAGTGCATGGGGGCGAGGTGGTGGCGGTGGGGACGCCCGCCGAGATCATGGCGAACCCCGCATCGCTCACGGGCCGCTACCTGTCGCGCGAGCTGTCCATCCCCGTGCCAGCGCAGCGCCGTCGTGGAACGGGCTGGACCATCGGCGTGCGCGGCGCGCGCGCCAACAACCTCCGTGGCATCGACGTGTCGATCCCGCTCGGCACCATGACCTGCGTCACGGGCGTCTCCGGATCGGGGAAGAGCACGCTGGTGATCGACACGCTCTACCGGGCGCTCGCCCGGCGGCTGGGCGGGGGGCGCGACGAGCCCGGCGCGCACGACGAGCTGACCGGCTGGCAGCTCATCGACAAGGTGATCGAGATCAGCCAGGCGCCCATCGGACGCAGCCCGCGCTCGAACCCGGCGACGTACACCGGCCTCTTCGGCCCCATCCGGGAGCTGTTCGCGCAGCTGCCCGAGGCACGCGCGCGCGGCTTCGGGCCGGGTCGCTTCTCCTTCAACGTGAAGGGCGGGCGGTGCGAGGCGTGCGCCGGCGATGGCGTCATCGCCATCGAGATGCACTTCCTGCCCGACGTGTACGTGACCTGCGAGGTCTGCGGCGGGCGTCGCTACGACCGCGAGACCCTCGAGGTGAAGTGGAAGGGTCGGAGCATCGCGGACGTCCTCGACCTGACCGTGGCCGAGGCGTTCGACATGCTCGGTAACATCCCGGCGGTGCGGAGCCGCCTCGACGTGCTGCGCGAGGTCGGCCTCGACTACCTCCGGCTCGGCCAGCCGGGCACGACGCTGTCGGGGGGCGAGGCTCAGCGGGTCAAGCTCGCTCGCGAGCTGGCACGCCGCGCGACCGGGCGGACCCTGTACGTCCTCGACGAACCCACCACCGGACTGCACTTCGACGACGTGCGACGGCTCCTCGACGTCCTCGGACGCCTCGTCGACGCTGGCAACACCGTTTTACTGATCGAGCACAACCTCGACGTCGTGAAGAGCGCCGACTACGTCATCGACCTGGGTCCGGAGGGGGGTGACCGGGGCGGCCGCGTGGTCGTCACCGGAACCCCAATGGATATCGCAGCTTGCACGGAATCGTTCACCGGCGCCGTCCTCCGGCCTGTGCTCCAGCCCCCGCCTCGCGCGCAAGCGTCTGCCACATAGCCAGACCAGCCGGTCCGGAGCCGGCGGTTCGTTCCTTGACACGACGCGGCTCACGGTCATAGTAGACTGCTCAGGTCCGGATAGTCCGAGAAGGAGCCCGGGAGCCATGGTGAGTCGCGCGATCTACCTGGACAACAACGCCACCACGCCGGTCGACCCGCGTGTGCTGGACGCGATGCTGCCGTACTTCAACGACGTCTACGGCAACGCCGCCAGCCGCAGCCACGCGTTCGGCTGGGAGGCGGAGAAGGCCGTCGAGGGCGGCCGCGAACAGGTGGCCCGGCTGATCGGCGCCAAGGCGAAGGACATCATCTTCACCAGTGGCGCCACCGAGTCGGACAACCTGGCGGTGCGCGGGGTGGTCGAGTTCTACCGCGACAAGGGCAACCACGTCATCACGCAGGTCATCGAGCACAAGGCCATCCTCGACACCTGTCGGGCGCTCGAGCGCAAGGGCCTCGCCACCGTCACCTATCTGCCGGTCGACCAGTACGGTCGCGTCGACCCCGAGGACGTCCGCAAGGCCATCACCGACAAGACGGTGCTGGTGACGATCATGTTCGCGAACAACGAGATCGGCACCGTGCAGCCGCTGGCGGAGATCGGGAAGATCACCCGCGAGAAAGGTGTGCTGTTCCACACCGACGCCGTGCAGGGCGTCGGCACGCTCCCGGTCGACGTCGAGCGGATGAACATCGACCTCCTCTCGCTCACGGCGCACAAGATCTACGGCCCGAAGGGCATCGGCGCGCTCTACGTGCGCTCGAAGGGCCCCCGCGTGCGGATCGCGCCCATCATCGACGGGGGTGGGCACGAGCGCGGCATGCGGTCGGGCACGCTGAACGTCCCGGGCATCGTCGGACTGGGCAAGGCGGCCGAGCTGGTGCGCGACGGCATGGCCGACGAGGCGCAACGCGAGCTCAGGCTGCGCGAGCGGCTCCGCGAGGGGCTGTTCTCGCAGCTCGACGAGATCTACCTGAACGGGCACCCGACGCACCGGCTTCCCGGCAACCTGAACGTCAGCTTCGCCTTCGTCGAGGGCGAGTCGCTGCTCATGGGCCTCAACGGCTCGGTGCACCCGATCGCGGCGTCGGCGTCGCTGCCGCCCATCGCGGTGTCGTCGGGCTCGGCGTGCACGTCGGCCACCCTCGAGCCCTCCTACGTGCTGAAGGCGCTCGGCGTGGGCGACGATCTGGCACACACCTCCATCCGGTTTGGTGTCGGGCGCTTCAACACCGACGAGGAGGTCGACTACGTGATCGACCGCGTCGTGTCCGAGGTGCGCCGGCTACGCGATCTCTCGCCGCTCTACGAGATGGCGAAGGAAGGCATCGACTTGAAGACCGTGGCCTGGCAGCGCGAATGAGCGGCTGCCCGGAGGACCGACGCAATGGCATACAGTGAGAAAGTACTCGACCACTACTCGAACCCCCGTAACGTGGGCTCGCTGCCCAAGGACGACCCCAACGTCGGCACCGGCGTGGTGGGTGCGCCGGAGTGCGGCGACGTCATGAAGCTCCAGTTGAAGATCTCGGACGACGGCGTCGTCGAGGATGCCAAGTTCAAGACCTTCGGCTGCGGCAGCGCCATCGCCAGCTCGAGCTATGTCACAGAGCTGGTGAAGGGGAAGACCGTGGACGAGGTCATGACGATCAGGAACACTCACATCGTGCAGGAGCTGTCGCTGCCGCCGGTCAAGATCCACTGCTCGGTGCTGGCCGAAGACGGCATCAAGGCCGCGATCTCCGACTGGAAGAAAAAGCGCGGCCAGGGTGCGGAGCCCAAGGTCGCGTGACGACGCCCGCGAACAATCGCTCGATCGGCATGACGGATCAGGCCGCCGAGAAGATCCACCAGCTCGTCGCTGAGAAGGGCCTCCCCGACGGTGGCCTGCGCGTGAAGGTCGTGGGCGGCGGCTGCTCGGGGCTCACCTACAAGATGGACCTCGACCGCCCGCGCGACGGTGACAAGATCTTCGAGCACGCCGGCGCCAAGCTGGTCGTCGATCGCAAGAGCTTTCTGTATCTGAATGGCACCATCCTCGATTACAAGGACGAGCTGATGTCGTCCGGGTTCAACCTCCAGAACCCGAACGTCAAGCGGACCTGCGGCTGTGGATCGTCGTTCGGAGTCTGATCGGGTCGATGGCGGGCGCGCGCGACGGGAGTGTGTGTTCCCTTCATGATGCGAGCCGAGACACGCGAACGCGAGTGCTGGCACTGCTCCGGACGCGCCGGGCTGGCGCTCGTGTGCCTGCACTGCGAGGCGCCGCAGCCGTTGCCGCCGGCGGTGGATCTCTTCGCGGTCCTCGGGTTGCCGCGCCGCCTCGTCGTCGATCGGGCTGAGCTCGAGGAGCGCTACCACGCCGCCTCACGCGCCGTGCACCCGGACCGCCATCAGGCGACGAGCGAGCGGAACCGTGCGTTGAGTCTGGCCGCCAGCGCGGCGGTGAATCGCGCCTATCGCACGCTCCGCGACCCGGTCGCGCGCGGGCGCTACTGGCTCGAGCTGCACGGTGCCCCGCTGGGTGAGCGCAACAACCAGGTCCCGCCCGCGCTGGCCGCGCTGGTGTTCGAGACGCAGGAGCAGCTCGAGGCGTTGCGCGACGGCGGGGGCACCGCGGAGCACCGCGCCGTCGACACGGTCCGCGGCGAGCTCGACGAGCGGGTGCGCGGGCTCGTGGCCGAGCTGGAGGCCCGCTACGCGGCCTGGGACACGGCCGATGCCGCAGCCGCCGCCGTGCTGGACGAGCTCAAGCGCCGGCTGTCGGAGATCGCCTATCTGAGCACGCTCCAGGAAGACATCGAAGAGACGCTCGACGAGCGCGAGCACGCATGACGGAACGAATCGTCGGCATCGATCTCGGCACCACGAACAGCCTGGTGGCCGTCCTCGACGAGGGCGGACCGCGCGTGCTGCCCGACCCGGACACTGGTGCCCGGCTGCTGCCGTCCGCCGTCGCGTTCCTGCCCGGCGACGAGGTCCGGGTCGGCGAGGCCGCGCGCGCACTCGCGGCGGAGCGGCCGTTCGACATCATCCTGTCGGTGAAACGCTTCATGGGCCTCGGCCTCGAGCACGTGAGCGACGAGGATCGGCGCCGCTATCGCTTCGTCGAGGGCAGCCAGGGTGTCGTGCGCTTTCTCGCCGGCGGTCGCGAGCTGACGCCGCCCGAGGTGTCGGCCTACGTGCTGCGCGAGCTCAAGCGCTGGGCCGAGATGGCGCTCGGCGGGCAGGTGACGAAGGCCGTGATCACCGTCCCCGCCTACTTCAACGACAGCCAGCGCCAGGCGACGAAGGACGCCGGTCGCCTCGCCGGGCTCGAGGTGCTCCGGCTGGTCAACGAGCCCACGGCGGCCTCGCTGGCATACGGGCTGAACGAGCGTGCCGAGGGGACCATCGCGGTCTACGACCTCGGTGGCGGAACGTTCGACATCTCCATCCTGAAGCTGCGCGGCGGCGTCTTCGAGGTGCTCGCCACCAACGGCGACACCCGGCTCGGCGGCGACGACCTCGACGTGCGGCTTGCCGATCTGCTCCTGGCGGAGCTGCCCGAAACGCTCCGGGCGCATCCACAGGTCCGCGCTCAGGTGCTGGCGCTGGCGGAGCGGACCAAGCGCGCGCTGTCCGACGCGATGCAGACCGAGATCGAGCTGACCAGGCCGGACGGCCATAGCGTGCGCCGCACCGTCACCCGCGAGGAATTCGAGGCGCTGGTGCGCGACCTGGTCGAGCGCACGAGTCGTCCGTGCCGCCAGGCGCTCAAGGACGCCGGACTGACGACGGCCGACGTGATCGAGGTGGTCGCGGTCGGCGGCTCCACACGCGTGCCGCTCGTGCGCCGCCACATGGAGGAGCTCTTCGGGCGGCCGCCGCTCGTGACCATCGACCCCGACGAGGTGGTCGCGCTCGGTGCCGGCATCCAGGCGGGCATTCTCACGGGCGGCCGCCGCGACATGCTGCTCCTCGACGTCATCCCGCTGTCGCTCGGCATCGAGACCATGGGCGGCGTGTTCACGCGTATCATCGACCGCAACGTGACCATCCCGGTGAGCCACATGGAGCACTTCACGACCGCCGTCGACAACCAGACGTCGGTGGACGTCCACGTCCTCCAGGGCGAGCGCGAGCTGGCGGCCGACAACCGCAGCCTGGCGCGCTTCTCCATCCCCATCGATCCGCAGCCGGCGGGGGTGCCGCGGCTCGAGGTGACGTTCCTGGTCGACGCCAACGGCATCCTCTGCGTCACCGCCACCGACCTGCGGACGGGCCGCGAGCGCATGGTCGAGGTGAAGCCGTCGTACGGACTCACCGACGAGGAGATCGAGCGCATGCTCGAGGAGTCGTTCGACCACGCCGAGGACGACGTGGCGCAACGGCAGTTGCGCGAGGCGCGCGTCGACGCCGACGGCATCCTGCACGCGACGCGGACGTCGCTTCGGCAGCACGCCGATCAGCTGGAGCCCGGCGAGGCCGCGCGCATCGAGGCGGCGGTGACGGCGCTGGCCGCGGCACGGGATGCGGAGGACCACCTGCGTATCCGCGAGCTGTACGACGAGCTGAGCCGCATCACCGAGCCCTTCGCCCAGCGCATCATGGATGCGGCGCTGCGCGAGGCGATGGTCAGCCGCCCGCTCGAGGAGCTGTGAGAGATGGCGATGAAGCTCACCTGGGACGACGCGGAAGACATTGCCGAACAGCTGGCCACCCGGCATGGTGACATCGACCCGCTGGGCGTCCGCTTCACCGACCTGCACCGGTGGGTCTGCGAGCTCCCCGACTTCGCCGACGACCCCAAGGCGTCGAGCGAGGGGAAGCTCGAGCGCATCCAGATGGCGTGGATCGAAGCCCGCGAGGCGTGAGGAGGCCCGAATGGCATTTCTGCAAGTGAGCCGGAAAGTGGACTACGCCCTTCGGGCCGTCATTCACCTTGCCAACGAGGAGGCGAAGGACCGCACCTGCTCGGTCGCCGAGATCGCGGCACGGGAGCGCATCCCGCGGCAGTTCCTCGAGAAGATCGTCCAGCAACTGATCCACAAGGGGCTCGTGCGGTCGCGTCGCGGGCCGCACGGGGGCTACGTCCTCGGTCGGTCGGCCGACCAGATGACCTTCCGCGACGTCATCGAGGCGGTGGAGGGACCGATCTCGCTCAACGTGTGCGTGGGCGAACACCCCGACTGCTTCCTGCTCGGGGCATGCGGGATGAACCGAGTATGGGCCGAGGGACAGCGCCGCGTGATGGATCTCTTCGAAAACACGACGATTGCGTCGGTGTCCCGCACCCAGGGAGCCGCTCCCGGAGTGCGGAGAATCTCTGAATTTCCCTCCCAGGGGGCCGTCTAAACGGCCGTAACCGGCAGCCCAAGCCTGGGTTTCACAGAGGGCGAACCAATGAAGGATCGAGACGTCGCAGCAGGAGCCGAAGACCGGATGGCAGGTCTGTTCGTGCCCGACACCATGCTGCCTTCCCAGTACTTCGACCGTGTGGCGCGCCGGACCGAATACGAGGGCGAGCGGCGCCTCATGATCGCAGTGCTGGAAGACGCGGTGGACGTCTACCGCAAGCTCGCCGGGGCGCGCGATGCCCGCCGGCAGCAGCTCTTCCGGGACGCCGAGGAGTGGATCGAGAGCGACGATCGCACCTGGATCTTCTCCTTCCAGAACATCTGCGATGTCCTCGGTATCGAGTCCCAGTACCTGCGGCGCGGGCTGCACGCCATCAAGAAGCAGGCGTTGGCGCAGGGGCAGGTCGTCGTGCTGCGCACGGATGCCGGGGACGACGACGACCTGCGCGAGGCGAGCGCGTCGTGACGCGCGGGCGGGTCGCCCCAGGCGACCCGCCGTCGCCCGTCGGGGTCGCGACGCCCCGCCTCGTCTTTGCCTGAGCCGCACTGTCCGGATACAGTCCGCTCGGTGCCGCTGCGCGCGCAGATCGATTGTCCGGGATGCGGGGCGCCCCTCGTGCGCACACCGGGGGGACGCTGCCCGTCGTGCGGCACCGCGGTCGCAGGACACGTGCAAGCCGTGCGCTCCCGCGAGGAGCGCATCGAGAAGGTCGTGGCCGTCATCGGGACGGCGCTCGTGCTGGGTGTCTTCGCGCTCACCGCCGGGCTCGGCCTCATCGAAGGTGTGGCGATGTACGCCGCGGCGGGAGCGGTCATGTTCTACCTGGCGCGCAAGACCTTCTGATGCCGGCGTCGTCACCGTCCAGCGCACCCACCCTGCCGGTGTTGCGCGCGCTGCGCGGCGGCGCCCAGACCGTGCGCGCCGACCTCATCCTGGTCCCCGTCACCGAGGGGACTGTCGGAGCGGCGGTGAAGCCGCTCGGACGTGCTCTGGCCGGCATCCTCGAGCGGCGGGCGCGCACCGCCGAGTTCCGGGGTCGTCCCGAGGATCTTCTCGTGCACCAGGGCGATCGCGGGTCGGTCGCGCTCGTCGGCCTGGGCAGCGACCCCGGTCCCGACGCGATGCTGCGTGCCGGCGCACGCGGCCGGCGCGAAGCGGAGCGGCTGGGCGCCCGCCGCGTCACCGCCTACCTCGGGCGCGCGGCTCCGCCCGAGGTCATCACCTCCCTGGCGCAGGGGTTCCTGCTCGCTGGATATCGCTTCGACCGCTATCGCTCCGAGCGCCGCGGAGCGGGGGTCGAGCGCCTGACACTGGTAGGCGAATCCATGCCGCCGCCGGCGATCACGAAACCGCTCCTCCGGGGTGTCAGCACCATCGCCGCGGGGGTGTTCGGGACGCGCGACCTGGTCAACGAGCCGGCGTCCGTTGCCACTCCCCGTTTCATCGCGGAGTACGCCCGGAGGCTGGCCGAGGCGTCCTCCACCCTGCGTGTCGAGGCGTGGGGGCCGGAGCGCATGGCGAAAGAGGGACTCGCGGGCTGTCTCGCCGTCGCGCGCGGCAGCGCGGAGGAGCCGCGCTTCATCACCCTGCGGTACACCCCGGGAACCGTCGCGCGCCGACACCACCGCATCGCGCTCGTCGGCAAGGGCATCACCTTCGACTCCGGCGGACTGTCGCTCAAGCCGGCGAAGTCGATGGAGACGATGAAATACGACATGGCGGGTGGGGCGACGGCGCTGCACGTCGTGTCGGTGGCATCGGCCCTCGCCCTGCCGCTCGAGGTGACGGCGTACGTGCCCGCCACCGAGAACCTCCCGAGCGGCCGCGCGCAGAAGCCCGGCGACGTGATCCGCTACGCCAACGGCAAGACGGTCGAGGTCCTCAACACCGACGCGGAGGGGCGGCTCGTGCTGGCGGACGCGCTGCTCCTGGCCGCACGCGCAAAGCCGGACGCCATCGTCGACCTCGCGACGCTCACCGGTGGGGCGCGCATCGCGCTCGGTGCGCTGTACGCCTGCGTGCTCGGCAACGACCAGACGCTGATCGACCAGCTGCTCGCCGCCAGCCGTGCGACGGCCGAGGGGCTCTGGCAGCTGCCGCTGGTGCGCGAGTACCGCGAGGACCTGAAGAGCCCGGTCGCCGATCTGAGGAACGTCGGCGGGGACGCGAGCACGATCATCGGCGCGTTGTTTCTCGGTGAGTTCGTCGACGGGGTGCCCTGGGCCCACCTCGACATTGCGGGGCCGGCCTTCGCGGACAAGGACCTGGCGCTCGCCCCGCGCGGCGCGACCGGCTACGGCGTGCGGCTTCTCGTCGAGTACCTGCGCGGCGTCGCGTCGTAGTCCGTCAGGCGTCGCGCGGATATCGCTCGCGCACGAATTCCGTGGCGGCGGTGCGCGTGGCGATCTCACCCTCGAGCTGCGCGTCCTCGAGCGCACGCAAGATCTCGCCGATGCGGGGTCCCGGGCTGTAGCCCATGGCGAGCAGATCAGCCCCGCGCAGGAGCGGCGGCGGCCGCAGCGCCTCGGCGCCGAGCTCGGCCTTGCGGCGCTCGCAGAAGAGGACGAAGCCCAGGTCCCGGCTGGAGGCCAGCGCGTCCAGCCGCGCAAGGCGGCAGAGCTCGTCGAAGCCCTCCTCCGCCAGCATCTTCTTGAGCGTGGCGAGCCGCATCTCGGAGGCCTGGACGAGCCGGAGGTGATGGCGCACGAGGTACTCGACGCGCTCCCAGGTCTCGCGGCTCCGGCGCAGCCGCTGGCAGATCGCGACCGCGACCTCGGCGCCGGTGGTCGCATGCCCGTAGAAGGTGATGCGGTGGCCCTTGCGGCCCGCGCAGTGCGGCTTGGCGATGTCGTGCAGCAAGGCGCCGAGCGCGAGGGTCTCGGGGGCACCCGCGGGCAGCTGATCGAGCAGGATCAGCGTGTGTGTCCAGACGTCCCCCTCGGGGTGGTAGTCGGGTGACTGCTCCACGCCGCGCAGGCGGGCCACCTCCGGCAGCACCATCTCGAGCAGCCCGGTCTCCGCGAGGAGCTCGAAGCCGCGGCGTGCACCTCCCTCGGTGAGGATCTTCACGATCTCGTCGCCGATCCGCTCGGCGGCGATGTCGGGAAGGGTGGCAGCCGCCGCGATGATCGCCTCGCGCGTCTCCGGATGGATCGCGAACCCGAGCCGGGCCGCGAAGCGGACCGCGCGCAGCATCCGCAGCCGGTCCTCCGCGATGCGCGCGTGCGGGTCGCCGATGGCGCGGATGAGCCCCGCCCGGAGGTCGGCGACCCCGCCGACGAAGTCGAGAATCTCCCCGGTGAGCGGGTCCTCGAACAGCGCATTCAGCGTGAAGTCGCGCCGGGCGGCGTCCTCGCGCGCCGAGCCGAAGTGCACGGCGCTCGGTCGCCGGCCGTCTATGTAGGCGTCGTCGGAGCGGAAGGTCGCGACCTCGAAGCGCACGCCCCGCTCGACGACCAGGACCACGCCGAACTGCATGCCCACCGGGACGGTGCGGCGGAAGAGACGCTGCACGACGTCCGGCGGCGCGCTGGTGGCGACGTCGTAGTCGAGTGGTGCGCGGCCAAGCAGCCGGTCGCGCACGCAGCCGCCCGCGAGGTACGCCTCGTGCCCGGCGGCGCGCAGCCGCCGCACCACGTCAGTTGCGAGCTGCCTCCGGTCGGTCATGCGGATAGTCGAAGAGCACCTTCACCGCGCCGGACGCCCCCTGCTCGCCGCAGGCGAGAAACGCCTCCCGCCAGCGATCGAGCGTGTAGCGGTGCGTGATGATCGGGGTGACGTCGAGGCGCCGCTGGCGAACGAGGTCCAGGTAGATCTCCATGGAGTGCCGCCGGCGGCCCTCGAACTCCTCCACGCCGAATGCGTTCGAGCCGATGACGGCGATCTCCTTGAAGTAGAGCGGCGTCCACTCGAAACGCCGCGGCACCTCGACGCCGGTGATGACGATGGCCCCGCGCGACGCCGCGACGCGGATGCCGACCTCGACCGTCTGCGGGTATCCCACCGTGTCGTACACGACGTCCACCCCGGCACCGTGGATCCAGTGCATGCCGTACCACGGCGCCAGCACCTCGCCACCGGTCTCACGGGCGACGCCTGCCACGATCTCGGCTACCGGCTCGTGCGGCAGGACGACGTGGGCGCCGAAGCGCTCCGCCAGCGCGCGCTGATGCGGGAAACGCGCCACGGCGATGATCCGGCTCGCCGGGTGGACGAGGCGCAGGATCGCTATGGTGAGCAGCCCGAGCGTGCCACAGCCGTACACCAGGACCGGCGCACCCGGGGCGGGCGGTCGCTTCAGGACCGCGTGCAGCGACACCGAGAACGGGTCGGCCAGCACCGCTTCGTCGTCGCGCACCCCGTCGGGAATGGGAATGCACATCGACTCGTGCGCGGGCACGAACGGTGCGAAGCCGCCGGTCGCCGCGCTGCTGTTGCCGGTGTGGATGCCGGGCGGGATGATGCCGCGAGCGAAGTTCCGGCAGATGGAGTACTGGCCGTCCTGACATTCGGGACACGGCGGGATGATGCCGCGCGGACCGCACGACAGCCAGGGGTTCAGCACCACCCGCTCGCCGACATGGCGCGTACCCACGGCCGGTCCCACGCGTTCCACGGTCCCGACCACCTCGTGTCCCAGCACCTGCGGGAACGAGATGAGGGCCGTCATGGGATTGTCCATGCTGCCGTTCAGGAACATCTGCTTGTAGTCGCTGCCGCAGATGCCGCAGACCCGCGTGCGCAGGACCAGCCAGTCGTCGGCCGGGAACGACGGCTCCGGGATGTCACGCAGCCCCGCGGGCGAGAACGGGCCAAGGAAGAATCGCTTGTCGATTCGCCCGAGGAGACTCGAGACCACCTGTCGCGGCACGCTCACGTCGCACACCAGGGCACGCATGGTCGGAAGGGAAAGCAGTCATCCGGCGTGGACGCAAGCGGCTCGAGCCGGACCGACGGTGTTGAGGCCAGCGCCCTGGCTGGGGCACGATGCCTGGGTGGCCACCTCGCCCGCGCGGCCTCATCGCGCCATTCCATCGGTCGAGCGGCTGCTGCGTGCGCCCGCAGCGGCCCCCCTGCTCGCGCGCTGGCGGCGTGAGCGGGTCGTCGAGACGATCCGCCTGATCCTGCGCGACCTGCGCCGGGCACTCGACGCGGGCGGGACGGTGCCGGCGGACGAGGTGCTGCTGGCGCGCGTGGAAGCGTCGCTGGCCACCGCGCCGCGCCTCACCCGCGTGGTCAACGCCAGCGGCGTCGTGCTGCACACCAACCTCGGCCGAGCGCCCCTCGCGGAGCCGGCGGTGGAGGCCATCGTCCTCGCGGCCCGCGGGGCGGTGAACCTGGAGCTGGACGTCGCTACCGGCCGCCGCGGCAGTCGCGACGCGCTCGTCGAGGACGATCTGCGGGCGCTCACCGGCGCCGAGGCCGCGCTGGTGGTGAACAACAACGCCGCGGCGGTCCTCCTCGCGATCGCGGCGCTGGCGGCGGGCCGCGAGGTCGTGGTGTCGCGCGGCGAGCTGGTCGAGATCGGGGGCAGCTTCCGCATGCCCGAGGTGATGGCGCTCGGCGGCGCGCGGGTGCGCGAGGTGGGCACCACGAATCGCACGCATGCCGACGACTACCGACGCGCCATCGGCCCGGAGACGGGCCTGCTCGTGAAGGCGCACACCAGCAACTATCGCGTCGTCGGCTTCACGGCGTCGGTGGAGCTGTCCGAGCTCGTGGCGATCGGGCGCGCCACGGGCGTCCCCGTGCTCGAAGACCTCGGCAGCGGCGCGCTGGTCGACCTGGCGGCGTACGGTCTGCCGCACGAGCCGCTGGTGCGGGAGCGCGTCGCGGCGGGTGCCGATGTCGTCACCTTCAGCGGTGACAAGCTGCTCGGCGGCCCGCAGGCTGGTGTCGTCGTAGGGCGCACGGCGGTGATCGCCCGGCTCTCGCAACACCCGCTGCGCCGCGCGTTGCGTCCCGACAAGCTCACGCTCGCCGCCCTCGCCGCCACGCTGCGCCTCTACCGCGAGGCGCCCGATCTTCCGGCGGCGCTCCCCGTGTTGCGCTGGCTCACGCGCCCGCTCGAGGACATGGAGGCGATCGGACGGGCGGTGGCTCCGTTGCTCGCGACGCGCCTCGGGCCGGGTCACACGGTCACGCTGGTGGAGTCCGAGGCCGAGGCGGGCTCGGGCGCGCTGCCGGTGGCGGTGCTTGCGAGCCGCGCGCTCGCGGTCGAGCATCCGACCCGTTCGGCCGAGGAGATCGCGGCGCGCTTCCGCGCCGCCCGTCCCCCCGTGCTCGGCCGCATCCATGGCGGACGCTTCCTGCTCGACCTGCGCGGCGTCTTCGCCGCCACGGACCTGCTCGTCGACCTCGACCCCCGAGACCCGCCATGGCGCTGATCATCGGCACCGCGGGGCACATCGACCACGGGAAGACGTCGCTGGTCCGCGCGCTGAGCGGGCAGGACACGGATCGCCTCGCGGAGGAGAAGGCGCGCGGCATCTCGATCGACCTGGGCTTCGCCTGGCTCGAAGGGGCGGACGGTGAGCGGGCCGGTATCGTCGACGTGCCGGGGCACGAGCGCTTCATCCGCAACATGCTCGCCGGTGCGCACGGGATGGACCTGGTGCTGTTCACGGTCGCGGCCGACGACGGGGTGATGCCGCAGACCGAAGAGCATCTCGACATCCTGCACGTGCTCGGGCTGCGGCGCGGCATCTTCGTCATCACGAAGACCGACCTGGTGGACGCCGCGCGGGTCCAGACGGTGCGCGAGGACATCGAGATCCTGGCCCTCGACACCACCCTCGAAGGGGCGCCTGTGATCGCCGTGTCGACGCTCACCGGCGCGGGCCTCGACGTGCTCCGAACCGAGATCGCTGCACAGCTCGCCCACCCGGACGACGCAGCCGGGCCGTCGCGCGAAGGCTACTTCCGGCTCCCCGTGGACCGCGCCTTCGTGATCCGGGGCCACGGCGTCGTCGTCACCGGCACGGCGATGGCCGGGGAGGTCACCGCGGGCGACACGGTCCGACTCCTCCCCGGCGGCGCCATGGCGCGCGTGCGTGGCATCGAGGTGCACGGCTCCGAAGTCGCGCGCGCGGGCCGCGGCCAGCGCGTGGCGCTCAATCTTGGCGGGGTCGAGCTGGATGCCGTGCGCCGCGGCGACGTCGTGTGCGACCCGCGCATCGAGCGCGCGACGACCCGGCTGGACGTCCGCGTCGACGTGCGGCCGGGCGCGCGGCGTGGGCTCGTGACCCATGGTCGAGTGCGCCTGCACGCGGGCACGGCCGAGGTGCTCGGCAGGGTGATCCTGCTCGACGGCATCACCGAGCTCGCGCCGCGGAATGCGGGCTGGGCGCAGCTCGTGCTGCAGGCGCCTGTCGTGGCGCTGCGCGGCGACCGCTTCGTCCTGCGCGACGAGACGGCACGCTGGACGCTCGGGGGAGGGGTGGTGGTGAATCCGTTCGCGGAGCGCCGGCGGCGCGGGGAGCGGCCGGTCGTGGCGCTGCTCGAGCGCCTGCACGCGGGGACGGATTCGGAGGCGGCGGGGGCGTTTCTGGAGGCGTCGCCGGAGTTTGCGGTGTCGGTGGCGACCCTGGCGCAGGGGTTGGGGATGACGGTGGAGCGGGCGGTGGAACGCGTCCCGGATGCTCTGTACGTCGAGGATGTGTCCAGGGGCCACGCGGGCCACGGGGGCCCGGCCGCGTCTCCGACTGCCCCCGCGTCTTCGACTGCCCCCGCGTCTCTGGTCGCCCCCGCAAAATGGGATCAGTTCGTGGCGCTGGTCGTGGAGGCCGTGTCGGCGCACCATCGGAGCGAGCCCCTCGCCGCGGGACTCGAGATGGAACGCCTGCGCACGGGGCTGCCGTGGGACGTGAGCCCGCGCGTGTTCCGGTGGGGCATCGACCGACTCGTGGCGGCTGGACGCCTGGTGCGTGCGGACCGGCTCGTCCACCTGCCGTCGCATCGCGTGGCGCTCGGGGCGGCCGCGCGTGACCGGGCCGCGGCGCTCGAGGAGCTCCTGGCCGCGGGCGGCTTCACACCGCCCGACGTGCACCAGCTCGCGGGCGCGACGGGCCTCTCCGCGAAGGCGGTGATCGACGTGCTCGCGGTGCTCGAGCAGGAGGGCCGCGTGGTCCGGATTGCAGCCGATCTGTTCTACGCCAGGCGACTCGCCGATGAAGCGCTCGCGCGTCTGGCGGCGCACTGCCAGGCGCACGGCGACATCACGGCGGCCGCGTTCCGCGACGCCATCGGCGCCAGCCGCAAGTTTGCCATCGCGTTCCTCGACTGGACCGACCGCACGGGCGTGACGCTGCGCATCGGCGACCTCCGCCGCCTGCGCCGGTAGGCTGGCGTCGCGCCGGCACGCGGGCTAGAGGATGGGCCGCGCATGAACGACGAGCACGGGTCCCCGCCGGCGGCCTTCCGGCTCACCGATCGCGCACGCGCTGCGGGGTGCGCCGGGAAGCTCGGCCCCGCCGACCTGTCCCGCGTGCTCGCGACGCTGCCCGTGGCGACGCATCCCGACCTGCTGGTGGGAACGGCAACCGCCGACGACGCGGGCGTGTTCCGCCTCGGTCCGGACCTCGCGCTCGTCCAGACCGTGGACTTCTTCTCGCCCATCGTCGACGACCCGTTCCAGTTCGGTGCCGTCGCGGCGGCCAACGCGATCTCCGACGTCTACGCCATGGGCGGCGAGCCGCGGACGGCACTGAACGTCGTCTGCTTCCCACGCGACGTGCCGATGGAGGT
>JBKPDC010000185.1:0-12493 GCA_046727715.1 Thermodesulfobacteriota bacterium
TTGGGCGGCGTTGGTGAAGCGGAGCGCCGCGACAGTCATGAGCAAGTCACTGGCCCGTAGCGCCGGCTTGGCCCGGATGTTACCGGTCGAACCATGGCCACGGCGGAAGAGGTACTGGAGTTCTGGTTTGGACGCGCCGCACGCAACGCGGACGAATTGCTCGACAAACTGGAGCGGTGGTTCGCAGGCGGTCCCGACGTTGACGAAGCAATCCGCCAGCGATTCGCAGCCGACGTGGAGAAGGCGCTGTCCGGCGATCTTGACGACTGGGCACACACCCCGCGAGGGGTCCTGGCTCTGGTGCTCCTCCTCGATCAGTTTCCGCGCGGCATCTACCGCGATACGCCGCGCGCCTGGGCCGGCGACGAGAGGGCCCTGGCACTCGCCCAGCGCGCATTCGACTCCGGGTTCGAACGCGAACTCAACTGGGAAGGGCGGCACTTCCTCATCATGCCCTTCTTGCACACCGAGAGTGTGGCGGCGAAAGAGCGGGCACTCGAGCTCTCGACGCGAGCACTCGAAGAATGCCCCGAAGTGAACAAGCAGGTATTCGCCGCCTGCATTGAGCAGGCGCACAAGTACCGCGAGGTGCTGCGCCGCTTCGGCCGCTTCCCTCACCGGAACGAGGTCCTTGGGCGTGCATCGAGCCGGGATGAGGTCGCGTTCATGAGGGACTGGGCGCAGAAGGCGCCGCCTCGGATCATGCGAACGAAGCCGGCTGCGGGCTGACCGGCGTCCTCGGCGGCGAGCCGTCGGCAGTCGCAGCCGCCTCCCGGCTTCTCCGTCGGGTGGCACATCGGGGCGGGCAGGTTTACGAGCCCGGCGCGACCAGCACCTTGAGCGCGGCCGGTCGGGCGGCGTGCGCGAACGCGGCGATGCCATCCGCCAGCGGGTACACGGCCTCGATGAGCGGTGCCACGCGCACCCGCCCTGCCCCGAGCGCGTCCAGCGCCGGCGGAAAGCGGCCGCAGCGCGAGCCGACGATCGTCACTTCGTTCACGACGGCCGGTGCGAGGTCGAGCGCGTGGCGCGCCGCCACCGTCGTCTTCAGGACGACGGTGCCGCGTGGCCGCACCAGCGCGAGCGCCTCGGCGAGGGCGTCGGGCGAGCCGGTGGCGTCGACCACGAGATCGGCGCCCGGCGCAGGGCTTCCCACCGCGACGCCGAGACGCTCTGCGACGCCGAGCTTCTCGGCGTGGTGACCCGCGAGCGTCACCTGCGCGCCCGCGGCGGAGAGCGCCTGCGCGATCAGCAGGCCGAGCTTGCCGTCCCCCAGCACCACCGTGCGCCGCCCGCCGACGGCGCCGAGCTGCTCTGTGATCTCGAAGGCTGCCGCGAGCGGCTCGGCGAACACCGCCGTCGCATCGTCCATGCCTTCGGGGACGCGGTGGAGCACGGTCACGGGGATCGCGAGCAACTCGGCGAGCGCGCCGTCGGCGCCCACGATCCCCTGCACGCGCCGTGTCGCGCAGTGGCGGGCGAGGCCGCTCCGGCAGGCCACGCACGCGCCGCAGCCGAAGTTGATCTCGCCGACGACACGGGCGCCGAGCAGTGCAGCGTCCGGCGCCGTGACCACCTCGCCGACCCATTCGTGGCCGGGCGTCCCGCGAAACCCCAGGTAGCCGCGGCAGATCTCGATATCGGTGCGGCAGATGCCCGCCAGCCGCACGCGCACCAGCGCCTCGCCTCGTCCCGGCGCCGGCTCGGGCAGGTCCGATACGAGGCGCAGCTCACTGCCGTCCCAGCGCAGTGCTCGCACTCGACGCCTACGCTACACGCCGCGCCGGGTGCCTGTCACGTACCGCCGCCCGCGGATTGGAAATGGGCGTATCGTCGGGCGAGGCAGGAACCCCGACGCAGGATCCCCGCGCATGGTGCAGTTCGAGCTCACCCCGGAGCAGCAGCAGCGCAAGGAGACGGTGCGGCGCTTCGCCGCCGAGGAGATCATCCCGTCGCCGCGAAGTACGACGAGCAGCAGATCTTCCCCGAGGACCTGGCGCGCAAGGCGTGGGAGGTCGGGCTCATGGACTTTCGCCGTGCCGGAAGAGTTCGGTGGCCCGGGCCGGAGCACCTACCGGCGCGTCGGCGACGAGTCCATGCCGAATCGCCCGGAATCTCCTGAAAGGCTGATTCGACATTCTGAATTGACATCGTCCACCCTCCGCGGCTAGAGGTCCCCGCATGGCCTGGGAGGGTAACGGCTCGTGGGAGCAGCTCGACTGGTCGGGCTGGATCAAGGGGTTGGGCAAGCAGGCGCGGCGCGTCCGGGAGTTCCTCGGGCTGTCCCAGGAACAGGTCGCGCGCGTGGCGGGCGTGAGCCAGGGGGCGGTCAGTCGATTCGAAGGCGGCCGGGGGCTGGCGACGCCACTCCTCGTCGTCATGAAGGTGAACGCCGCCCTGCGGAGCGGCGTGTCCTCCATGGATCGCGACGTGCTCTCGGAGGACGCGCGGAGCCTTCTGCTGCTGAACGAGCGGGTGCCTGGCTGGAACGAGTCGGCGCCGCCTCCCATCACCAAGGATCCGGAGCTCGAGGAGCTGGTGCGTCTGTACCGCGACCTGCCCGAGCGCCAGCGCCAGCGGCTGCTCACCGTCGTCCGCGCCACCGCCGCCGCCCTCGGCGCGTCGCGCGAGGCGATGCCGGACGGTCGCAGCGGGCTCACCGGCGCCGGCTGACCTCGATCGGCGCGCGTCCGGTTGACCCCCTGAAGCCGCTCCCGTAAGGGAGCCCCGCCATGGCTGTCATTCGCAAGCATCGCGGCCATTTTCTGGAGGATTTCGTCCCCGGTGACGTCTACCGCCACAAGGGCGGCAAGACGGTCACGGAAGGGTTGTTCGCGCTCTTCACCGACTTCTCCATGACGACCAACCCGCTCTCGAAGAACGCCCGCTACGCGCAGGCGTATGGATTCCACGGACTGGTCGTTCCGCCCGGCCTCGTGATGCTCGTCGTGTTCAGCCAGAGCGTGGAGGACGTGTCGGAGAACGCGCGCGCGAATCTCGAGTACATCGACATGCGCTTCGGCGTTCCGGTGTACCTGGGCGACACGCTGGAAGCGGAGACGCGTGTGCTCGGTGTGAAGGGGTCGTCCAGCAACCCGATGCTCGGCGTGGTGCACGTGCAGACCACGGGCCGCAATCAACGCGGCGAGGTCGTGCTCACCTTCCAGCGCAAGGTGCAGGTGTGGAAGCGGGACGAGGACGCGAAGCTCCACGACGGCGACGCCGCACCCGAGCGCATCGAGGCGTCGCTCGTGCTCCCGCCGTACGACCCGGCGCGTCGCTACGGCGACCTCGCCCACCTGACCAACGACGACTCCTACCTCGAGGACTTCACCCCGGGCGACGTCATCGAGCATTCCCGCGGTCGCGTCGTGACCACCGACCACATCATGCTGACGGGGATCCTCGACAACACGTCGCAGGTGCACTGCAACCAGTGGATGGTGTCGCAGGACCCCGAGCGCTTCGTGGGCGGACAGCTGATCGTGTTCGGCGGCATCCCATTCAACCTGTGCCTCGGGATATCCTCCGCCGACGTGGGCGACAACTCGCTGGGCGACATCCGCTACGCCACCGGCCGCCACACGGCGCCGATCTTCGCGGGTGACACCGTGTTCGCCAGCACCGAGATCCGCGGCGTCGCGGAGTTTCCCGGCCGGCCCGACCTCGGCGTCCTCGCCGCCACGCTGCGCGGCCACAAGTTCGCGACGCGGGGTGACGCGATCGAGAAGGTGGAGATCTTCTACCTCGAGCGCGAGATCGCCGTGAAGCGGCGGAGCCACTACACGACCTGACCGCGCACACCCGTGCGCACCCTCGGATTGCTCCTGGGATTCGCCGGCGCGGCGCTCGCCGTCCGGAGCGGGATCCTGCTCGCCGGCCGCGGCCGGCCGCGGCGCGGGCGGAGCCCGGCCTTCGTGATCGCCGGCCCCTACGTGCGCGTGCGCAATCCTCTGTACGGCGGCAGCGTGCTCGCCGTCATCGGGCTCGCGCTCTGGCACCAGTCGACGCCGCTGCTTCTCCTCGCCGCGGCGATGGGCGCCGCGGCGCACTGGTGGGTCGTGCGCGTGGAGGAGCCGGCGCTGCGCAGCCGCTTCGGGGCCGCCTACGAGGCATACCTGCGCCAGGTGCCGCGGTGGGTGCCGGGCACGCCTCGCGCGCCGTCCTGACGCTCACCGATCCAGCAGCTCGCGGGCACCGGGCTGCACCGCGGCGTCGCGATCGAGGCGCGCCGCTTCCAGGACCCAGCGCTCGAGCCGTGCCCTGTCGTTCACCTGCCGCGACAGGTCGACGAGCGTCCGCACGGCTTCGGCCCGCGCCGCCGGATCGTCCGCCGCCCGCTCCAGCTCGGCGAGGGCCGCCGTCGTCTCGCCCGCCTTCGCGAGCGCGAGGGCACGGTTGTAGCGCGCCCTGGGGTAGGCGGGATCCTCCTCCAGGCAGCGGTCCAGCGCACGCGCCGCATCCTGCCACCGCCCCATCTGCCCGTAGAGCAGACCGAGGGCGAACGCGCTCGCCGGCACCGGATCGTCGGCGATCAGCGTCTCCAGCTCCTGGGCGGCTTCGGTGACGCGACCCTGCTGCGCCAGCAGCAGGGCGAGGTTGTGACGCGCCTGGATGGAGCGCGGCCAGAGACGGAGCGCCGCGCGGTACTCGCGCTCGGCCTCCGCGGTGCGGCCGGTGGACGCGAAGACGATGGCGAGGTTGTAACGTGCCTCCGGCGTGTCGGCGCCCAGCTCCTGGCTGGTGCGCCACTCGGCGTCGGCGCGGGCGAGGGCCTGGGCGGCAGTGGGGGGCAGCGTGTCGGCGGCGACGCTGCGGAGGCCCACCGCGGCATTGAGACGCACGGTGAGGATTGGGTCATCGAGCGCGGCGACCATGGCGTCGCGTGCGTCGGGCGCCAGCGCGGGCCGCTGCGCAATCGACCACGCGGCGCCCGTGCGGACCAGCGGCTCGGGGTCGCGCATCGCGGCGAGCAACCCCGGCGTGACGCCGGAGCTGGTAGGAAACCGGGCCAGGAGCCGCGCGGCGCTCGCGCGCCGTACCGGGTCGCTGGTGCCGCCGAGCAGTGCGAGCAGGCCGGGCACGCTGCCGGGATCGCCGCCGCGACCGGCGGCGAGGGCCGTCGCCACCGCCCGGCGCTGTGCGCGCAGCGCGTCGTCCGGGTACCAGGCGCGCACCTGCTCCGCCGCCCAGGCCGCGTCGCGGTCGGCGTGGCAGCGGTTGCAGGCGTTCGGGACGCCGAGGGACAGCGTGAGCTCCGGATCCGGCCGGCTGAACGAGTGGTCGTGGCGCGCGTCGCGCTGCATGTAGACGGTGATCGGCATGTGGCAGCCCGTGCACTGCGCCCCCGCGCTGCCGGCGTGGTGATGCGTGTGCGTCTGGTCGTCGTACTGCGCCGCGTGACAGCTCCGGCATTGCTGGTTGCCGGGCGCGCGCGTGCCGTTGCCGTGACCGTCGTGGCAGTTCCAGCAGCGGACGCCCTCGGCGTACATGCGGCTCGACTGGAACGAGATCAGCTCGTACAGCTCCTCGTGCACCTGGCCGTCGGGAAAGTACGCGTCGGTGTCGAACAGTTCCGGCTCGAAGGCGTCGAGGAACGCGTCCCCCGGGGTCCAGGGTGCGCGATCGACGCGCCGGCTGTGACAGCTGCCGCACGCCGCGAGCAGCAGCTCCGGGTCACGGCCAGCCCACGGATCCGGGCCGCCACGCCGGCGCGCCGCCACGTGGGACGCGCCCGGCCCGTGACAGGCCTCACAGCCGACGCCCATCTCGGTAAAGCGCGTCTCGTAGGTGTCGGCGGCTTCCTGGTAGCCCTTCGCGAAGCCCGTCGTGTGGCAGAAGAGGCACTGGGCGTTGGCCGTCATGCCGCGATTGGTCCAGTGACCCCAGTCGGCCGGGGTGCGGGTCTCGCCGGCGAAGAGGTCGAACCACTCGCCGCGCTGCGCGTCGTAGGAGAGCGGCAGCGCCTGGAGGCGGCCGGGCTTGAGCGGGCCAACGTACTGCTCCACGTTGCGATGGCCGAGGGCATAGGCAAGCGCGATGTCGGCATCGTGCTCCAGTCGTGATCCTGCCATGAAGAGCCGTCCATCACGTACGACCATCGGGCCGTCATCGTGCGGGCGCGCACGCAGGGGTGCCGACGGTGATGCGGGGAGCATCGCCACGTGGTGGTTCGAGGTGTCCCAGGATGCGTACGCCGCCTGATGACAGTCGCGACACGCCACCGAGCCGACGTACGCGGACCCCGCGACGTGCTCGGATGCGCGGCATCCCAGCGCGAGCGTCCCGCTGCCGATCGCCAGCGCGAGGAGCAACGCGCGTGTTGCCGGCACGTGACGACCTTACCAGCATCGCCGGCGCGGAAAAACGAGTGACACAGGCCCCACCGTACGACCGTACCCGTCATGCACCGCCTCAAGCGCGCGCTTGCTTTCCTTACCGCTTCCGTTTCGGTCGACTGCGGGCTCGTCTTCCCGGGGCAGGGCTACGCCTGCGTCGTCGAGCTGGCGGACGGGCCGATTCCCGCACTGTTCCTCCGGCTCGGCCTCACCCTCTTCTACCGCTTTCCGCTCACCCGCGAGCGTCACGCGGAGGTGCAGGCCGCCCTGGCCGCCCGTCGCGGCTGACGGCGGCGGTGGAAGCACGTCCGCGCGCCTTGCGACGGCCCCCTCACCCGGCTAGCGTCCGCCCGGCCATGACCGACTTCCGCGCGAGCGGCGAGGCGGCACCCATCGAGAGCATCGACCAGCTGGTCGAGGAGTTCCACAACTCCGCCAAGCCTCGCGAGCGCTGGACGATCGGCACCGAGTACGAGAAGCTCGCCGTCGATCCCCACACCGGGCGCGCGACGCCGTTCTCGGGCGCTCGCGGCATCGAGCGGTTGCTGCGCGAACTGGCGGCACGCTTCTCCTGGGAGCCGCAGGAGGAGAACGGGCGGACGATCGCGCTGCGTCGCGGCAACGCGTCGATCACGCTCGAGCCGGGCGGGCAGGTCGAGCTGTCCGGCGAACCCTACCGCACGCTGCATGAGACGCGCGACGAGCTGGCGACGCACGTGCGGGAGCTGTCCGAGATCGGACGCGAGCTCGGGATCGCGTTTCTCGGGCTCGGCATGCAGCCGGTCAGCACGCTCGACGAGATCGAGTGGGTGCCGAAGCAGCGCTACGCCATCATGCGCGACTACATGCTCCGCGTGGGCTCGATGGGCCATCGCATGATGAAGCAGACGGCCACGGTCCAGGCGAACATCGACTACGCCGACGAGCGGGACGCCATGCGCAAACTGCGCCTCGGCATGGCGACGTCTCCGATCGTCAATGCCGTCTTCGCCAACTCGTGCATCTCGGAAGGCGGGGTGAACGGCCAGCTGAGCTTCCGTGGCCACATCTGGACCGACACCGATCGCGCGCGCTGCGGTCTCCTGCCCCTCGCCTTCCGTGCCGACGCCTCGTTTGCGGACTACATCTCCTGGGCACTCGACGTGCCGCTGTACTTCGTGCTCCGGAAGGACCGCTACCGGACCGAAGTCACCGGCGTCCCGTTCCGCCGGTTCCTCGACACTGGCCTCGACGGCGAGCCCGCCACGCTCGACGACTGGCGTCTCCACCTGACCACGCTGTTCCCCGAGGTCCGCTTGAAGGGGTACCTCGAGATCCGGTCCGCCGACAGCCAACCCCCCGACCGGGTGCTGGCCGTGCCGGCGCTGGTGAAGGGCATGCTGCATGAGACAGACTGCCTCGATGCCGTGGACGACCTGGTGAAGCGCTGGAGCTTCGAGGAGTGCACGGCTCTCTACCGCGACGTGACGCGGGGCGGCATGCGAGCGCGGATGAAGGGCATCCCGGTCCTCGATCTGGCGCGGGAGCTCTACACGATCGCTGAGGAGGGCCTGCGCCGGCAGAAGGAAGTCGACGCCGAAGGGCGCGACGAGCGGGTCTATCTCGACCCGATTCGGGAGTACCTGTCAGCCGGGCGATCGCCGGCCGAGATGACCCTCGAGCGCTGGTCGAAGGCGTCGACCGGCCGCATCGATGCCCTCATCCGCGACAACGCCTTCCCCGCGTCTCCTTCCGAAAACCGCCTTGAAACATTGCGGAAAGAGGCGGATAAGGAGTCCTAATTTCCCGGCCCAGGCGTTTTCATCCCGGGAGTGTTCTGTCCAAACGTCGGCGATGGTAACAGATTAGGCGTTCCGCCGACCCCACCAGGAGGTGGGCCCGCCCATGTGGGAGGAGGGGTTGATGGTGGCCAGGGGCAAACGGGGCTTTTCGGGCGGACACGATAGGTTGGCAGGCTTGTTCGAACCCGACGTTCTTCTACCGGCCCAGTATTTTGCGGCGTTCCGCCGTTCCGGCGGGCTCGAGCGCGAGCGGCTGTTGATGCTCGCGGTGCTCGAGGACGCGATCGACTGCTACCAGAAGTATGCCCACGCCCGCGACCCGCGGGGGGCGCAGATCTTCCAGGAATCGAAGGAGTGGGTGGATTCGTCCGACCGCGCCTGGCTCTTCTCGTTCGAGAACATCTGCGACACCCTGGAAATCAACGCCGACTACGTGCGGCGGGGGCTCCGCGAGTGGCGTGAGCGGGGGCTCCGGGCCGCCCGAGCCAACGTGGTCGATCTCCCCGCGGACGTCATCGCCGCCCTTCACAAGGCCTCGGCGTAGCTCGAGGCCGACCCGAGACCCTGTCTCGGGTCGATCCTCAGCGCAGCGTCACCAGCACGCGCCGGTCGCGCGGACCGTCCAGCTCGACCAGCATCACCGCCTGCCACGTGCCCAGCATGAGCCGCCCGTCTCGGACCGGAATGGTCTCGCCGGGCCCCAGGATCGCCGCCTGGATGTGGGACGCCGCGTTCCCGTCCACCAAGTCGTGTCGCCAGCCGCCGGGCGGGATCAGCTTGTCGAGGGCATCGAGCACGTCCACACACACGTTCGGGTCGTCGTTCTCGTTGACCACGATCGCCGCCGTCGCGTGCGGCACGTAGACGCTGCACAGGCCCTCGGCGACCCCCGCGCGACGGACGACCTCCGCCACGCGCGACGTGAGGTCAACCATCTCGCGCTTGGTTCTGGTACGGACCCGCAGCTCCGTCATCGCCCGTCCTGTGCGCAGTCTGACCCGAGTCGCCCGCCCCACGGTTGACCGGGAAGGGGATACCACCGCTCTCGTCGAGCCCGCGCTCGAGCCTCCCGGCGTCGATCGCGCGCACCCCACGCCGTCCCAGCACTGTCATGGCGTCATGGAAGATCGCCGGGGTCTTCCCGTAGATGTCCTCGTGCACCTCAACGTACACCTCGCCGTCGCGCTGGCCCACCTTGACCGTCTGGTAGATGAACTCGCCGGGAATTCCCACCGGCACCTGTGGGAACAGATGCTCGATGTCCTCGGGATAGAGCCGGACGCACCCGTGGCTCACCTGCATCCCGACCCCCCACGGAATGTCGGTGCCGTGAATGCGGTACGCGGGCAGCGTCAGCTCGAGACGGTACTTGCCGAGGGGATTGTCCGGCGCGCCACCGGGAATGAAGGTGCGTGGGTCGTTGCGCTCGGCGATGTGCTCCTGGCGGATCGACTCGGGGATGTTCCACTGCGGGTTCACGCTCTTGCCGATCACCTTGAAACGCCCGCTCGGCGTCTGCCAGTCGTCACGGCCGAGCCCGACGGGATAAGTCTGCACCACCGTCGTCCCCGCACCGCCCGACTCGTAGTAGAACAGCCGCATCTCCGGGATGTTCACGACGATGCCCTGGTAGGTGCAGCAGGGCGGTATCCACTCCGTGGGGAGCAGGATGGTGGCGCCTGGGGGAGGCACCCACGGGTCGAGCCCTGGGTTGGCGTCGACGATCTCGTTGTAGCCGAGCCCGTAGAGGCGGGCGATATCCATCAGCGTGTCGCCGTTCTTGATGCGGTACAGGCGGACGTCGCCGAGGACCGGCGGCAGGCTGCCGGGGCCGGGCGTCGGGATGGTGAAGGAGCTGAACCGCTTGTTCAGGAAGAGCTCCTCGGGGTACTCGCCGCGGGCCGCGCCCGCGAACGCCACGAGCGCGACGAGCGCGCTGACGATCAGCCGCATGGGCCCGGAATACCGGCCGATTCGCGAGGAGACAAGCCGCGGGCGGCTCACAGCGGCACGCCCAGGGCGGCGAGCCGTGTCCGCAGCGCGTCGGGATCGACGCGTGGCAAAGGGGTTGCGCCGGGGATGGCCAGTGCCACGGCCGCCGCAGCGGCCTGGCCTTCGCCCATGCAGGGCCCGATCACGCGCACCGACGCGAACGCCTCGCGCGAAGCCGAGACGCACCGGCCGACGACTGCGAGATTGTCGATGGCCTCCGGGAGCAGGCAGCGGTACGGGACGGTGTACCAGAGGCCGTCGTCGAGGAAGCGCCACTCGGTGCGGCCGTCCTCGACATGCAGCTCGATCGGCCAGGCGGCACGGCACACGCCATCGACGAAGCGGCGCCCGCCGAGCACGTCGTCCTCGGTCAGGCGGTAGCGGCCGCGGATGCGGCGCGTCTCGCGCAGCCCGAGCCGCGGCGCGGTGTCCGACAGGAAGGCGTCTTCGAAGCCGGGCATGTGCCGGCAGAGGAACGCCGCGCAGCGCTCGGCCTGCTCGCGACCGATGAGCTCGCCGCGGGTGAGCTCGGCCGGGTCGGCGCCGTCGACCGGCCGTCCGTCGATCGCCACCCGGCTCATGGCCACCAGCACCTCGCCGGGGCGACCGGTCGGAATCAGGTTGCCGGAGCGGCGTGGCAGGTGGTCGCTCGCGAAGTGTCGCTCGAGCAGATCGTTCAGCTCGAAGAGCGCGGGCAGCGCCCGCCCGAGATCGACGTGCTGCATGTAGAACATCATCGACGGGTACTGGATGGTCTCGCCGCGCTCGATGGCGGCCCCCGCCGCCCGCGCGAGCGCGGCATCACCCGTCGCGTCGACGAAGAAGGGCGCGCGATAGGCGACCAGCCCCGAGCGCGTCGCGACGACGGCTGCCTCGATCGCGCTGTCGTGCACCGTGGCGTGCACGAGACGGGCGTGCAGGAGCAGGTGCAGGTTCGGCTCCGCTCCCACCATGGTGTCGTACAACCGCTTCACGCCCCACGGCACGTAGGGCACGGCAGCGGTGGTCTTCCACGGCACCGGCCCGTAGCACTGCCCGGCGGCGGCGAGGCGGTCCATCACCTCCGCCGCGAAGCCGCCGACCAGGCGCACGAGGTCGCCCGAGGGTTCGCGAAGGTAGAAGCCGCAGAACGTGCCGACGCAACCACCCGTGGACATGCCGCCGAGGAAGGGCATCTCCTCGATCAAGGCGGTACGCAGGCCGAGGCGTGCGGCGGTGACCGCGGCCGCCATGCCGGCCGACCCGCCGCCGACCACGACGACATCGCACTCCGCCATGACCGGCACACGCTCCTCCGGGACGAGGATGCTACCGGACGCCATGCCGTCAGCTTCCCGCCGTGTCCGCCCGCAGCCGCTCTGCGACCACTGGCACGGCCTTCAGCAGCATGTCCGAGCGCGCCACCTCGGCACCCGCGACCGACGACAGCGCGGAGCGATACTCGCCCAGCGCCTGCTCCAGCTCGCTCTCCTTGCCCTCGACGACCTGCTCGTCCTTGGTGAGGCAGGCGTTCACCTTGTCGGCTAGCTCTTCGAGCCGCTTCTCGCCGTCTTTTCCGAGCTTCGCCTCCAGCATCTCGCCCCACAGCGACGTGAAAGCGAACGACGGCACGGCCTGACGGCGTAGCCCTCCCGAGAGGCGATAGAGCCGGTCGGCGAGCGCCGACGGCGTGTTGAGCCCGCGCCGGTTGGTGATGGCGCCCATCTTCGCGAACCGGTCGCGCAAGCGCTCGAGCCCGTAGTGGTCGACGAGCGCCTGCACGGCCCGGCCGAACTCGGCTTCGCTGAGGCTAGCCATGCGTCGACTCTGATGACCCGCCCGGCGGCGGGCTGTCAACGGGCGGCGCGACGTGATAGCCCGCTCGCCGGGAATGGCTCGGGAGATCGCGCTCGTCACCGGGGCGTCGAGCGGTATCGGCGAGGCGCTGGCGCGCCGGCTGGCGCGCGACGGCCTGCACCTGGGCCTGGTGGCGCGCCGTGCGGAGCGTCTGGAAGCACTGGCGGCGGAGCTGCGGGCCGCGCACGCCATCGAGGTCGATGTCCTGCCGGCAGACTTGACGAAGCCGGACGCGGTCGCCGCGCTCGTCGAGGAGATCGGTCGCCGCGGGCTGGACGTCGACTGGCTGGTGAACAACGCGGGGTTCGGGACGGTCGGGCTCTTCCACGCCCTGCCCGTCGAGCGAGAGCTGGAGCAGATCGCGCTCAACGTCGAGGCGCTGGTCGAGCTCACCGGACGGTTGCTGCCGCCGATGGTGCGCCGCCGGCGGGGCGTGGTGATGAACGTCGCGTCGATCGGCGCCTACACCCCGAGTCCGCACATGGCGACCTACACCGCGACCAAGGCCTTCGTCCTCAGCTTCAGCGAGGCCATCGCGGTCGAGCT
>JBKPDC010000186.1:0-11215 GCA_046727715.1 Thermodesulfobacteriota bacterium
CGCCCGATCATGGTTCGGAGCTCGCGGAGCAGGCGTTCGCCGAGGACGGCTGCGCGTTCCGCCAGACGGTCGCGCAGCAGGACGTCGAGCGCGGCCAGCCCCGCCGCGCACGACAGCGGGTGACCGCCGAACGTGGTCACGTGCGCCAGCTGCGGGTCGTGGGAGAGGGTCTGCATGAGCTGCGGACGGCCGACGAACGCCCCGAGCGGCAGGCCGCCGCCCAGCGCCTTGGCGAGGACCAGCAGATCGGGCACGACGCCAGAGTGCGTGTGGGCGAAGAGCTGCCCGGTGCGGCCGAAGCCCGTCACCGCCTCGTCGAAGACGAGCACCGCGCCCACGTCGTCGCACCGGCGGCGGAGCGCAGGCAGGAAGCCGGGCCCCGGGATGCGCACGCCGCCCTCGGCCTGCACGGGCTCGACGATCACGGCCGCGGTGCGCTCGTCGATGGCGGCGAGCGCGCCGGCGTCGTCGAACGGGAGGAAGTCCACGTCGGGGAGCAGGGGCTCGAACGGCCGGCGGTACACGGGATTGCCGCCGACCGACAGCGCCCCCCACGTGTCGCCGTGGAAACCGCCCACGAACGCGACGAACCGCGGCCGTCCGGTCGCCTTGCGGGCGGTCTTGAGCGCGCCGTCCACCGCTTCGGCGCCGCTCGAGGTGAAGTAGACCACCGACAGCGCCGGCGGCAGCAGCGCCGCCAGTCGCGCAGCCAGGCGCACCTGCGCCTCCTGGACGAACTCGCCGTAGACCATGACGTGGAGATGGCGCTCGGCCTGCGCATGCACGGCCGCGATCACGTCGGGATGCGCGTGCCCGACGTTCGCGACGCCCATGCCGGCGAGCAGGTCGAGGTACTCGCGGCCCTCCGCATCGCGGATGGTGACGCCACGGGCACCGGCTACGACGAGCCCCATGGGACCATCCGAGGTCTGACAGACGTGACGCAGGAACAGCGCACGCAGATCGTCGGTCACGTCGCCGAGACCTCCAGCTGCGGCTCGGCCGGGAGGCCGAGCAGCGTGCGCAACGGCGCGCACTGACCGCGCGGCCACGAGAGCGGTGGTCGTTGCATCCGGCCCGGCGCACACACGCGCGACACGCCGAGCCGGCGGAGCGCGCCGAGATCGACGGCCGCGCCGGCCACTCCGACGCACTCGATACGTCCCGGCGGCAGCACGTCGGGCAGCGATTGGAACGGGTGAACCCAGACGGTGCGGCGGCCGGGGGACGGCCGTAGCCGCGGATCCGGCTGGAGCAGGACCGTGCCGCTCGCGCCCCCCAGCACGGTGGCGCCTGCCCACTCGGCCTCGGCGACGGCCGTGCGATGCGCGGCCCGTTCCGCCGGGCCGAGCGGTCCCGGCGGCCAGGCGTCGCCCAGCGCCTCGAGCGCCGCAGCGAGCCGCTCCGCGAACGCGCCCGCATCGCCGTCGACGTACACGGCGACCGGCGACAGGCAGCCGCGCTGGTCGTGCAGGGCCACATCACGCGCCACACGATCTGCCAGCACGTCGTCGAGTATGGCGCTGCCGACGACGACGACGCTGGCGCGCTCGCCGTGTGCGACGACCCGGTTGCCGAAGCGGCGCGCGAGCGAGTCGACCGTCGCGTCGCGTCCGGTGGCGACGACGACGTCGGCCGGGGCGAGGGCCGTCTGCTCGGCGACCGGGTCGCTGCCCGCCCAGTACGTCGTGACCACGGTCGCGGCCAGCTCCTCGTCCTCGACCTCGAGCGCACGGCGAAACGCGCCGGCGGACAGTCGATCCGCACGCCCCGATTTCACCACCACCGCGGCGCCGGCGAGACAGGCGAGGGCGATCGCCGGCACGCCGAGCGCGGGAACGTTGGAGGCGAGCACGTGCGCGACCAGCCACGGTCGCCGCGGACGTTCCCCGCCCAGCTCGCGGGCGACGAGGTCCGTCATGGCGTCGGCGTCCAGCGCGTCGGCGGCGACGTCGAGGCCGGCGGCGACCACCGCTGTCGAGAGACACGACTGTGCCGGAAGGGCGTCGTGCACGCGCGCGTCTGCGCGCCAGCGCCGTGCGGCCGCGGCCAGGCTGCTCGCGATCTCGCGCCGTGGCCGTCGCGCCATGCTGGCCCCGGCCCGACGGGCCGCCTCGACCGCGCGCGCCAGGTCGTCGACCGCGCTCATTGGGCGAGGCCCGCGAGCAGCATCCCGCAACCGCGCGACTGCGCTCCGCGCACTCGCCCCACGACCTCGATGCCGTCGTCGCCCACGTTGCGGCCGAGGTCTTCCGTGAGCACGACCGACACCGAACCCGCGTTGGCGAGATCGTGATGGCAGAGGAGTCCGACGGTGCCGGCCCGGACGGGCACGAGCGTGTCGGGATCGAGCACGCGCGTGCGCAGCCAGGGCGGCGCGACCAGGCGCCGCGCGTCGAGACTGCGGCCGGCGAATCGATCCCGCAGCACGCTCTCGTAGCGCTGCGAACAGAGCTCGGTCATGCCGTACTCGTTGACGCAGAAGTAGCCGGCGATCCCGACCTGCGTCCAGCAAGCGCGCAGGAAGCCGGCGCGTGACAGCGGGCGTGTCATCCCTTTCGCACCGCCCGTGTCCATCAGCCGGCTGCCCCGTCCGAGGCGGAACGATGCTCCGGCTTCGAGGAGTCTGAGAAATCCGGCCGTAGGTCCCGCCAGCAGCACCGCCTCGCCGCACGCCTCCGCCGCGTGCAAGCGCTCCAGGAGCCGCGGCACGTCGAGGCCGGACGGTCCGGCGAACCACTCGGCGCCCGGCGCCAGCTCTTCCCCCACCCAGGCGCACATCTGCACCAGCGACGAGTCCGGCCGCTCGACGGGGGGCGGCAGGAGAAACACCGCCGGTAGCCGGGCGCCGTCCGGGAGCAGGAAGCGCGCGAAGGTGACGAGCGCGGAAGCGCGGTAGAGGTCGAGATGCGGCACGAGATGCCGGCCGCGGGCCTCGGGCCCGGCGCTGGTTCCGCTGGTGCGGAAGATCGCCTCCGGGGGACCGCACGCCAGATCGGCGGTCCGGAACGCCGCGGCGGGCACCGGCGGCACCTCGTCCCAGCAGGCGAGCGTTTCGGGCGTCACGCCACGTCGCTCGCAGAAGCCGCGGTAGGGGCCGTTGTGCGCGAACTGGTGCGCGAAGACGCGCCGCGCCCAGTCGTCGAAGGGGAAATCGCCCGCGTCGGCGGAGGCCCGGATGGCTGCGGCCAGCTCAGCCTCGAGAGACACGCGCGAGGGTAGGGGCCGGGGTGCGGGGTGTCAACGCGACGCGCGCCGAGTCGGCTCGGCTTGCCGCCACGCGGGCAACCAGCTACCCATCGCCCCATGGCCGACAAGTACGACCTCTACGACCAGGCGGTAGATCTGGTCGCGGAGGGCAAGGTCGAGGACGCGGTGGCGCGGTACCGCGAGGCCATCGTGCTCGACGCCGACTTCGCCGACGGCTGGCAGGGGCTCGCGCTCGCGCTGAACGATCTGGGACGGCACGAGGAAGCCATCGCGGCGGCGAAGCGGCTCTGCGAGCTCACGCCCGACGACGTCCTCGCGCATACCACGCTGTCGCGCATGTACCAGGCGGCCAACATGGTCCCGGAGGCCGAGGCGGCGGGTGCGCAGGCGCGTATCCTCGACTGGAAGCGGCAGCTCAAGGAAGGCAAAGAGGGGGACAGGTGAAAGAGCGTACCGACGGCGAGATCCTCGCTGGACTCATCGAGCGCAGCCGGCTCCTGATCGCGCTGTCCGACGAGATCCCGGTCGAGACCAAGCTCGAGACGCAGCCCCTGCTCAAGCAGCTCGAGCAGCTGCTCGCCGTGCCGGATGGGGACCACGATCTCCAGCGCATCGAGGCGACCCACGCGGTCCTGAGCGAGGCCCTCGCCGACTACGCCGACCTGGATGCGCTGCTCTCCGCGATGCGCCACTTCCTGCCCCGATGAGCGCGCTCGCGGGTATCCGCGTGCTCGACCTGACGCGCTTTCTCGCCGGCCCGTTCTGCACGACGATCCTCGCCGACCTGGGCGCCGAGGTGGTGAAGATCGAGGCTCCGAAGGGCGGCGACGAGGCGCGCTACGGCTATCCGCCAGTGGACGGCGTGCCGGTGTTCTTCCTCGCGCTCAACCGCGGCAAGAAGGGCATCACCCTCGACCTGCGCCAGGACGAGGGCCGCGCGCTGCTGCGCCGGCTGCTGCCGCACGTCGACGTCCTGGTCGAGAACTTCGCCGGCGGCACGCTGGCGCGCTGGGGCCTGGCGCCGACCGATCTCTGTCGCGAGCACCACCGCCTGATCGTTGCCAGCCTGTCGGGCTTCGGCCAGACCGGGCCGTGGGCCGAGCGCCCGTCGTACGACATCATCACGCAGGCGGCGAGCGGATTCATGTCGCTCACCGGGTTCCCCGGCAACCCGCCCACCCGCGGCGGTGGCTCACTCGGCGACTACGTGCAGGGACTCTTCGGGGCCATCGGGGTTCTTGCCGCCCTCTGCGCGCGCGCCCGGACCGGACGCGGCCAGGCGGTCGACGTCTCCAGCCAGGACGCCATGTTCTCGCTGCTCGACGGCTGGCCCGGCATCTTCGCCGCCTCGGGACGCTTGCCGCAGCAGGTGGGCAATCGCCACCTCGGGACCGCACCCTACGACTGCTATCGCGCCCGCGACGGCTGGGTCGTCATCGCGGTGGCGAGCAACAAGCTCTTCCGTACCCTCGCCGCCGCCATCGGGCGTCCCGAGCTGGGCGAGGATGCGCGTTTCCGGGGCGTGTCGGGGCGCGTCGCCCGCAGCGACGAGATCAACGGGATCGTCGGGGAGTGGGTGGCAGCGCGAACCGTCGACGAGGTGGTGCGGGCGCTCGGCCCCGATGGTGCCGGCGTCCCCTGCTCGCCGGTCTACACCGTCGACCAGCTGCTCGGTCATCCGCAGCTGCTGGCGCGCGAGATGATCCAGCGCCTGCCGCACGCCACGCTCGGCGAGGTGGTCGCGCCTGGTGTGGTGGTGAAGCTCTCCGAGACGCCCGGTCAGGTCCGCTGTCTGGGGCCAGAGATCGGCGAGCACTCCACGGACGTCTTCCGCGACCTGCTCGGACTCTCGGACGAGGAACTCGCCGGGCTGCGAGCCCGGCAGGTCATCTGAGCCGACCGCCTGCTACGGGTTGGCCGGCGCTCCCGACCCAGCCGTACGCGCCTTCTGCAAGTCGCTCTGGCACTGCGTGAGGCGCCCTTCGGTGACCGTCAGCTTGCCTTCGACGTCCACGCGCTTGTTCTTGCACTCGACGAGGTCGGCGTCCTGCTTGACGGTCTGCATGCGTAGCGCCGGGGCGCCCTCGGGGCCGTAGCCGTAGAGCACCCACCCCGAGAAGAACCCGAATCCGAACACCGTCGCCAGGACGAGCAGCCGCTGGGTCCACGCCCAGACGGCCTCCTGGACGCGTTTCTTTGCCTCCTCGTCTTCCTGGCTCGCCACGCGCACCCCCCTCGGAGGATTTCGGCGCTTCTAGCGTCCTTTCACGTGCCGGTAAAGAGGTCCGTCATGCGATGGGCGCGCCGCGGCTGGTCGTCAGGTATTCCCTGACGAGCCGCGGGGTGCGCCGGATTGCGTCTTCGAAGTTGCGGAAGAGCACTTCGCGCACCCACTCGCCGTACACCCAGGCGTCGAATGACGACTCGCTCCCGAGCCGCACCTCGACCAGCCGCTCCCCGATGGGGTTGCTCGTGATGATGGCGCGCAGCGCCTCCCCGGAGTCGACGAGGATACCGCGGCCGTCGGGGGGGACGGGCAGCGCCGCTTTCACCTTGTTCACGCGCGGCTCGGGTACGCGCTGATTCGGCAGGGTGCGGATCATGGCCCAACCGCCCGGCGGCGCCTCAGCCTCGTCGAACCACTTGAGGTTCAGGTCAGTGAGGCGGCGCTGCGCGCGATCCTGCTCGAAGCCGACACCGGAACGGAAGAAGCGCAGCGGCACGCGGGGCCTCTCGACGACCTGCCCCTGCGCATCTTTCTGCTGATCGACCCACCAGCGGTTCTCGAGTCCGGCCGGCCGGTCTCCCTTGCCACCCATGGGGATCGAGCGTAGCCGAGCGTTGCCGGGCCGACAACCTTTGGCTACACCTGCACGCCGATGGGGGATTGGCGGCCGTTCGAAGGGCAGTGGGGCGTCGTGTTGGGGGTCTCGAGCGGCTTCGGGGCGGCGACGGCGCGCGAGCTCGGCCGGCGCGGCATGAGCGTCATCGGGGTCCATCTCGACCGCAAGGCCACGCTGCCCCTGGCGCAGGCGGTGGCCGCCGACGTCCGCGCCGCCGGCTCCGAGGCCCACTTCTGGAACGTCAACGCGGCCGACCCGGACAAGCGGGCGGAGATCAGTGAGCGGGCGCGCGAGCTGACGGGCGGGAAGCCGCTCCGTGTGCTGATGCACTCGCTCGCCTTCGGCACCCTGCGCCCGTTCGTCGGCAACGATCCCGGCCAGCAGACGACGAAAGCGCAGCTCGAGATGACGCTCGACGTCATGGCCAACAGCCTCGTCTACTGGGTGCAGGAACTGCACGCCCGGGGGCTACTCGCCGCCGGCAGTCGGGTCTTCGCCATGACCAGCTCCGGCGGAACCCGCGTCATGCCGTTCTACGGCGCCGTGTCGGCGGCGAAAGCCGCGCTCGAGTCCCATGTACGCCAGCTGGCGCTCGAGCTGGGTGCGGCCGGTGTCACCGTCAACGCCATCCGCGCCGGCGTTACCGACACGCCCGCCTCGCGCAAGATTCCCGTCGCCGAATTTCTCTTCCAAGAGGCCCGACGGCGGAATCCCGGTGGACGGCTCACCCTCCCCGAGGATGTGGCAGGGGCGATCGTGGCCTTGTCGCTGCCCGGGGCAGGCTGGATCAGCGGGAACGTGATCGGGGTGGACGGCGGTGAGGACGTAACTGCATGAGCGCCGACGTGCCGGTGCCCGGTCGCCGGTGGCCGTTCGTGTAGACGCCGCGCACGAAACGACATGTGAACGTATCGGCCTTGCGCTCGGCATCGGCCCACAGCACGTAGTGGCCGAGTTCGTGGTACACCGTTTGGATCCACTTGCGTTCGGAGTTGTATTTGCGGCCCTTCTTCCAGTTCTCGGGGTGCACGAGGTGGATCTTGCCGTCCTCGTAGCAGCGGCCCCCGATGCGGCCCCAGTCGAGGTACTCGAACCACTCCACGCGGGGACAGCGCAGGTGATAGAAGCGGCTGAGGGCCCGGATCGCGCATCGGAACTCGTGTTCGCGATGGTCGCGGAAGAAGGCCGTGAGCTGGCGGTCGATGGTGCGGCGCTCCCGCACCCCGGGAAGGATCATGCGCATCGATTTGTTCGCCTTGGCTGTGCCAGGGCGCCCGTCCCCCCCCGCCGAGCGTCCCGAGGAGCGCGAGATTTACGGCGCGTGCGGACCGGTGTCAACGCCGGACGGGGGCACTAGAAAGTTAGTGCCAAAACGCCGTATTCGATCCGCCGGAACGCAGCCGCGTTTCGGCGCCAGAAGCAGGAGCCGGCCGTCGCGCGTGTGACTGGACGGCCGCGACGGCACGTCAGTTCTTCGGCATGGCGTCGCGCGCCTTCTTGAACGCCTCGGTCGCCTCTTCCTGCATGCCGTCTTTGAGCAGCTTGTCGCCCTCGTTGAAGAATTCCTGCGCGGTGCCGATGTCCTTCCCGTCGGCCTGGGCCTTCTTGATCTTGGGGAGCAGTTCCTTCTTGAGCTCGATGGCGGTCTGGGCGAGCACGGGAGCTGCAGCCAGCAAACCGGCGAGCAACGCGAGGGCGACAGTGCGGCGCATGGGTACCTCCTTGGTCACGCGAGGCACTTACCCGGACCCCGACGAGACACGCAAGAGGGGGGAGGTCAGCTGCGCACGATCTTCACGACGAGGCCGATGACCGCTCCCACGGCCAGCCAGACCTGCACGGCGAAGGTGAGAAACGCCCCGGCGGCGCGGCGTTCGGGGTCTTGCACATAGCCGACGGCATACACGATGCGTGCGATCAGGTAGACGATCCCGAGCAGGATGCCGCTGTGCAGGCCGGTGTTGAAGCAGTAGGCCAGGAACAGCGGGATGAACAGGACGAGCTGCTCGATGCCGTTCTGGTGCGCCCGGTTGAGCCGTTCCCAGGTGGGGTGGCCGGAGGTGGCGGGGGCGCGCACATCGTACGTCTCGCGCGCCCGTGCGACGAGGAAGCCGAGTACCATCACCTCGCTGACGGCCAGGACCATGATGAGCGTCACGACGGACAGCGTCGCCATTCCCCCTCCTCCTCGTGCCGGCGTCAGTCCGTCCTCATGTGCCAGTACTTCCCCTGGAAGAAGAGGAGCGGGCGACCGCCGCGCACCTCCGCGTTTTGGACCTCGCCGATGTGGATCACGTGGTCCCCGCCGTCATAGGTCTCGACGATCCGGCATTCCACGTGCGCCAGTGTGCCCTCGAGCACCGGGACGCCGTCCTGGTTCGTGCTGAAGGGCAGGGTGCCGAACTTCTCCCCGCCCGACTTGGCGAAGTGCGCAGACAGCTCCGCCTGGTCCTCCGCGAGGATGTTCACCACGAAGCAGCGGGAATCGAAGAAGTGCGGATGCGTCTCTGCGCGCTTGTCGATGCAGATGATGAGCAGCGGTGGGTCGAGCGACAGCGACGTCACCGCGTTCGCCGTGAGGCCGTAGGGCCGACCCTGGGCGTCGCGCGTGGTGAGCACGGTCACCCCGGTGGCGAACATCCCCATGACACGGCGAAGCTCCTGGGCGTCGAACATTCGCGCCGATCGAGTAGTGCGGGGCAGCCCCCGAAGTCAAACCTCGCGGCGGCCCCGCGGCGGCCCCAGCGTCCACGCGCCGCCGTCGGGATCGCGGTACCATCCGCCGGCGGCATGCGTGCCGCCGTCGACGTGCAGCGTGATCCCGGTGACGTAGCGCGCCAGGTCCGAGGCGAGGAAGACCGCGGCGCCCGCGACGTCGTCGGGCTCGCCCGCCCGGCCGAGCGGCACGATGTGCGCCCAGCGCCCGCGCTCCGACGCCGGTACCATGGCCGCGAGGCCCTCTGTGAGACAGATGTCGGGCGCGATCGCGTTGACGCGGATCGCATGCGGCGCGAGCTCGAGGGCGAGCGTCCGGGTCACGCTGATGGCCCCCGCCTTGGCGGCGGCATAGGCGGCATACTGCGGCGCGGCCCGCATGCCCTCGATGGACACCACGTTGACCACGCTGCCGGCGCGCTCGGCGGCGACCAGCCGGCGGGCGACGAGCTGCGTGCAGTGCAGGACCGACTCGAGGTTGGCGCGCCAGAGGGCGTGCCACCCCTTGGGAACGCTCTCCAGAAACGGCGCCACGAAGACGCCGCCGGCGTTGTTGACGAGCACGTCGACCAGGCCGAGCTGCGCCGCCGTCGCATCGAGCGCAGCGCCCACGGCAACGGGATCGCGCGCATCGGCGTGCACGGCGAGGGCCTCTCCGCCCGCGCTCGCGATGTCGGCGGCGGTGTGGCCCGCGGTGTCGGGATCGCGGTCGAGCACGGCCACGCGAGCTCCGAAGCGCGCCAGCGTCCGCGCGATCCCTCGCCCGATGCCGGCGCCCGCGCCGGTGACCAGCGCGGTCCTGCCCGCGAGCGAGGCGTGGCTCGGGTCCATCCGATGCGATCAGCGCGGGGTGTAGGCGACCAGCACCCGCTCGCCGGTGCGGAAGCCGGCGCGAAAGCTCTCCGCGTGGCGCGGCCAGCCTTCCGGGTACTTCGTGGCGTAGGACGCCATCAGCTTCGCCTCGATCGCGGGATCCCGGACCAGCTTGCCCGTTGCCTCGAAGCTGGGGCCCTGCGGTGATCCGACCGCGATCCGCGCCCGGGTACGTCCCGCCTTGATCCGCTTGACGCGCCATGAGGTCGGTCGGGTGCCGACGTACACGGTGCCGCCGTTGACGAAGAACCATATCTCGGCGGGCTTGCCGAACTGCCCGCTCTTCCGCTCCGACTGGATGTAGACGTAGCGCGCCTCGCTGAGCGCCCTCTCCAGCTCGGGCGTGAGCGCGGCCCAGGCCGCCACGACGAGGGCGACCAGCAGCGCGCAGCTGGCGACGGCGCGGTGACGCACGGCGTGACCCTACCGGGGCCCCCCCGGGGGGTGCAAGCCGAGGGAAGCTTGACCGCCGGAGCAAAGGCGGGCAGCGTAGGCCGCTCGTTCCATCTGAAGAAGGGGGTCATCGATGCGCACGCGTCTCACCATGCTCGCCGTCGTGCTCGGGTTCACCGCCGGCTCCGCCCTGGCGCAGAACCTGAACACCGACCAGATCGTCAAGTACTACCGGAAGAAGAACAACGTCCCGCCCGCCCAGCAGGTCAACGTCACCGGACTCAAGGATTCGCCCATCAAGGGCGCCAAGGAGGGCGTCCTCGAGGTGGGCGCCGCGCCGCAGGTGCGGCAGGTACCCTTCACCGCGTCGCCCGACGGGCGATACGTGATCTTCGCCGAGGTGAGCGACGTCACCGTCGATCCCTCCAAGGCGGTCATGCAGAAGATCAAGCTCGACGGCGCCGCGTGCAGGGGCCCGAAGGACGCCAAGGTGACGATCGTCGAATGGTCCGATTTCCAGTGTCCCTTCTGCGCCAAGGGATACACGACGCTCGAGCAGCAGGTGCTGAAGGAGTACGGCGAGAAAGTGAAGTTCTGCTTCAAGGACTTCCCCCTGGGCTTCCACCCGTGGGCCGAACCGGCCGCGATCGCGGCCGAGTGTGCGCGCGAGCAGAAGCCCGACCTCTACTGGAAGGTCTACGACGGGTTCTTCCAGAACCAGAAGGACGTGAACCCGACCAACGTGAAGGACAAGGCGGCAGAGTACGCCGGGGCCGGGCTCGACAAGGCGAAGTTCGACGACTGCTTCGACAACAAGAAGACGCAGGCGGGCGTGAAGAGCGACATGGCCGAGGGGCAGTCGGTCGGGGTGACGGGCACGCCGTCGTTCGTGATCAACGGGCGGCTCCTCGTGGGTGCGCAGCCCTTCGAGCAGTTCAAGGCCGTGATCGACGACGAGCTGGCGTCGGCGAAGTGACTTCCTGACGGGCGTGGGGGCTCGCGCGCGAGCCCCCCGCCCGCCTCAGATCACCCGTTCCGCTACCCAGCCGATCACCTGGTCGGCCGCCACCCGCACCTGCGCGCCGGTGTCGCGGTCGCGCACCGTCACCGTCTGATCCGTGAGCGTCTGCCCGTCCACCGTGATGCAGAAGGGCGTCCCGGCCTCGTCCATGCGGGCGTAG
>JBKPDC010000187.1:0-7450 GCA_046727715.1 Thermodesulfobacteriota bacterium
GCGAACGCCGCGAGCAGGGCGGCGGCCAGGACGCGAACGGGCATCGGGAGGTTCGCTACCACGGCCGCGCCGCCGCGCACCACCTCGACCCGCTCGGGGCGACGCGCTATGACATCGCGCATGTCGAGCGCATCCCTCACGATGAGTGGCGACGCCGCCAGCGCGGCGCCGACCAATCGCCGGCACATCGACGAGGCGGTCGCCGCGGTGAAGGAGAAGGCGCGCGAGTTCGCGCGGCTCGCTCCCGCCGCGAAGGCGGCGCTGCTGCGCGAGTGCATCGCGCGGCTCGTGGCGGCGGCACCCGACTGGGTCGCGGCGGGCGCGGCGGCGCGCGGCGCACCGCCGTCGGAGGAGTGGCTCGCCGGCCCATCCGCCACGATACGTCTCTTCCGCCTGCTCGCCGACAGCCTCGACGAGATCGCGGCCGGCGGTCGCCCCGCGCTCGGTCGCGGCGCTCGCACGCGGCCCGACGGGCGCACCGAGGTCGCGCTGTTCCCGGCCAGCCGCCTCGACGGCGTCACCTTCATGGGCTTCACTGGCACCGCGCTGATGGACCCCGGCGTCACGCCCGGGCAGGCGCGCGAGCGGCAGGCGGCGTTCTACCAGCGCCGCGATCCGGAGGGCGGGGTGTCGGTCGTCCTCGGCGCCGGCAACGTCGCGAGCATTCCGCCCATGGACGTCGCCAGCAAGCTCTTCGTCGAGGGCCTGGTGTGCGTCCTCAAGATGAATCCGGTGAACGAATGGGTAGGGCCCCATCTCGAGCGCGCGCTCCAGCCGCTCATTGCTCGCGGCTACCTCCGCATCGTCTACGGCGGCACCGACGTGGGTTCGATGCTGGTCTACCACCCGGGCGTGGACGACGTGCACATCACCGGCTCCGACCGCACCCACGATCTCATCGTGTGGGGGCCGCCCGGCCCCGAGCGCGACCGGCGCATCGCCGCACGCGATCCGCTGCTCAGGATCCCGATCAGCTCCGAGCTGGGCAACGTGAGCCCCGTCGCCATCCTGCCGCACGCCTACTCCGACGGCGAGCTGGCGTTCCAGGCGCGCAACGTCGTCTCGATGGTCTTCAACAACGCCTCGTTCAACTGCAACGCGGCGAAGATGCTGATCACGCCCAAGGGCTGGCCGCAGCGCCAGCGCTTTCTCGACCTGGTGGCGCAGGGACTCTCCGCCGCGCCGACGCGCAAGGCGTACTACCCGGGCGCCTTCGACCGCTATCGCGCGCTGCTCGCCGGCCGCGGCGAGGCGCAGAAGTTCGGACAGGCCGGCGAGGACACGCTCCAGTGGGCGCTGATCCCCGGGCTCGACGCCGGCGACGAGCGCGAGCCGCTCTTCCGGACCGAGCCGTTCTGCGGGCTGCTCAGCGAGACGAGCCTCGGGTCGACCGACCCGGTCGAGTTCCTCGGCGAGGCCACGCGCTTCATGAACGACCGCCTGTGGGGCACGCTCAACGCCATGCTGGTCGTGCCGCCGAAGCTCGAGGCCGAGCCCGCGGTGGCAGCGGCGCTCGACCGCGCGATTCTCGACCTGCGCTACGGTACCGTGGCCATCAACCATTGGCCCGCGCTCGGGTATGCCTTCGGCACCACGCCCTGGGGTGGCCACCAGAGCGCCACGCTGGAGAACATCCAGAGCGGGCGCGGCTGGGTGCACAACACTTTCATGCTCGATGGCATCGACAAGGCGGTGGTGCGCGGGCCGCTCGTGGTGAAGCCCACGCCGATGTGGTTCTTCGGCAACCCCAAGGCCGAGCGCGTGGCACCGCTGGTCGCCGATCTCGAGGCCGCGCCGAGCTGGCTCAAGGTACCGGGGTTGCTGCTGCGCGTGCTGCTCTGACGAAGTGGGCCGGCGGACGGCGAGTGGGCCCGGAGCCGTGATCGTCGTCGTCATGGGCGTCGCGGGGGCCGGGAAGACGACCGTCGGCAGGTTGCTCGCCGATCAGCTCGGCTGGCCCTTCGTCGAGGGTGACGAGTTCCATCCGCCCGCCAACGTCGCGAAGATGTGCCGCGGCGAGCCGCTCACCGACGCCGACCGCCTGCCGTGGCTGCGCGCGCTGCGGCGACGGATCGATGCGCTGGCGGAGGCGGGGCAGTCGGCGGTGGTCGCGTGCTCGGCGCTCAAGCAGGCGTACCGCGACGTGCTGGCGGCGGGACGTCCGGAGCTGCGCTTCGTCTGGCTCACCGCGCCGCCGGGGCTGATCCGCGATCGTCTCGAGCATCGGGTGGGACACTACATGCCGCCGGTGCTGCTCGAAAGCCAGCTCGCGACCCTCGAGGAACCCGCGGGCGTTTCGGTGATCGACGTGACGCCGCCGCCCGCCGAGATTGCCGCCGCCATTCCCCAGCGGCTCGGACTGCGGCCGAGCGCGCGCCGACCCGGCTCGGCTTGACAGAAGCGCGGCGGCTGCGGGAAGCAGCCGCCCAGCACGCATGGCGATGCGCGGCGTCCGCGCGGCGGGGCTCGAAGCGGCTCGGTCCCGTGGTGCTGGCCGGATCGGAGCCGGTGGACGAGACGATCCTCGTTCCCCAGGGTCCGCCGTCCCGCTACTGGTTTGCAGCCTTGGCCGATCGTTCGGCCGCGTCCTTCTGGATGGCGTCCATCACGCCCTGCGTGGCGGCGCCCAGGAAGGGCATGCGGTTCGCCTGCACCCACTCCATGCTCCGCTGGCTGTAGGCGGCGGAGTCCTGGAAGCGCGGCATGACGTAGCGCGCGATCAGCTCGTAGCTGCGGCGCGTGGCATCGCCGTTGGCCCAGTCGTGGGTGATCGAGAGGAAGGCCCCGAAGCCGCCTGACTGCTCCTCGAGTCGCTCGATCTGCGCGATGAGATCGTCGGGCGTGCCCACCACCACCACCCCCGTGGCGATCATGGTGTCGAGACACTCTTCCGGCGTCCCGGTCTCGGGGATGCCCGGGAGCGCGACCACCTTCTGGAAATAGTAGAGGAAGTCGGCGAGCCCGAACATGACGTCGTGCCGCGCCTGCTCGCGCGTCTCGGCGACGTGGCACCAGCCCGCGAGCCGCCAGCGATCGCGCGCGACCACGTTGCCGTACTCCGCCGCCGTCTCCTCGACAATGCCCCAGTGGTAGGCGAGCGCGTTGAATCCGCCCTGCGTGGTCGCGGCAGGCGACAGCATCGAGATCCCGTAGCGACCCGCGGCGCGAGGACCCGACGGCGTCACGGATGCCGCGACCGCCACCTCGAGGTGCGGCCGGGAGTAGGGCGAGAGGTGCAGCTTGGCGTCGCGGAGCTCGAACCAGTCGGTTTTCTCGGTGACCACCTCGCCGCGCAGCAGGCGCAGGATCACGTCGAGCGATTCGCCCATCATGCGCCGCTGCTCGCGCGGGTCGATCCCGAGCATCATGGCGTCGGACGGCAGGAGGCCCGGCCCCACGCCCAGCATGGCGCGCCCGTGCGTCATGTGATCGAGCTGGTTCATGCGCTCCGCCACCATGAGGGGGCTGTGGTAGGGCAGCGACACCACGCCCGTGCCGAGGCGGATCTGGCGCGTGTGCGCCGCGAGGTCGGCGATGAACAGCTCGGGGCTGGCGATGATCTCGTAGCCGGCCGAGTGGTGCTCGCCGACCCACGCCTCGTCGAAGCCCAGCTTGTCGAGCCATTCGACGAGGTCGCGGTCGCGATCGAAGCAGGCCGTGGGACTCTCGCGGGGCGCGTGGAAGGGGGCCATGAAGATGCCGAAACGCAGTCGAGAACGCAGCATGATGTCTCCTCGGGACGAGAGTGGGGGCGGAACTGTAGCGCAGGCCAGCTGCCGCAGCCAGCTGCGCGCGGATCGCAGCAGCGGGCGCTCAGCGGCGGTGGAACGTCTCCGGTCGGACGACACCCTGGCGCCGCAGCGCGGTCAGGGTCAGGATCTTGCCGCTGAACGACAGCTCCTGAGCGGCCAGCCACAGCACGGCGTCCGACATGATCGCCGCGTCCTCGAAGCCCGAGGTGTCGTAGTCGGCCGGCAGCGTGGCCTCGAACCCCTCGCTCCAGATCGGGATGTCGATGCGGATGCAGTTCACGGCGACGCGGTCCCGCAGCTCGTGCCCGAGCGCCTCGGTGAGCCCCTCGAGCGCGAGCTTCGTCGCCGTGTAGCTCGGCCGCCCGAACTCCGGCATCACCGCCGCGCCCGACGACACGTTGATCACGCGCCCGCCACCACCCTGCCGCATGCGTCGCCCGAGGTGCCAGGTGAGATAGAAGGGGCCGTTCAGGTTGACGTCGACCGCGAGCCGCCAGCGCCGGATCGAGTCGTCGAGCGCGGGCCGCGGCGGCGCCACGGCGGCGTTGTTGATGAGCAGATCGCAGCGGCCCCACTCGCGGTAGACGCGGTCGGTCAGCGCCGCCACCGCGTCCTCGTCCTGCACGTCGAGCCCGACCGCCAGCGCGCGGCGGCCCTCGCGCTCGACGGCGGCGGCCGTCTCGTCGACGGTGCCCGGCAGCTTGCTCGGGGCACCCTGCCTCGAGCGCGCCACGCACACGACGTCCCAGCCGGCGCGGGCGAGATCCACGGCGAGGTGCCTGCCGATGCCGCGGCTGGCGCCGGTGACGACGGTGACGGGACTCGGCATGCGCGGCGTCTCCCGACGTCAGTCGTGCTCGGACAGCTCGAGCTTCCCGATCTGGTTGCGGTGCACCTCGTCCGGACCGTCGGCGAGCCGGAGCGTGCGGGTCCCGGCCCACATCCCGGCCAGGCCGAAATCGTCCGACACGCCACCGCCGCCATGCGCCTGGATGGCCCAGTCGATCACCTTGAGCGCCATGTTCGGCGCCGCGACCTTGATCATCGCGATCTCCTTGCGCGCCACCTTGTTGCCGACGGTGTCCATCATGTAGGCGGCCTTCAGCACCAGCAGCCGCGCCTGCTCGATGGCGATGCGCGACTCGGCGATGCGCTCGAGTGTCACCGTCTGCTCCGCGATGGGCTTGCCGAAGGCGACGCGGCGCTTGACGCGCCGGCACATGGCGTCGAGCGCGCGCTCGGCGACCCCGATGACGCGCATGCAGTGATGGATCCGTCCCGGCCCGAGGCGGCCCTGCGCGATCTCGAAGCCGCGCCCCTCGCCGAGGATCATGTTGGAGGCCGGGACCCGGACGTCTTCCAAGAGGACCTCGCCGTGCCCGTGCGGCGCGTCGTCGTAGCCGAAGACCGCGAGATGGCGGACCACCGTCACGCCCGGCGCATCCGCCGGGACCAGCACCTGCGACTGTTGCAGGTGCCGCGGCGCATCCGGGTCCGTCTTCCCCATGACGATCATCAGCTTGCAGTGCGGGTGCAGGATGCCCGACGTCCACCACTTGCGGCCGTTGATGACGTACTCGTCGCCCGCACGGCGGATGCTGCACTGGATGTTGGTGGCGTCCGACGACGCCACGTCGGGCTCGGTCATGGCGAAGGCGGAGCGGATCTCGCCCGCGAGCAGCGGCGCGAGCCAGCGTTCCTGCTGCGCCTCGTTGCCGTAGCGGTCGAGCACCTCCATGTTGCCGGTATCCGGCGCCGCGCAGTTGAACGCCTCGGAGGCGATGCGCGAGCTGCCCATGATCTCGCACAGCGGGGCGTACTCGAGGTTGGTCAGGCCGGCGCCGTGCGGGCTGTCGGGCAGGAACAGGTTCCACAGCCCCGCGACACGCGCCTTCGCTTTGAGCTCCTCCATGATGGGCGGTTGCGCCCAGCGGTTCGCCTGCAGCTGCTCGAAGTAGACGCGTTCGCCCGGGTAGACGTACGCGTCCATGAACTCTCGCAGCTGCTGCTGGAGCTTCTTCACCTTGTCCGAGTACGCGAAGTCCACGAGGTCCTCCTTTCGGGGCGGTCGACCATTCCCCGGACGCGGCCGCGGTGCAAGCCCGCCGCCGTGGCGAATCCGCCACGGCTGCGGCGCGCTCACCACGCCCGGCGCCCCGGATTGCGCCGGGCGCCCCGAGTCGGAAAGAATCCGGGCCGGCTCGAGGCTTGCATGACGACCGGTCCCGCATCGCCGGGTCGACTCCGCCTGAACCGCTGGTGGGGCCTGCTCGCCGGGATCCTGCTCGCGGTGAGTGACACCGCCACCGTACGCGCGCTCGGCATCACGTTCCAGGTGAACGGGCGCGACGCCACACTGCTCGTCGGCGCCTTCTTCGGCGCCTCCTTTGCCCTCCTCGGCTTCCTCGTCGGCTACGTCATGGAAGGCTGGCGCCGCGATCGTGAGGCGGCGGGGCTGATCCGCGCCCAGGTGGAGACCATCGCCGCGACGCGCGCGCGCCTGGCCCAGAGCGAGAAGCTGGCGGCGCTCGGCCAGCTCGCCACCGCGATCGCGCACGAGGTGCGGAATCCGCTCGCCGTGATCCGCTCGGCGGCCCAAGGCATCGCCGAGACGGCGCCTGCCAGCGACGTCGCCGTGCGGCGGGCGTGCGGCTTCATCACCGACGAGATCGACCGGCTGAGCAGCGTGGTGACGTCGCTGCTGGCCTTCGCCCGGCCCCCACAGCTTGCGCCGCGCGCGGTACCGGTTCCCGAGCTGCTCGACCGGGCCGCGACCCTGGCGCGCGAGGAGCTCGAGGCGCGCGCGGTACGGTTGGTCCGCGCCGAGGCCCAGGGTCTCCCGGCTCTGCGCGCTGATCCCGACCTCGTCTGCCAGGTCCTGCTCGGGCTGCTGTCGAACGGCGCCGAAGCCGCGGGCGCGGGCGGCGAGGTGCGCCTCGAGGCCCACGTGGCCGACGGGCGCGTCGAGCTCGCCGTCGCCGACTCCGGGCCCGGCGTTCCGCCCGACCTGCGTGATCGCGTGTTCGAACCGTTCTTCACGACGCGGCCGCGTGGCACCGGCCTCGGCCTCGCCGTGGCGCGACAGATCGTCGAGGCGCACGGCGGACAGATCGCCGTCGCGGACGGGCCGGAGGGCGGTGCGCGCTTCACCATCCGGCTCCCGGCCGCAGGCGCGGCGGCGGCCGCGGCATGACGCCGCGCGTGCTGGTCGTCGACGACGAGGAGCGCATGGCCGCCGTGGTGGCTGGCGCGCTCGAGCGTGCCGGGTGGGAGTGCGTCGTGTGTGGGAGCGGCGACGCGGCGCTCGCGGAGCTGGAGCGGCGCGACCCCGATGTGGTCGTCACCGACTGGAAGATGCCCGGCATGGACGGCGTGGAGCTGCTGCGGCAGGTGAAGGCCCGCCGTCCGCGGTTGCCCGTGATCCTCCTGACCGCCTATGCCAGCGTCCGCGCCGCGGTCGAGGCGATGCGCGAGGGCGCGTTCGACTACGTCGCCAAGCCGTTCGACAACGACGAGCTGCGTGCCGCCGTGGCACGCGCGCTCGAGCTGGGACGGCTCGAGCGCGAGAACCGCTGGCTGCGTCAGGAGGTGGCGAGCCGCTACGCGCCCGATGCCGTGGTGGCGGAGAGCCCGCGCAGCCAGGAGCTCCTGGCGATGGTCCGCCGCGTGGCGCCGAGCAAGGCGAGCGTCCTCGTGCA
>JBKPDC010000188.1:0-18633 GCA_046727715.1 Thermodesulfobacteriota bacterium
CGCTGCGCCTGCCCCCGGTGCGCTTCAGTTGGTTCGATCCCGAGGCGCACGCGTATCGCTCCGCGGAGCAACCCGCGATCACGCTGACGGTGCGCCCGGCTCCGCAGGGAAGCGGCCCGCAGATCCTCGGCGCACCCGCCAAGACTGCCCCGGTGCCCGCCGAGTCGCTGGGTCGCGACCTCGTCTTCATCAAGGACGCTCCTGGAACACTCGCCCCGATCGGGGCGCGCCGCTGGCGGAGCCCGGTCTTCTGGATCGTACAGCTCATCCCGCTGCTCATCCTGGCCGCCGCGACCGTCGTCGCCCGGCACCGGCGGCGCCTCGGATCCGACGTCCGCTATGCGCGCTTCACGCGCGCCGGCCGTGCGGCCCGCGCCGCCCTGGTCGAGGCGCGCAGCGCACTCGGCCAGGGTGACGCGGTCGAGTTCCACGACCGCGTGGCGCGCGCCGTGCGCGACTACCTGACCGCGAAGCTCGACCTTTCGCCCGGGGCGGTGACCCCGGAGCTCGTGTCCGCGCGCCTGCGCGCGGCCGGTGTGCCGGATGGTGTCGCCGACGAGGTGCGCGCCTTCGTTACCACGTGCGAGGTGGCGCGCTTCGCGCCTGCGGCCGCCGCTGATGGCGATCTGCGCCGGACGCTCCGGCGAGCCGAGGAGATCGTGCGCACGCTCGAGCGGAGGCGGCGGCTCGCGCCCGCTGCGACCGCCGCGGCCGTGCTGCTCGTCATGTTCGCGGTGTCGACTCGCGCCGCGGACGAAACGCCCCAGGCGATCTTCTTCCGCGGCAACGCCCTCTACGCCGACGGCCGCTACGCGGATGCCGCCGCGGCGTACGAGCGCTTGCTTGCCACAGGCGTCGCCAGCGCCAGCACGTACTTCAACCTCGGCAACGCCTATCTGAAGGAGGGACAGGTGGGGCGTGCCGTGCTGGCCTACGAGCGCGCGGCCCGGCTCGCACCCGGCGACCCCGACCTGCGTGCCAACCTGGCCTTTGCGCGCGAGCAGGCGGGGACGGAAGAGCCGCATCCCCGGTGGAGGTGGCTGCTCCTGCCGCTGGCGGCGTCGTGGTCGACCGACGCGCTCCTCGCGGCGGCGGCGGCGGCGTGGTGGACGCTGATGCTCCTCCTCGTCGTCCGTCTCCTGCGGCCCGATGCGGGGCGCGGGGCGGCGCCCGCCGCGCTGCTCGCGGGCGCGGCGCTCGTCGTGCTGGGCGCCTCGGCGGCCTATCGGCTTCTCACGGTCGATCTTCCCCCGACGGTCGTCGTCGTCGCGCTGGGCGAGTCGGCGGTCCGCTTCGAGCCGTCGGAGAGTGGCACGGTACACTTTCAGGTGAAGCCCGGCGCCACGCTGCGCCGGCTCGGCGAGCGCGCGGGGTGGGTGCAGGTCGGCCGTGACGACGGCCGGCGCGGATGGCTCGCGTCCAGCGCGGTCGAAGCACTCTGATCGTTGCGGCCCGCGGGCCAAACCGCGCCCATCGAACGTGCCCCCGTGACGTTCCGCCACGCTCGTGCTACCGGATCGCTCCATGGCGAAGACCACCTCGCGGCGGAAGCGGCCCCGTGCGTCGCAGAAGAAGGCACGATCAAGCGCGAAGCCGAAGGCACCGGCGCGTATGAAGAGCAAGGCGAAGCCGTCCGCCGCGTCCAAGCGCGTCGCGGCACGCGCCAAGCAGGTCGCGCCGCCCTCGGCACCAGCGCACGTCTGGCCGGGGCTGCCGCCGGGGTATTTCGACCGTTCCCGCTGAAGCCGCCCCGGGTGCGTCAGCGGCGTCCGTGGCAGTCGGCGACCGTGTCCAGCAGGTCCTGGGGGATGTCGCCGTTGGCCATGCGAGCCTCGAACGCCTTGAACTCGTCGAGCGACCAGCGCCGCTGTATGCGGTCGATGGCGCAGCGGCAGATCCCCTCGTCGGCGCGCGTCCGGCAGGAGACCACGAAAGCTTCCACGACGTCCGCGGGGTAGGGGTTCGGCGGCCCGCCGCCGCAAGCCCATACCGCGAGCAGCGCCGCGCCCATGCACCACCGCCCCCGTCGCATGGCGCCACGGTATAGCGTGGCGGCCGTCGTCGGAGCCAGCACCGCTGCACGATCGCATGCCCCGATGGGTTATGGACGCCTGCGGGGGTAGTCGTGCTAGGAGAGACGCCGATGGAGTACGTCCGGCTCGGTCGCACGGGGGTCCGGGTGAGCCGGCTCTGCCTCGGCACCATGAACTTCGGCCCACTCACGAGCGAGGCCGACAGCTTCGCCATCATGGACCGTGCGCTCGAGCTGGGCCTCAATTTCCTCGACACGGCGAACGTCTACGGCTGGAAGACGGGTGAGGGGGTGACCGAGCAGATCGTCGGTCGCTGGCTCAAGCAGGGCGAGGGACGGCGCGAGCAGATCGTCTTGGCGACCAAGGTCTACGGCCGGATGGGCAAGGGACCGAACGAGCAGCGGCTCTCCGCGCTCCACATCCGCCGTGCCTGCGACGAGAGCCTGCGACGGCTCCAGACCGACCACATCGACCTCTATCAGATGCATCACGTCGACCGGGACACGCCCTGGGACGAGATCTGGCAGGCCTTCGAGGTGCTCGTGGCGCAGGGCAAGGTGCTCTACGTGGGCAGCAGCAACTTCGCAGGCTGGCACGTCGCGCAGGCGAACGCGGCGGCCGCGGCGCGGCACTTCCTGGGGCTCGTCTCCGAGCAGAGCCTCTACAACTTGACGGTGCGGACGATCGAGCTCGAAGTCATTCCCTCCTGCCGCGCTCACGGTGTCGCCCTGGTCCCGTGGAGCCCGCTCGCGGGCGGGTTGCTCGGCGGCGCGCTCGCCAGGCTCACGGAGGGGCGGCGTGCCTCCGACCGCCAGCAGAAGGAGATCGAGCGGCATCGCGCGCGGCTCGAGACCTACGAGGCGCTCTGCCGCGAGCTGGGGGAGACGCCGGCCGACGTCGCCCTGGCGTGGTTGCTGCACCAGCCGACGGTGACGGCGCCGATCATCGGGCCGCGCACCATGGAGCAGCTCACCGGTAGCCTGCGCGCCCTCGAGGTCCGCCTCGATGCCGAGACGCTGCAGCGTCTCGATCGCATCTGGCCCGGCCCGGGCGGCGAGGCGCCCGAGGCGTACGCATGGTAGGACGCCGACGATGACGATGCTCGGCTTGCGCTACGATCTGCGCGCTCCGGCATTCGCGCGCGTCACCCACGCGGAGCTGTACGAGGCGTGCCTCGAGCAGTGCGCCTGGGCGGACGCGCGTGGGTTCGACGTGGTGGCGCTGTCCGAGCACCACGGCGTGGAGGACGGATACATGTCAGCGCCGGTGACGGTGGCGGCCGCCATCGCCGGCCGCACGCGCCGGCTGCAGATCAACATCGCGGCCGTGCTGGTGCCGCTGCACGATCCGCTGCGGCTCGCCGAGCAACTGGCCGTGGCGCAGCTCGTGAGCGGGGGCCGGGTCTCCCTCGTCGCCGGGCTCGGCTATCGGCCGGAAGAGTTCGAGATGGCCGGCGTCGATCGGCGGCAGCGTGGGCGTCTCCTCGACGAGTACGTCGACGTGCTCGAGAAGGCGTGGACGGGCGAGCCCTTCGAATGGCGCGGGCGGGTCGTCCGCGTCACCCCCGCGCCGTCGTCCCCGCCGATGGTGCTGATCGGCGGCTCCACCGAGAAGGCGGCACGCCGGGCCGCGCGCCTGCGCGCGGGGTTCTTCCCAGCCATCGCCGACGCCGCCCTCCGGCAGGTCTACGAGGAGGAGTGCGCACGGCAGGGGTTCACCGGCTTCGTCGCCATGCCCGGTGGCCCGGGCTTCGTCCACGTCACCGACGATCCGGAGCGCGACTGGGCGCGCATCGCCCCGCACGCGCTCTACGACGCCCAGACCTACGCCGCCTGGCAGACCCCGGGCCAACGCTCCCAGGTCCACACCGCCGCCAAGACCGTGGACGAGCTACGTCGAAGCGGCGTCTACCGGGTCGTGACGCCCGATGAATGCGTCGCGCTGGCCGAGGAATTCGGTCGGGTGCTGCTGCATCCGCTCATGGGCGGCCTCCCACCCGCGCTCGGATGGGCCAGCCTCGAGCTGTTCGAAGCGAAGGTGCTGCCGCGCTTGGGCGGCGGCGGTGCCACGGAGACGCCATGACATAGGGGCGCGTCGGCGCTCGCCTCGGCAAGCGCGACGCGCCCGTGAGGCACGACGATGGTGACACGGCGACGGGGGCAGCCGGAAACCTGGATCGGTAGGCTCGCGAACGAGGTGTACTTGGGCGCCCTGGTGCTGGGCGGCGCCGTGGTGGTCGCCGGCGTCGTGGCGGCGCTGATTGCGTTCGCGATGGAGGTGGGCGACTGGGTGACGATGGTCGACTGAGGACGGCGGGGTCGGGGTGCACCTCGGCGAACACCCGGGGCCGCGTCTCTCGAGGCGGGTTCCCTATGCGCTCAGCCGCGACTCGCTGCGCGCGCGCGGCAGCGTCACCGTGAACGTGCTGCCGCGCGTCGGCGCGCTCGTCACCCGCACGTCCCCGCCCAGCTGAAGCACCAGCCGGCGCACGATGTAGAGGCCGAGGCCGACGCCGCTGAACGAGCGCCGGTCCGTGCCGTCCGCTTGGCGGAACATGTCGAAGATGACCGGCTGGTGCTCGGCGGCGATGCCGACCCCGGTGTCCTGCACCTCGAACGTGCACCCCGACGGCTCGACGAGATACCGCACCGTCACCGTTCCCTCGGGCGTGAACTTCAGCGCGTTCCCGACGAGGTTCTTCAGAATCATGCGCAGCTTGCGCCGGTCGGTGAGCAACGACACGTCGTCCCCGGCGGTCCAGCGGAGCTCCACGCCGGGGGGGCACGGTAGCGCCGCGAAATCGGCGGCGAGGTCGGTGAAGAAGTCGCGCAGCGCCACCGGCTCGAGCCGCGGCGGGTCCTGTCCCGCCTCGAGCCGGTTCAGGTTGAGGGTGGCGTCGATCAGGTCGAGGAGCTCGACGCCCGTACGGCGGATCTTCGCCAGCAATGTGGTGCGGTGCGATGCCTCGCTCTCGTCGCGGAGCATCTCGGCGTAGCCCAGCATGACCCCGAGGGGGCTGCGCAGCTCGTGCGAGATCGTCGAGATGAACTCGAGCTTCAGGCGCGTCGCCGTCTCCAGCTCCTCCACGAGGCGAGCGTTCTCGAAGGCGAGGGACGCGAACTGCGCGATCCCGAACGCGACCCGCTCCTGGACCGGCGTGAAACCCTCGAGGCGGGTCCGGAATCCCGCACTGAGCAGCCCGAGGGTCTGGCCGCCGTGGCGGAGCGGGACGACGAGAGTCGCCGCCAATCCGTACCGCCGGAGCAGGCGCGTGGCGGGCGCGTCCGAGTCGCCGGCCAGGAACTGCACTGCGGGCACCGTCTGCAGGCGCGCCAGCATCGGCGCCACGCCCTCGGCTGGGTAGCGCGCGCGCCGCAACGCGGCCCACACGTCGGGGGGATATCCGTGCGCCGTGTGCGGGACGTACACGTCGTCCTGCGGGTCGTGCAGGATGGTGAGGCTGCAATCGCAGCCGAGCAGCTCGGTGGTGAGCTGGCACAGGCGCTCGAGGATACCCGGCTTGTCCAGCGAAGAGATGAGACCCTGCCCGACGCGGACCAGCGCGCTCGCGACCTCGGATTCCTCCTCGAGCCGCCGGCGCGAGGCCGCCAGCGCCTCTTCGGTGCGCGCACGGATGATGGCGACGCGCGCCACGTCCGTCGCCGCCTCGAGGAGCCGCCACTCGCGGATCCTCGGCCGGCGATGCTCGCGGTAGTACATCGCAAATGTGCCGAGGCATTCCGCACCCGGCGTGAGGATGGGGACGGACCAGCAGGCCAGCAGACCGTGGTGGATCGCGAGGTCCCGGAACTCCTTCCACAACTGATGGACGGCGATGTCGCGCACCACGACGGGACGCCGATGGTACGCGGCGGTACCGAAGGACCCCACGTCGGGACCGATCGTGATGCCGTCGATCGCCCGGCGATACGTGGCCGGCAGCGACGGGCCCGCACCGTCCCGCAGCCGGTCGCCTTCGAGGAGGAGGACCGAGCAGAGGAGCCGGGGCTCCTGGCTCTCGACGAGGCGGCAGAGTGCGTCCAGCACGTCGCCGAGCGAGGCGCCCATGGTCACCATCTCGAGGACGCGCGCCTGCCCCGCCACCAGGTCCGCGAGCTGTGCGGTCTCCGCCCTCCGACTGGCGTAGGTCCGCGAGAGGAGGAGCACGCCGGCACCGAGCACGACGGCGGCGGACAGCGCGGAGCCCGCGAGGGCAAGCGCCACGGCGCCGGTGACCAGCCCGAACCCCAGCGCGACGCTCAGCCCGACCGCGTGCCGTTGGGTCGGCGGGAGCAGGTCCCCTGCGCGCAGGCCGCCGTCGTGGCGCCTGGGAGCCGGGAATGTGCTTCCGTGATCTCGGGACCGCGCCGAAGCCAAGGCGTCGCAGGTTACCGCACCGCCGGCCCTCCCGGGAAGCCCAGGTGGCTCAGACGCCCGGGATCACGACGAGCCCGCGCGCGGCCGGGTAGGCGTCGGCCATGAGGTAGGCGCGGACGCTGCCCGCCACCTGACCCGGGGCGAACGGCACGCGGACGGTGGCCACGGTGCCTGCCGGCGTGGTGGTGCGGGTCGTGGTGAAGCCATAGTCGAGCGAGATCGGACGCCCCGTCGCCGCGTCCACCAGCACCACGGCGACGCTCTGGGTGTCAGGGCGGAGCAAGGAGTCGGCGAGGGTCGCGGTGACGCTCGCCGCGTCGGCCGCGAACGTCACCGTGCCGACCCCTGTCGGCGGCTGCTGCACGCCGGTCCCGTACGGTGCCAGCTCCGTGCCCCCGAAGGCGGTGAGGAGGTCGGTGTCCGGGTTGCAGTAGCCGAGCTGGCGGAAGAACTGGCCATAGAAGCTGATGCCGGCACAGGGCGCGAGCACGTTGAGGGCCGGGCTCGCGAGGGCGGCGCCTCGCCCGTCCACTCGCGTCGCCAGCCGGAAGAAGTCGAAGGGAATGCGGATGGCGTTGAACTCGATCGCGAAGCCGCCGCCGTTGGAGAACGTGACGAGCCCACCGTCGTGCGTCACCTCGAGGGGGAAGAGCACGCGCGTGGCCGGATCGACGACGGTCCGGTTCTCGCCTTCGGCGAGGCGCGCGCCCACGACCCACGCCACCGCGTGGTTCGCGCCGTCGCCTTCGACCAGCCCGGCGAGATAGTGGATCGAGTCGAAGCCGATCTGGTTGTAGCTTGGCAGGATGGTCGGCAGCGGCACCGCGACGCGCGACACCTCCCAGATTCCCGCCGGCTCGCCGGGAGCGGCGGGAACCGGTAGGGGAAGTGGACCGCCCGCAGCGGCGGGGCGCACCGTGACGTCGAACGTCTGGGTGAACGAGCCGCCCACGGTCCCGCCGCTGAAGCGCAGGCCGTCGCGCGCGGGGTCGACCAGGTAGTTCCCCGTCACCGTCACGTGCAGGGGACCGCCGGCCGGGCCGGCCAGCCGGGCGTCGGGGATCACCGTGAGAAACTTCCGGTCGCCCGACACCTCGGTGCGGACGGGCGCGGGTGGATCCAGCGCGACGCGCACGCTCATGGTGTCGATGAGCGCGAGCTGCGTGTCACCGCCCCGGCGCACGAAGAGTGAGAAGGTGAGCGGCTGGTTGGCCTCGATCTCGGCCGGTGGGGTCGCCAGGGCTCGCCCGAACTGCGTCGTCCACGACAGGAACGCGCCGTCGGCGGGCAGGTCCTCGCCCGGGCCGCGGCGGCAGCGGGGGTCGGATGCGGCGTCGGGCCGCAGGCACCAATCGTACGGGATGCTGAAGATCTCGCCGCTCTCGCCCGCGATGAGGATCGCGTCCGGCCCCAGCGCGGGCGACGCGTTCAGGTCGTCGCGCGGGCCGTCGATCAGCCGCATCGACCAGCGCAGCGAGCCGTCGGCGTTGAGCACGAAGAGCCGGCCCTCGCCGGAGCCGACGTACACGTTGCCGTCGGCGTCCACGGCGGGCGACGAGCGGATCGCGTCGCGCGTGTCGAACTGCCAGCGGAGCGCGCCGGAGTCGGGATCGATGCCGTAGACCGTGCCGTCGGCCGAGGGCTGCACGATGGTGCCGTCCGGCTGCTGCGCGGGGCTGGCGTAGAGGTGATCGCGCGCGCCGAAGGACCAGCAGGGCATGCCGGTCGCCTGGTCGTAGCAGCGGAGGAAGCCGTCGAAGCCGCCGACCAGCATCTTGCCGTCGGCGGTGAGGAGCGGGCTCGCCGCGACCGTGCCGTCGACGGCCGCCTGCCACGCCGGCTCGCCGGTGGCGGCGTCGAGGGCGAAGGTATTGGGGAGGAAGAGCTGGATGTTGTTGCCCAGGAAGACCCGGCCGTCGCGGGCGTTCACCGCCGGCAACGACCACGTCTGGTCAGCGGTCTTGAAGCGCCAGCGCACGGCCTTCGTGTCGCGGTCGATGGCGTAGGTGTAGAAATTGTCGTTCGGCACGTAGAGCGTGCCGTCGGGGCCGATCGCCACGTTGCCCTCGAACCAGTTGATGAAGGCGTGCGTCACCGACGGGTCGTCGGCCCCGAACGTCCACACCTCGGCCCCCGTGGCGGCGTCGCGCGCGTAGAGCTTGCCGTCGCCGGAGCCGACGTAGACGCGGCCGCGATCGTCGAGCAGCGCCGCGGAATCGATGATCTCCCCGGTGAGGAGTTGCCAGCGCACCGTCCCGTCGGGCGCGAGCGCGTAGAACACCCGATCGGCCGAGCCGACGTAGACGTTGCCGTCGCCGTCCACGACCGGCGTGCTGAAGATGCCCTTGCCGGTCTGGAACGACCACAGCCGGCCCCCCGTGAGCCGCGGCCGGATCGGGCTGCGGCCGTCCTGGCGCGCGTCGCGGCGGAACTTCGGCCACGGGCTGCTGGGATCGAGCGGCACGTCGTACGGGCTGCGCGTGGTGTCCAGGCGGTGCGTGCGGGGTCGCGCGGGAAGCCTGAGGGTGCCCTTGAGTCGATCGCAGCGCGGGGCCTTCAGGCGGGCCTTCAGGCGGACGCGACCCACGACGCCGGCGCAGCTCGACCAGCTCGCCGCGAGGGTCGTCCGCCGCTTCGTCGCGAGGATGCGCGCCGCGACCGGCGGACAGCCGGGTTCGAGGGCGAGCATGCCGGCGCCGAGGACGAGCGTGTCGGGGACGTTTGCGGCGCCGATCGCGGGGACGTCCCCCAGCGGGAACCGCCCGTCCGGGCAGGGCACCGGCCGCGGCCGGCGCGCCGCCGCCTCCGACGTGGGGCAGATCGCAAGGAGAAGCGAAAGAATCAGGCGAGCCGCGCGCATGCCGGCCGAGACGTACCGGCGCACCGGCGCGCCCGTCAACGGAGCGCGCTCGCAGCACGACGACGCTCGGGACAGAATCCGTGCCGTGCCCCGCGAGGTCGTACTGCTGCTCCCGCCGACGCCCGCGCCGCCGGCGACCGACGGCTCCGCCCTGCTCGCCGCGGCCGCCCAGGCGCTCGGCTGCGCACCGGACGCGCTGGCGGCGGCTCGGCTCCGCCGGCTGTCGTTCGATGCCCGCCCTCGCGAACGGCGCTGGCGTCTCGTGCTCGACGTGTGGGTGCGCGGCGAATCCGTCCCGCCAGCAGCGCCCACGACGCCACCGACCTTCGCCACGCCCCCGCGCGGCGCGCCGCACGTGGTCATCGTCGGCAGCGGCCCGGCGGGGATGTTCTGCGCCCTCGACTGCCTCGCCGCGGGGCTCGACGTCACGGTGCTCGAGCGCGGACGCGACGTGCAGACGCGCCGGCGCGCGCTCGCCGCGGTGAACCGCGGGCAGCCGATCGACCCGGACTCGAACTACTGCTTCGGCGAGGGCGGGGCAGGCACGTTCTCCGACGGCAAGCTCTACACCCGCGCCGGGTCGCACGCTGCCGTCCGCGCGGTGCTCGAGACGCTGGTGGCGCACGGCGCGCCATCGGAGATCCTGGCCAGCTGGCGGCCGCACGTTGGATCGAACCGCCTGCCCCGCGTGGTCCAGGCGCTGCGCGAGACGCTGCGCCGGTCCGGCGGCCGGGTCCGCTTCGGGGCGCGCGTCGAGGAGATCGAGACCGCGGTGCGGGATGGCCGCCGCGCGATCCGGGCCGCCGTCGCGCGCGACCTCGACGGCGGCGCGGTCGAGCGCATGCCCTGCGACGCGCTGGTGCTGGCGACCGGCCACAGCGCGCTCGACGCGCTCGGGATGGCCGCCCGGGCGGGCGCCACGCTCGAGCCCAAGGGGTTCGCCATGGGGCTGCGGATCGAGCACCCGCAGCCGTGGCTGGACGGGCGGCAGTACGGCGGCCTGCGCGCGGTCTGCGACCTCCCTGCCGCCTTCTACGAGCTCACGGCGCAGGTGGACGGGCGCGGTGTCTACAGCTTCTGCATGTGTCCCGGCGGCTTCGTCGTGCCGGCGAGCACCGACCCGGGGCGCGTGGTGGTGAACGGCATGAGCCTGTCGCGCCGCGACTCGCCGTTCGCGAACGCCGGCCTCGTCGTGCAGCTCGAGCCCGAGGACTGGTGCGGCGCGCATGGCGCAGCGTGGGGCTGGGCTGCGCTCACGGGCGAGCCGCTGCCTGATCGACCCACGGACGATCCCCTCTTCGGCGTCCGCCTCCAACTCGCGCTCGAAAACCGGGCGGCGGCGATGGCGGGGGGAGGCAACCGTGCGCCGAGCCAGCGCGCCGACCTTTTCCTCGAAGGTCGCGGTCGGACGGTCCCACCCGCACGGGCGAGCTATCGCCCCGGGCTTGCGCCGTGCGACCTCGGCACGCTGCTGCCACCTGGTCTGGCGGATCGGCTCCGCGCCGCTCTCCGGGTCTTCGACCGCAGGATGCCCGGATTCGCGGGCCCCGACGGGCAGCTGATCGGCGTCGAGACGCGCACCAGCTCGCCCGTCCGCATCGCGCGCGACCCGGACACGATGGAGAGCCGCGAGGTGGCAGGACTCTACCCCTGCGGGGAGGGCGCCGGGTATGCCGGCGGCATCGTCTCCGCCGCGCTCGACGGGCGGCGCGCGGGAGCGGCGATCGTCGCCGGGCTCGGTGGCTGATGATCGGCTTGCCCCTCCCGCGGCTGCGCGTCATTGCACGCCAATGATCTTGCAGGCATGGGTGTTCGGCCTGTTCGGGCCTCCCGCTGTCCGACTAGGAACCCGACCTGAGACGGAGTCGCGGGTCGGCTCCCAGTCAGGCATGCAGGGGCGGCCGCCGAGCCGCCCACGGGGCAGCTTCCTCGAGCTGTGCCGCGACGGCGAGCAGTAGATCCTCGCGTCCGTATGCCGCCACCAGCTGGACGCCTATGGGGAGACCGTCGGCGGTCCAGTGCAGCGGCAGCGAAATGGCCGGCTGGCCCGACATGTTGAACGGCAGCGTGCAGGCGCCGTAGGGCGCGGAGCGCAGGAACGCGAGGAATGGCTCCTCGTGCGTCGAGCGCAGGTAGCCCAGCTCGGGCGGCGGGGCGGCCTGCGTGGGCGTGACGAGCACGTCGAATCCCTCGTCCCACCACGCCGTCAGACGGCGGCCGAAGCCGTGCACGGCCTCGATGGCAGCGAGGAGCTCGGTCGCCCCCAGCGCGCGTCCCCGTTCGGCGAGCGCCCACGTGAGCGGCTCGAGATCGTCTGCGCCCGGTGGGCGGCCCACCTTCTGTCCCCACGATTCGACGGCACGCGCGGTGTTCGCGGAGACGATGGTCACGTAGGTGACGACGTGCTCCGGCTCGTCGAGCGCCGCGGGGTGCACGGCGTCGACGCGATGGCCGAGGTCGGTGAGGAGACGCGCCGCGCGATCCACCGCCGCGAGACACTCGGCGTGCGTCTCCACCGCCCGCGGCGCACCGCGCAGGATGCCGACGCGCAGCTCCCCCGGCCGCTCCGTGGCGGCGGCGGCAAACGGACGTGACGGCGGTGGCGCGACGTACGGATCGCCCGGCATCGCGCCCGCCGTCACGTCGAGCAGCGCCGCCGCGTCGCGCACGCTGCGCGTGACCACGAACTCCGCCGAGAACCCGCTCCAGCGCTCGCCCAGCGCCGGGCCAAACGAGTTGCGTCCGCGGCTGGGCTTGAGCCCGACCAGCCCGCACGTGCTGGCAGGGCCGCGAATCGAGCCACCGCCGTCGCTGGCGTGGGCGGCGGGCACGAGTCCCGCCGCGACCGCGGACGCCGAGCCCCCGCTCGAGCCGCCGGCGCTGTACGCCGGGTTCCACGGGTTGCGCGTCGCGCCGAACGCGTCGGGCTCCGTCGTCGGCAGCAGCGCCAGCTCCGGCGTATTGGTGCGGCCGAGCGAGATCAGGCCGGCGGCCTTGAAGCGCCGCGTGAGGTACGCGTCCTCGCGTTCCGCCCATCTGGCGTCGCGCAGGAAGCGCATGCCACAGCAGTAGGGTGCGCCCGCCTCGGTGCCGCCGATGTCCTTCATCAGGAAGGGCACGCCGCGGAACGGGCCGTCGGGCAGGTCGGGAGCCGCCGCGGCGGCCCGTGCGCGCTCCAGTGCCGGGTGGATCACGGCATTCAGCCGCGGGTTCAGGCGCTCGACGCGCGCGACGGCGGCGTCCACCAGCTCGCGCGGCGAGACGGCACCGCGCTTGACGAGCGCGGCCTGGGCGGTGGCATCGAGGGTGGCGAGGTCGTCGGCCATCCCAATCGTCTAGCACACTCCGTCGTTCAACCGAGGGCGATGCCGAACAGGGCGCAGGCGATCCAGCTCGTGAAGCCGACCAGGAGGGGGATGGTGAGGTTGTCGTCGATCCGCACCGGCAGGAGCTCGAACAGCGCGGCGACCACCGCGATCAGGAGCGCAGCGCCGGCCACGGCGGTGTAGGGCGCCGTCGTCGCCACGCCGAGCACGGCGAGTGACACGGCCAGCGTGGCGGTGAAGAACGCGACCATGCCCTCGGTGCTGCGGTCGGGAACGATCTCGCGGCCGCCCCATCGGATGCCGACGACCGCGGCCAGCGGGTCGGCGATGGCGAGGGTGTAGATGGCGATCAGCGCGGCCGGCTTCGGGAAGGTGAGGATCGTCAGGAGGATGGCGATCGCATACGGGATCATCGCCGATTCCTTGAACTGCTCCTCGGCGCGGAAGAAGAGCCGATTCAGCCACGGGACCCGCGCCGCCGCTTCCGGATAGTGAATGCGGATGCGATCGGCGATGTAGACCAGGCAGGCGATCGTCCCGAAGACATGCACCAGCTGCTGGTGTGTGAACAGCAGGGCGTAGGCGGACGCGATCGCGACGCCGTTGGCGAGGTGGAACAGGCGGCGGCCGAGCTGGAGGTCACGGCGGGTGGCGGTGGGCGCGGGTACAGCCGTTGCCTGATCGGGAAGGCCCATCCGCGGATGGTGGCGCCCCGACGGCCCGGGTGCAACGCAGCGGCGGTTTGACCCAGCTCCGATCGAAACCGGGCTCCCGGTGGAGGTCGAGCGCATGGTGACGGCACCCGAAGCGCGCTGGACTGGGCCCCCGGCAGCGAGGCACTATCCGGCGATGCCCAAGAAGATCGCCAAGAAGGACCTGCCGTCGCCCGACGACGTACCCGCTGCGAAGCCGCTGGTCGAGACGATCGCGAAGCGGCGGACTGCGCTCGCCGTGGCCCGTGCCGCCGCGACCACCGACGGCGCTGTGGTGAAGCACGAGCCTAGGTACCGGGCGGCGCGCAAGAAGCTCAAGCGCGCGCAGCGCCGGCTCCGGGTCGAGCTTATCCGCGCCGCGGCCCAGACGATGAAAGCCTCGGCGGCCGAATCCTGAGCGCGACCTCGCCGGCACGAACCTTGCGCGGACACTCCTCTGCAAGCTGCGACGGCCGGACTGGCATTTCTACCAATGAAACGGACCCCGAACGGTGCGGCGCCACCGGGCAGACTCGCTGGCATCGCGCTCGCTTGCGACAGCACGCCGCGGGGGGCGAAGGTGGACATCGTGACCAGGCCCTGGTGCGCATGAGCACCGCGCGCTATTGGCGGAGTGACGTAAACGCCCAGCCGGCACCCTGAAAGGAATCGACGGGCATGGGGAAGTCTCGCCAGACGCCGAGCAGCCCCGTTTCCGACGGCCATCCGTCGGATTCGATCCACTACCGCGAGTACAAGCTCATCCTGCGCCCGGATCGCTTCACGTCGCCCGACGGATTGCACGAATTCGGCAAGCTCGTGCGCTCGGCGGCGAAGAAGGAAGGGGTCGGGGTCGCGCGCCCGCAGGCAGCGGGCGAGAATCTGCTGCGCGAGATCGTCTTCTACGACACGCCGAACTTCGACCTGTACGAGGGAGCCTTCATTCTCCGCCAGCGCGCGCAGCACCGGGACGGCTGGCCCGTCGGCGACTCGGAGCTGACGCTCAAGTTCCGCCATCCCGAGATCGACGCGGCGGCGAAGGTCGACGTCCGGCCCGCCACCGAGCACGCGTTCCGCATCAAGTTCAAGGAGGAGGTGCTGCCGCCGAAGGGGCGCGCCGGAGGGATGCGGAGCCTCTACTCCCACAACGTCGTGCTGACGCTGCCGCCGGAGCACCTCCAGAACGACGTGGAGCGGGCGGCGCGCGTCTTCCCGGCGCTGCGAGCGCTCCTGGCGCGGACAGGGCCGCTCGAGGTCGTGCAGCGGGCCCGCATCACCGAGGTCCTCGACGAGGTGGGCGTGCTCGACTTCGGCCACGGGCTCACGGCGAAGGCCACCGTGGCGCTCTGGCGGACGGGGGTCGTCGGCCCCTCGCTGGTCGGCGAGCTCGCCTACCAGTGCAAGTTCGAGCGCGACTCGGACGTGCACGTGAAGGCGCACAAGAGCGCGGATGCGCTCTATGCCCGCCTGCAGGCGGCGGCAGGCGACTGGCTCGCGCTCGGCGTGACCAAGACCCGGGTAGTCTACGGGCTCGGCAAGACGGCTCCCCGTCACCATGAGTGAGTCGCCGGGCGCCCCGCCCCGCGTGTCGCTCGGCTCGATCTTCTGGACCTTCCTCGTCATCGGCGCGACCAGCTTCGGCGGCGGCATGGTCGCCTACCTGCGCGAGATGCTGGTGTCGCGGCGCCGCTGGCTCGACGACGACGACTTCATCACGGCGCTCGAGATCGGCCAGACGCTGCCGGGCCTCAACTCGACGAACATCAGCATCATCGTCGGCGACTCGCTGCGCGGCATTCCCGGCGCCGTGGCGGCGTTCCTCGGCATCATCCTGCCGGGGACCACCGTCCTGCTCGCGTTCGGGATCGTCTACGGCATGCAGTCGGAGAGCCCGGCGTTCGTGGCCGTGCTCGACGGCGCGGGGGCCGCGGCGGTGGGGCTGCTGGTCGCGGTGACCATCGAGGTGGGGCGCAAGGAGCTCGCCGGCGTCACCGACGTGATGCTCGTCGCGGTCACGGTGCTCGCCGTCAGCGTGCTGCACGTGCCGCTGCCCGTCGTTCTCGCGACCGTCGGCGCGGCCGCAATCTGGGTCTACCGCCCGCGAGGCCGCGCGTGAGCACGCTCTTCCGGTTGCTCGGCGTGTTCGGCCTGCTCTCGGTGCTCGCCGTCGGCGGGGGCCTGGCGGTGCTGCCCGAGATGAAGAGGCTCACGGTCGAGCAGTATCACTGGGTCACCGCGGATCAGTTCGTCGACTTCTACAGCCTCGGGCAGATGGCGCCGGGGCCGAATATGGTGATGGTGACGCTCATCGGCTACAAGGTGGCGGCCCTCGCGGGGGCGATCGCCGTCCTGGTCGCCTTCTTCCTGCCGGCCAGCGTGCTGACGTTCGGGGCCAACCGCCTGTGGCATCGGCTCTCCGCCTGGCCGTGGCGCGAGTCGATCCGCCGCGGGCTCGCGCCCGTGACGGTCGGCCTGATGATCGCGGGCGTGATCAGCATCGGCAAGGTGGCAATCGACGCCCCGGGCACGGCGGTGCTGGCGGTGGCCGTCACGGGACTCCTGCTCACCACCCGAGTGAACCCGGCGCTGCTGATCCTGGGAAGCGCCATCGTGGGCTGGACACTGCTTCGCTGACCGTGTGCGTTCCTCAGAGATCGAAGGCGGCCGTGAGGTCTCCCATCTGGGGCCGCACGCCCGGCAGCGGCTCCAGATCGAACCGCCGCGTGATGAACTTCAGGATCGACGTCGTGTCGTACGGGGTGTGATCGACGAAGCCGCGCCTGGCGAATGGCGAGATGATGATCGCCGGGACGCGAGTGCCGGGCCCCCAGCGGTCGCCGGCGGGGGGCGGGACGTGATCCCAGAAGCCTCCGTTCTCGTCGTAGGTGACGATGATCGCCGTGCTCCGCCAGACCGGGCTCGCCCGGATGCGCGCCACGACGTCGGATATCTGCTGGTCGCCCGGGAGGATGGTGGCGTATCCCGGATGCTCGTCGAGGCTGCCCTGAGGTTTGTAGAAGACCACCTGCGGCAGCGTGCCATTGTCGAGGTCCTCCAGCAGCTGGCGATAGTCCTTGAGATGCTGCGCGCGTTCGGCAGTGCCGGGCGCGAAGCGTGCGAAGTAGTTGAACGGCTGATGCTGTGGCTGGAAGCGAACCGGCGGCTGAAGGATCACGGTCCGCTGCACGTCGGGGGGCTGCATGCCGTCCCTCGTCGCTGCTTCCCAGCCCCCCGCGTACCAGGCCCAGGAGACCCCGCGGGACGATAGCGTGTCACCAATGGTCTTCTCGTTCTGGGGCGGCAAGGGATGTCCGGCTGGATTGGCGAAGCGTGCATCGCCACCCGGTGCGGGGGGTATCTGGCTCGGCTCGAACGGGGGCGGCTCCGTGTTGACCGCGTAGCCATCCGGGGTCACGGTGCCGTCGAAGAAGGAAGGCGGGCCCGAAAGCGCGGAGGCCGGGGAATCCGGGCGGCGCTTGAGCAGCCCGTCACGGTCGAGCTGAACGCGCATCGACGGTGGCGCATCGAGATGGACGGGCGTGCACGCGCAGATCAACCAGAAGTGATTCAGAAACGACCCGCCGAACGCGCCCATGAAGAAGTCGTCGGCCAGCGTGTACTGGCGCGCCCATCTCCACATCGGCAGCGCCGAGCCATCATAGTAGCCCATGACCAGGCCGCCGGCATCCGAGATCGCCGCGTACTTGTCGAGCTTCCCTCCGTCGATCTGCGCCTGGTTCTGGTAGAAGCGATGGACGAGGTCGCGCGTCGGAGCCGAGAGCGGCAAGCTGATCGGCGGGGCATCGATGCGGAACGGCGCATTCGGAAGATTGGTCGGGAAGACAGGATCTGGTGCATTCTCCTGCCACACGGGCGGCAGGACCCGGAGCGGCGTTCCGTCGCGATCGACCTGCGTGATGCGCGTGGCGTCGTAGATGCCGTGCGCGTGCGGGAAAAGGCCATAGAGATGGTCGAAGCTGCGGTTCTCAGCATAGATGACGACGACGTGCTCGATCGCATCCAGCCGGGCCGCCCGGGGGCCGGCGCGCGGCACGGTGCAGGCGGCGAGCACCAGCGAAATGGTCGTACCGAACAGGAGACGACTGACGAAACTCACGCGTTTCCCTTCCCGGGAACGGGGTATCACCGATGCGATCTCGCTGCGATCGTTCAAGGGTCATGCGAGAGGGTCTTCGAATGATACGCCCACGATTGGCCGCATTGGCCACCGCGCTTTCGCTCGGCGTCCTGCTCGTCGCGATGCCACCGGTGCGTGCCGAGACCGAGCCCACCAGCGTTCCGATCGATCACCTCCTCATCATCTATCTGGAGAACCACACCTTCGACAACCTCTTCGGCCTCTTCCCGGGTGCGAACGGCATCAACTCGCCAGATGCGAACGTGCGACAGGTGGACAAGGATGGAAAGCCGTACGAATGGTTGCCGCAAGCGACGATCGCGTATCCGTATCCGCCAAAGCTGGACCCTCGCTTCCCGAAGAAGCTCGCGAACCAGCCCTTTCCGATCAACCGGTACGTGCCCATCGACCAGATCGTGGAGATGCCGGTGCACCGGTACTATCTGAACATCCTGCAGATCGACGGCGGCAAGAACGACCGGTTCGTCTCGTGGGGCGACAGCGGCGGGCTGTCGATGGGCTACTTCGATACGACGAAGCTGCCGCTCTACCCGTACGCGCGCGAGTTCGTGCTCGCCGACAACTGGTTTACTTCCGCCTTCGGCGGCTCGTGGCTGAACCACCTCTGGCTCGTGTGCGCATGCACGGCGGTGTTCCCGAACGCCCCGGCGAAGCTTGTCGCCAGGCCGGTGCTAGACGAGTCGGGTCGGATCGTCGGCCTCGAGAAGGACGGGTCGGTGAGCCCCGACGGATATGCGGTTGATCACCTCGAGCCGTTCAACCCCCCGTACGCGGCGGGCACACCGGACGACGAGCGAGTGCCGCCGCAGACATTTCCCACGATAGGCGACCGCCTGAGCGCGGCCGGCCTCTCATGGGCCTGGTACTCCCAGGGGTGGGATGACGCCGTCGCGGGGCATCCGGCGCCGTCATTCACCTTCCACCAGCAGCCGTTTGTCTACTTCGCCAACTATGCGCCCGGGACGAAGGCACGCGCCGAGCACCTGAAGGACGAGAAGGACCTCTGGAAGGCGCTGCACGACGGCACCCTGCCGTCGGTGGCGTGGTTCAAGCCGCTCGACATCTATACCGACAACGCCGGTGAGGGGAGCATGCTCGTCGCCGAGAAGCGCATCGTCAAGCTGATAGAGGCCGTGAAGGCATCGAAGCTATGGCCGCGGACGGCGATCGTGATCTCCTGGGACGA
>JBKPDC010000189.1:0-12654 GCA_046727715.1 Thermodesulfobacteriota bacterium
CGGTGGTGGTCAACGGGCTCCTCAACCGCGTCGGAGTCGGTCTCTTCAAGTTCGTGCCGCACACGCTCCTCACCCGGGCCGCCGCGGGACTCGTGCGGGCGCGTGAGGGCTGAGGGATGGCGGAACAGGTCGCGCTCGTCACGGGCGCGTCGAGCGGCATCGGCGAGGCCCTGGCGCGCCGCATCGCACGCGACGGCCGCCACCTGGTGCTCACCGCGCGTCGCATCGACCGCCTGGAGGCGCTCGCCCGCGAGCTCGAGAGCGCACACGGCATCCGCGCCATCGCCATCGCGAACGACCTCGCCCGGCCCGACGGCCCGGCTGCGCTGACTGCGGAGCTCGCCCGGCGCGACCTCGAAGTCGACTGGCTGGTGAACAACGCCGGCTTCGGCACGGCCGGGCGATTCGACCAGCTCCCGGTCGAGCGCGAGCTGGACGAGATCCGGGTGAACGTGAAGGCGCCGGTGGAGCTGACCGGTCGCCTCCTCCCTGCCATGGTGGCGCGCGGCCGCGGGCTTGTGATGAACGTCTCGTCGATGGCGGGCTTCGGACCGATTCCGTACTCGGCTACCTACGCGGCGACGAAGGCGTTCCTGCTGAGCTTGTCGGAGGCGCTGGCGGTGGAGCTGTCGGGCACCGGCGTGCACGTCGTGTGCGTCTGTCCCGGCTTCACACGCACCGAGTTCCAGGAGAAGGCGAAGATCGATGCCAGCGCACTGCCGTCGTTCGCGTGGATGTCGGCAGAGACCGTGGCCGATCAGGCGGTGCGCGCCGCGCGCCGCTCCGGCGTGCTGGTGAACGGGACGATGAACAACTTGACCACCGTGTTCATGCGCCTCGCGCCGCGCAGCCTGGTGGCACGGGTGGCGGCGGCGGGGATGCGGGGGCGCGTGTGAGGCGGGCCGGGAGCCGCACGCTCATCGGGCGTCGCGGCCGAAGGGCTACGCCGCCGTCGCCCTCTACGCGCTGAGCCAGGCATCGAACGTGGTCGGAGCGAGCCGTGCCTCCGGGCCGGGCAGAAGCATCTCGCCGGCTGCCTCCACTCCGAACGGGCCGTTCCGCCAGCTCGGGATGAGCCGGATCGACTCACCCCTGGCCCAAAGCGTGCGCCGGGCCATGTCGACCACCGCGCGAGCGGGCGACCAGGCCGCGATCGCGATGGCGCAGCTCCATGCGAACGCCGAGCGCACTGCCTTCACGCTCCAGGCGGTCGCCGACCATCCCGCCGAGGGCTCCGAGCGCATGCTCTGCCCACGGCGAGGCCGGCTCGGGATATCGCTCGCGTCGCGCGGCGCGCACCACACCGAGCACGGTGCCAGCGAGCGCGTCGGCGGCCGCGCCCGTGGCGCGGATACTCGCGTACACCAGCGCCGTGACGCCGTCGTGCACGTCGCGCACCGCCGACACCGGCAGCCCGGTGCGCGTGACCGCCGCGAAGGGGCGGCGCGCAACGGCGGCATGCACCTCCTCGACGCGGCTCAGCGCGCCGTCGAACGCCGTGAAGGCGAGATCGAACGCGGCCTGGAGCCGGCTCATGGCGTCGTCTTGCCCGCGACGCCGAGCCCTGTCCACCGCGGCTACCAGCCGCACGGCGTGAAGCGCATCGGGACGTGCGAGTAGCCGCGTACGTTGGCCGAGTGGACGCGGACCAGGCCCGCCGGGTCGACCGCGTAGTCGGGCATGCGCGGCAGGACCTCCTCGAGCGCCACCCGGCCTTCGAGGCGGGCGAGCGACGCCCCCAGGCAGACGTGGAGCCCGTGGCCGAACGCCAGGTGCGACGGCTCGCGCCGGACGTCGAACTCGTCCGGCCGCTCGATGGCGCGCTCGTCGCGGTTCGCGGAGCCGATCAGGAGCAGCAGTTTCCTGCCGGCCTGCATCGTCGTGCCGTGTAGCGACACGTCGCGTGTGAGAACGCGCGCGAGCATCTGGGTCGAGTTGTCGTAGCGCACGACCTCCTCGACGGCGCCGGCCAGGCCGCCCGGGTTGGCGACCAGCCAGGCGCGCTGGTCTGGGTGGCGTTCCAGCAGCACCATCGCGTTGCCGAGCATCTTCGTGGTGGTCTCGTTGCCGGCGATCACGAGCAGGAAGCAGAAGCCGACGATCTCGGCGTCGGTCAGCCGCTCGCCGTCCACCTCGGCGTCGAGGAGGGCGCTGATCAGGTCGTCGCCGGGCTGCCGTCGCCGCCGCACCAGATCCTCGGCGAAGTAGCGCGCCAGCTTGCCGGAGGCCTCGAGGCCGGCCTGGGGGATCTCCGACCTCCCCTCCTCGCGGTGGAGCAGCGTGTCGGCCCACTCCCGCAGCATGTCCTGATCGCCCTCGGCCACGCCCATCATCGTGCTGATGACGTCCATCGGGAGCTTCGCCGCGAAGTCCTGGACGAAGTCGCACGCCCCGCGCGAGATCACGGGCTCGAGGTACTTCCGGGTGAGCGCGCGCACCGTCGGCTCGAGCTCCGCCACCCGCCGTGGTGTGAACGCCTTGGACACCAGACGCCGCAGCTTCTGCTGCCGCGGCGGGTCCATGGCGATGATCATCGGCGGCCGGGCGCCCGAGCCGCGCTCGAGGGACACGCCCTCGGCGGACGAGAACGTGTCCCACTCCTGGATCGCGTTCCACACGTCGTGGAAGCGTGACAGCGCATGGAACCCAAGCTGCGCATTGTAGTACGCCGGCGCCTCGTCACGCAGCCGCTTGTAGGTAGGGTACGGGTCCTCGTGGATCTCGTAGGCGTAGGGATCGTACACGAGGGGAGCCGTCATCGTGTGGACCTTGGCACGGGAGCCGACGACGTGCCAAGAGCCGGGTCCGTCATCTCCCGGAGGCGGACGAGGCGAGCTCGGCCTCGATCTCCTCCACCGTCGGCAGGCTCCCCTTCAGGTTCGGTGGCAGTCGTTCCACGATCTTCGTCTCCCACTGGGCGACGCCGATGGGCTTCGCGATGTCCCGAAGGGCGTACTCGACCTGCAGCTTGTCGCGCGAGCGGCAGAGCAAGAGCCCGATCGTCGGCTGATCGTCCGCATGCTTGAGGCGGTCGTCGACGGCCGAGAGGTAGAAGTTCATTTTGCCGGCGTGCTCGGGCCTGAACCTGACGGCCTTCAGCTCCACCACGACGTAGCACCGCAACCGAATGTGGTAGAAGAGCAGGTCGACGAAGTAGTCATCGTCGCCGACGGTCAGCTTTACCTGGTTGCCGATGAAGGCGAACCCGACGCCCAGTTCGAGGAGAAACTCTCGCACATGGGTCACGAGGTCGCGTTCCATCACGCGCTCGTGAGCCGCGCGACCCACGGTCAGGAAGTCGAAGGTGTACGGATCCTTGAGCGTCTGCTGCGCGAGCTCGGATTGCGGGGATGCGAGCGTACGCGCGAAGTTGGTGGTGGCCCTCCCCTGGCGCGCCCGGGCCTTCTTCGCGATCTGCGCTTGCAGCGTTGCGCGACTCCAGCCGTGCTCCCGGGAGCGCTCGGCATACCAGAGACGTTCCTCGGCCCGCGCGAGCTTCTCGAGCAGGACGACATTGTGGCCCCACGGAAGTTCTGCCACAGCTCGTGGCAGAATCTTCGCTGCTCCCCCGGCGTCCGTTTCTGCCACAGCCTGTGGCAGTTTCTTCGCGTCCCCCGACCACGCGACGTAGAAGGCGCGCATGCGCCAGATGTTACGCGGTGAGAATCCCTTCAGGTCCGGAAAGGCGTGGCGGAGGTCATGCGCGATACGCTCGACGACCGCGTCTCCCCAGCCGCCCTCGGCCTGACGCTCGACGATCGTCCGTCCGACGTACCAGTACACGCCGGTGAGCTCGCGGCTCACCGCGAGCGCGGCGCGCGACTGCGCGGCTAGGATCCGACGCTTCAGATCTGCAAGGACTCCGGTGTAACCGGGTGGCATGGTGGCGAGACCAGGTGGCGCGAGGAGCCCCGCACCATCGCGTGTCCGCCCACGCGAGCGCCGCGCTTCCTCCTCCGTCTCCGGGGCCTGCGGGATGAGAACGTCTCGACGCGTGTGGGGGCGCGTACTCCTCGACGCTTGCGCGCGCTTCCCTCGAGCCCTCATGCCTCGCCTCCCCATCACCACACCCCTTCAGGCGTCGCTCCGCCCAGGGGCCGCCATCCTAGTCAATCGGCTGCGGCGCTCAATGGCGGTCACCCCGCTGACACAGGCCAGCCTGCGCGCCGGTCCATCACGGTTCCGAGATCACCCGCGGTCGGCCTCCCGGCGAGTCCTCCCGCGCAGCCGTGCTACCCGCCGTTGGACGCCGGCACGTACGTCCGGCACGGCTGCCCGCGCAGCCCCGGGCACGACGGCAGCATGGGCGGCGCCTGCACGTCGTCCACCACCGGCAGCACCAGGCGCGACGGCCGGCCGATCTCGTTCACGACCATACCGTGCGTCGACGGCGTGTCGAACCGCCACCGCGTGCGGTCGCCGCCCGGCGCCTCGATGCTGATGCGGATGCGCGAGCCGGCGCGGAAGACGTGGGACGACGCGAAGATCGCGACCCGCACCTTGGTGAACTTGCCGGCCGGCAGCGGACGCACCTGGCGCTCCAGGTACGTCGGCCGGGGATCGATCTTGGTCGACGTCTTGCGGTCGAGGTGTCGCAGGCTGGCGCGCAGCCAGCCGCTCTGGACGTACGTCTCCTCGCCGTCGGGTCGGATCTCGCTGAGCGTCACCTGGAGGTCGGTGTCGTCGGCGCTGGAGCGCAACGACAGGTCGACGCTGCCGGGTCCCACGATGGTCACATCGTGATCGAGGGGCGCCGTGGCATACGCCACCGCCGTGCCGGGGACGTAGGGCCGCCAGTCATAGGGCGGGATCACCGCCCACGAGTCGGTCGAGCCGTCGCCGGGGAGGGTCTGCTGCGGCCGGGCGTCGGGATCGGGCCGGTAGGCGTCGACGTCGTCGGCGCCCTTCGGCCTGGTCGGTGTCAGGGTGCCACCCGGTCCGAAGTACCACGTGGTCGGTCGTGCCTCGCGCGGCGGCCACTGGCGGAAGCCCAGCTCGAAGGTCGGCGCGGGCAGTCCTGGTGTCGGCGAGCCGGCGCCGTTCTCCATGCGGACGAGCACGTGCGGATCGGACTCGAACAGCTCGCGCGCCTGATCGTAGTCGGTGATGCCGTCCCAACGGTCGGCGGGCAGCGGCGGGATCTCCGTTCCCGCACCGAGGATCGACGAATAGATGATCGAGGTGATCGGGAGGACGCGGCTCGGATCGGGCACTTGCCCGGCGACGTAGAGGTCGAGGAACGCGATCCAGTTGAAGAGGTTCTCCGGCTCGAGCGAGCTCGCATGGACGCCGTTCGTGACCGCGATCTTCACGTCGCGTCGCCTCGGCACCTTCTTCAGCATGGAGGCGAAGTCACCGCCGGTCTGCTCATCCTGCCACGCGCCGGCGAGCAGCATGGGAACCTCGATCTTCGAGACCCAGTTGATCGGTGAGCGGGCATCCATCAGCGACTTCTCGTAGAAGGGATGCGACTCGGTGACCTCGATCGGGTCCTGGGTCTGGAGGCGCAGCCGCTGGTTCGCGAGGCACACCGTGTCGCCGTCGAGGACACGGCGGACGGCCCATGCCTGTCCACCCTCGGGCGCCGGCTTGGCGTCGTCGGCGCGCTCGCGCAGCCAGGACTGGGCGAAGCCATTGTTGAAGATGCCGCCCGGGAAGCCAGGCGAGCGATAGATGTCGGCGATCACCGAGAAGGGTGCTACCGCCGCCAGGTGTGGCGGGCGTGCGCCGGCGACGAAGAGCTGGCTGATGCCGGGGAACGAGATCCCGATCATGCCGACCTTGCCGCCCTTCACCCATGGCTGCGCCGCGACGGTCTCGATGACGTCGTAGCCGTCGGCGGTGGTCGGGAGGTCGAAGAGGTCGATGACGCCGCCCGAGCAACCCGAGCCGCGCATGTTCACCCCGACGGTGGCGTACCCGATTGCAAATGCAATCTGCGAGGACCCCTGGTTTGGCAGGTCGCCTTCGGGATTGGCGACCGGGTAGCCGGAGTACTCGACCACGGTGGGAAACGGCCCGTCGGCCAGTGTCTTCCCGAGCGGGGCTCGGACATTGGCGGCGAGCAGCGTCCCATCGCGCGTCTCGATGTAGTTGTAGCCTTCGTGCAGGGTCTTTCCCTGGTAGAAGTCCTGGCCCGGGCGGTCGTCGAAGTCGAGGACGGTCACCGGCGTGGTCTCACCGCTGGCGGCGTTGCGGACCAGGTACCCGTGACCCGGCTCGAGTTCGCGGAAGATCAGGCTGCCGAACCGATCCGTCGTTCCGCGACCGACCTCGCGCCCGCGGCGGTCCTCCAGGGTGAGCAGCGCCCCCTCGACGGAGCTGGTCACCGAGACGAGCCCGATGCCTCCGCGCACCTGGATTGCGGCCGAAAACACCGCCCGTGGGACCGCCCAGAGCGCGAGCAGGAGGAGCAGGGCGAGCCGGGGCCGCAGAATCCGCATCGCGGGGGGATGTACGGGGCGGCGGCCCACGATGTCAACGTGAAACGGGGTTGCTGGTCGCGCACCCCCCGCGCTACACCCGGACGCCATGGCCAGTGCCCAGGTCGCGATGCTCGTCGAGATGCTCCGCAATGCGCCCCCGCTTCCGCAGGACATGGACATCGCGACGCGCCGCCGGCGGATGGAGGACATGACCCGTGGCGCGCCCCTGCTGGCCGGAACGCGCACGACCTCCGTCGACGCCGGGGGAGTCCCGAGCGAATGGGTCGAGGTGCCGGCAGGATCCGACCTGCGGACGATCCTCTACCTGCACGGCGGCGGCTACACGGTGGGGTCCGTGCGCACGCACCGCGCTCTCGTGGCGCGGCTCGCCGCCGCTACCGGCGGCCGCGGTCTCGCCATCGACTACCGCCTCGGGCCGGAGCACCCGTTCCCGGCGGCGGTGGACGACGCGGCGGCCGCCTACCGCTGGCTGGTCCGCGGCGGCGTCGAGCCGGCCAGTATCGTCGTCGCCGGCGACTCGGCCGGTGGCGGGCTCACCGTGGCGCTGCTGGTGGCGCTGCGCGACGCCGGCGACCCGCTCCCCGCTGCGGGTGTGTGCATCTCGCCGTGGACCGATCTCGCCTGCACGGGCGAATCCATGACCACCCGCGCCGCGGCCGATCCGATGGTACAGCGCGACGGGCTCCTCCCCATGGCGGCGGCGTACCTTGCCGGGCAGGACCCGCGCACGCCCCTCGCGTCGCCGCTCTACGCCGATCTGCACGGCCTTCCGCCGCTGCTCGTGCACGTCGGCAGCGCCGAGACCCTGCTCGACGATGCCACGCGGCTCGCCGAGCGCGCCCGCGCCGCCGGCGTGGCCGCCGACCTCGAGGTGTGGGACGACATGATCCACGTGTGGCACGCCTTCTCGCCGCTCCTGCCCGAGGCCGATGACGCGGTCGCACGGGTGGGCGAGTGGGTGCGAGCCAGGCTCGGTCGCTGAGCGTCGAGGACCCGTGCGCGCCGGCCTCGCGACCCGACTCCGTGCCCTCGTCGGTGACGACGGCGTGATCGACCATCCGGACGCGCTCGGCGTCTATGACTGCGACGGCTACACGCTCGAGCGCGGCACGCCCGACGTGGTCGTGTTGCCGCGAGCCCCGGAGCAGGTTCCCCCCGTGCTCCGGCTGCTCTGGGACGAGGGGGTCGCGTTCGTCCCGCGTGGTGCCGGGACCGGCCTCTCCGGCGGGACGCTGCCGGTGGCGGCGCCGGTGATGATCTGCACCAGCCGGCTGAACCGCATCGAGTCGATCGACCGCCGGAACCGCCGCGTCATCGCGCAGGCAGGCGTCGTCAACCAGTGGGTGTCGACCGCCGTGCGCGCCGACGGACTGCTCTATGCACCGGATCCGTCGAGCCAGCCCGCCTGCACCATCGGCGGCAACGTCGCGGAGAATTCCGGCGGGCCGCACACGCTCAAGTACGGGGTGACGACGAATCACGTCCTCGGCGTCGAGCTTGTGCTGCCCGACGGCAATGTCGTGACCCTGGGTGGTGCCGTCGAGGAGCGGGCGGGCTACGACCTGGTGGGGCTCGTCGTCGGCGCCGAGGGCACCTTCGGCATCGTCACGCGCGCCACGCTCCGGCTGACGCGCGCGCCCGAGTCGTACCGCACGCTGCTCGCCGTCTTCGCGTCGGTCGACGCGGCCAGCGAGGCCGTGTCCGGGATCATCGCTGCCGGCATCGTCCCGGCGGCGCTCGAGATGATGGATCGGCTCATCCTCGGCGCCGTCGAAGCCGCGTACCGCATCGGGCTTCCCACCGACGCGGGCGCCGTGCTCCTCGTCGAGCTCGACGGGCCGGCCGTCGGCCTCGACGACCAGATGGCCCGGGTCGAGGCGGTGTGCCGCGCGCATCACGCGCGCGAGCTGCGCCTCGCGCGCGACGACACCGAGCGCGCCGCCCTCTGGAAGGCGCGCAAGCGCGCCTTCGGGGCCGTCGGTCGCCTGGCCCCCAGCTACTGCACGCAGGACGGCGTCGTGCCGCGCACGAAGGTGCCCGAGATCGTGCGCGCCATCGCCCGCGCCGGCGAGCGCCACGGGATCCGGATCGGCAACGTCTTCCACGCCGGCGACGGCAACATCCATCCCATCCTGCTGTTCGACGAGCGCAACGCCGACGAGGCCGCGCGCGTGCTCGCGGCGGGCCGCGAGATCCTGGAAGCATGTGTCGCGCTCGGCGGCAGTGTCACCGGCGAGCATGGCATCGGCGTCGAGAAGATCGCGCAGATGCCGCTGCTCTTCTCCCCGGACGACCTGCTGGCCATGACGACGCTGCGGGCGGTGTTCGATCCCGCGCAGCGCGCCAACCCGCACAAGATCTTCCCCGACGCCAAGGTGTGCGTGGAGACGCGCACCCCGCGCCGCCAGGCGGCGCTCTGACGGGCGGAACCGGCTTGAAAAGTCTCCCCGGCGGCGCAACAACGACCACGACCCGCCATGGTCGACCGCCGGCTGATCGCGCGGCTCGACGCCGCGCGCGTGAGCTTCTGCCTGATCGGTGACCGCGCGCTGGCCGTGCACGGCTACGTGCCGAGTTCCGCCGACGTCGAGCTGCTCACCGTGGATGACACGGTGCTGCGGCCGCTCTTCTGGGAGGGTCACCCGAAACCCGTGGTGGCGCTCGGCGACCCGTCCGACCACGTCACGGGGCGGTTGCGCTGGGATGGAACGCCGGCGCACGAGCTGCTCGTCGGCCGGGGCCATGTCATGGTGTTCGCCTGCAATACCGCGCGGCTGCACGAGGAACTGGGCTACCGTGTCGCCACGCCGCTGGGGCTCGTGCTGGTGTTGCTCGATCTCGGCGGACCGGGCAGTCGCGCCGACATCATCGAGCTCATCCGTGCGCACGAGGCGCGCCTCGATCGACCGTGGCGCCCACCCGTGCGGGCCCATCTCGAGCACCTGTCTCCGGCCGCCCGCGCGTCGTGGCATCACGTCGAGCTGGATCTGGGCGCTCCGACGTGACCGACTGGCCGGGGATCGTCGGCCGGGAGTTCGCCGCGGCCGGTGGACCCGAGGACCGTGTGGACGGCATCGTCCCGTCCTGGGTCGTGCGGCCCGGTGACATCGCGCAGGTGCAGGACGCCGTGCGATCGGGCGCCCATCTCGTCGCATCCGGCCTCGGAGCACATCTCGACGTCGGCGCGGCGCCCGAGCACCTCGACGTCCTGCTGCGCACCGACCGCCTCGACCGCGTGCTCGACCACCAGGCGGCCGACATGACCGTCACCGTCGAGGCGGGCTGCTCGCTGGTGATGCTCCAGGAGACGCTGGCCGCCGCCGGGCAGTGGCTGCCACTCGACCCGCCGCGCCCGGAGCGCACGACGGTCGGCGGGCTCGTGGCCGCGAACCTGTCGGGACCGCTGCGCGCCTCGCAGGGCATGGTGCGCGACCTGCTGCTCGGTCTCACGGTCGTCGGTGCCGGCGGCGTGGTCGTGCGGAGCGGAGGACGGGTCGTGAAGAACGTCGCCGGCTACGATCTGCCGAAGCTGCACGTCGGAGCGCTCGGCAGCGTCGGCGTGATCGTGGACGCCACCTTCAAGGTACGGCCGCGTCCCGCACGCGAGGCCGGCGTGGTGGTTGCCTGCCGCAGCGCGCCCGAGGCCGCCGAGATCGCGCTCGCCGTTCGCGACACGCTCGACCCGCTGTGGCTCGAGGTGGCCGGGTCGGGCGGGCTGGCCGACGGTCCTGGGAGCGGGGCCGCCGTTGCCGCCGGCGTCGCCGGCAGCGCCGCGGAAGTGGAGCACGGCTGCGCTCTGATGCGTGGCGTCGCCGAAGCGCGTGGCTGCCGGGCGGTGACGGTCGCCGACGGCGCGGCGTTCCGCAGCCGGCTGGGGCAGTTCGATTGCGAGCCCGCGGCCGCCGTCCTCCGGGCCGCGACGGTGCCGACCGACGTCGGGAGCGTGCTCGAGGCCGCCGAGGCCGCGGCCCGGGCGCACGGGGCCGCGCTCCGCACCCTGGCGCACGCCGCGAACGGCGTCGTGCGCATGGCCGTGGCCCGCGTCGAGCACGTGGCGCCGCTCGTGCAGGCGCTGCGCCCGCGCCTCGAGGCGGGCGGTGGCTCGCTGGTCGTGCAGCGCGCCCTGCCCGAGGTGAAGGAGGCGGTGGACGTGTGGGGCGACGCCGGCGCGGGGCTTCGGCTGATGCGACGGATCAAGCAGGCGTTCGATCCCGAGGGCGTGTTCGCGCCGGGCCGGTTCGTGGACCGACTGTGAGGTGCGGTCGCCGCGATGGCCGCCTCTTCCAGTCGTTGACCTACGGATCATTCATCGATACGTTGTCGGTAAGATGGACACGGCGACGCTCTCGACGAAGTACCAGCTGGTGATCCCGCGCGGCGCCCGCGAGCGACTGCGGCTTCGGCCGGGTATGCGGTTCACCGTCATGGACAAGGGCGGCGTCATCTATCTCGTCCCCGAGCGCCCCATGCGAGCCTATCGCGGCATCGCGAAGGGGGCGACGCCCGCCGATCTTCGGGAGAAGCGGGACCGGCTCTGATCCTCGTCGACTCCAGCGGCTGGATCGAGTACCTGGCCGACCGTCCGCGCGCCGAGCGATTTGCGTCCTACATCGAGGGCCGGGAGCCGCTGCTCGTCGCCGCCATCGAGGTGTACGAGGTCTACAAGGTGATCCGTCGCGACCTGTCGGAGGAGCGCGCTCTCGAGGCCGTGGCGGCCCTGCGACGGGCGACGATTGCCCCTGTCGATGAGGCGCTCGCACTCGAGGCGGCCGACGTCGCCCTGTCGCGCGGCCTCGCCATGGCGGATGCGATCGTGTTCGCGACGGCGCGCCGCTACCGAGCCACGTTGATCACGGGCGATCGCGACTTCGTGGGTCTACCCGACGTGGTGCTCATCCCGTAACGCGCTGCGCGACGCAGGGAGGCCACGGCCTAGCGTCGCTCGACCGCGACGGCGACGATGCCCGCCAGGATGACGGCGCCGCCGGCGAGCACGCGCCACCCGATCGGCTCGCCCAGGATGAGCCACGACAGCACCACCGCGAACACCGGCGTGCTGGCCAGCAGGATCGTCATCGCCACCAGGTCGAGCAGCTCCAGGCCGTGGCTGAAGAGCAGGTACGGTGCGATTGTGCAGGCCCCGACGAGCAGCACCAACATGATCACCGAAGTGCGGCCGGCCGGATTGTGCCAGGCGTCGGGCGCGATCAGCAGCGTCGCGCTCACCAGCGCGGCGACGACGAAGATCGGGGCCAGCAGCTGGAAGACGTTGCCGGCGCGCGGCGCGCGACGCTGCGCAACGGCGTACGTCGACCATGCGACGGAGGCGAGCATGACGAGAACGTTGCCGACGAGGCTGCCTCCGGCCCGCAGGTCGGCGCCACCCATGTTGACGATCCCGACGCCCGTGAGGGTGAGCGCGCAGCCGAGGAGCCGGCGTGCCGTCAGCGGCTCGCCCAGCACGACGCGAGCCAGGGTCACGTTGGCCACCTGCCCGAAGTTGACCAGCAGGCCCGCGACGGCCGCCGAGGTGAGGCGGACGCCGTGGTTGTAGAAGATGAAGTCGACGCCGAGCGCGACGCCGGCCAGGACCGACCAGCCGTCGCGCGGCAGCCAGTGCGTGCCGCGGCCGGCGAGCGCACGGAAGCAGAGGGCCGCGACGCCCAGGCGCAGCACGCCGAGCACCTCGGGCGAGAAGCCCGCCAGGGCGCCCTTCGTCGCCACCGGCCCGAGGCCCCAGCACGCCGCCGCACAGGTGCCGAGGGCGAAGCCGGCGAGGCGGAGGTGCCGGCGGTCGGACGTCACGCGCGGGACAAAGCACGAGGCGGACGCACGGGTCCACGGCACGCAGTGCCTTGGCCGCCGCGACGGGAGCGACTAAAGGGAGGCAGCCACGGCCCATGCCCCGACCCGAGCCCGCCCCAGCGCCCGAGGCCTACGCCCGCTACGTACTCGGGGTGCTGGTGGTGGTCTACGTCTTCAACTTCCTCGACCGCCAGATCCTCGCCATCCTCGCCGAACGCATCCGGGGCGATCTCGGCGTCAGCGATGCCGAGCTGGGTTTCCTCTACGGCACCGCGTTCGCCGTGTTCTTCGCCGTCTTCGGCATCCCGCTGGGACGGCTCGCCGACGTCTGGGACCGGCGCAAGCTGATCGCGCTCGGGCTCGCGGTGTGGAGCCTCATGACGGCGCTGTCGGGCTTCGCGCG
>JBKPDC010000190.1:0-22969 GCA_046727715.1 Thermodesulfobacteriota bacterium
CATCGGGCTCGCGCGCGCACTGCGCGCCGCACTACCGCTCGCTCCGATGGCCCACGGCGGCACCGCACGGGGTCCCGGGGGTGGTGGCGTGCTGGTCGTCGTCGGCAGCGTGCACCCGGCAGCACGGCAGCAGCGCGACCATGCGCACCGCGCCGGCGCGGTCGCGGCGGTGATCGCGGTGTCGGCGGCGGGAGGCGAGACGGCCGGACGGCAGGCGGCGCGGTTCGTGGGCGAGGGTCGCCCGGTCGCACTGGCGGCCCCGGACGACGTGACGGCGGGCAACGAGCTCGCCGTCGCCGCCGCCCTGCGGACGGCGGTGGGTACCGTCCTCAGCGCAGCACGGCCCGCGGGGCTCGTGCTCGTGGGGGGCGAGACCGCCTTCCAGGTGCTGGCCGGGTTGGGGCATCCGCCGCTGGCTGTCGAGGGTCGTCCGGCGCCGCTGGCGATGCACGGCCGGATCGCGGGCGGACCGCACCGCGGGCTTCCGGTCGTCACCAAGGGGGGGTCGAGCGGCGAGCGGGAGCTCCTCGCAGCCCTCGTCGAGCGTGTGCGAGCAGGAGGCGCGTGATGCCGGTGGCCGACGGCCTAGTCGTGACGCTCGAATACACAGTGCATCTGGCGGACGGGACCTTGCTCGACTCGACCGGTCACTGCGGTCCTGCCGTGGTGATGATCGGTTCCGGCCAGCTGTTCCCGGCGCTCGAGGATCGCATCCTCGGCATGGAAGCCGGGGAGACGCGGACGCTCTGCATCCCCGCGGTCGACGCGTACGGCGAGCGGTGCGCGGAGCTGGTCCGCACGATGCCGCGCGATCGCCTACCCCCGGACCTCGACCTGGAGGTCGGGCGCGACTACCGGCTTCGCAGCCCCGACGGCAAGGTGCTGCGCTTTCGCCTCCTCGACGTCGGGGACGCCGATGTGCGCGCCGACTTCAACGCCCCGCAGGCGGGTCAGGATCTCCGCGCCGCGGTCACCGTCGTCGCCGTGCGCCCGCCGACGGCCGAGGAGGAGCGGCGGGGCCGCGTGTGACGGCCGCGCCGGCCTCCTGTTGCCAGGCAAGCGGCCCGAGGAGGCGGAAGCCGGTGCGCCCCCCGATCGCCAGCGCTTTGCCCCAATCGCCGATCTGCAGCTGCGCCGCAACCGCGAGGGCACGGTCGCGGTAGCGCGCGTCTCGTGTCCACACCGCCATCGCCCCCAAAGGCAGCGCGTAGCGGGCATCCGGGAAGCGATCGGGAGGCGCGGCGAGAAGCGCCTCGGCGTACCGTGTGAGCCAGGTGAGGCGCGCGGCATCCGGCGCGATCGCCTGCACGGCCGCGAGGCCGTCGGCGAGGATGCCGACCTTCCAGTCGCCCGCGGCCGGGGTGGGCTCGAATGCCTGCAGCGCCGGCTCGGCGAAACGGGTCGCGGCGTCGCGGTAGCGCGCCTCGCCGGTCGCGGTGGCGAGGGCGGCGAGGGCGATCATGGGCCAGCCGAACTGTCGGGGATTGCGCGCCTTGTCGACGCGGCCGGCAAGGGCATCGCCCATGGCTCGGGCGGCGTCGAGCGAACGCCGCTCGCCGGTCAGGCGGTAGTGCGTGATGAGCCCTTCGAGCCAGGCATGGCCCAGGTCGACGTTCTGCGTCGCCGAAGGCAGGAAGTGGCCGACCTTGTGCGGGTGATTCAGACCGACGCGGTCCGGGTGCTCGGGGTCGTGGTGGATGATGTCGACGTCGCGGTAGTGCAGCGCTGCCGCCACGAACGCGTCCCACATCGGACGCTTGCCGGTCGCGACCCAGCCGAGGCCCAGGACCTGGGTGAGGTCGTACTCGAGGTTGCCCCACGCGTCGCAGCCCTCGGTCCGGTCGCGATATCCGGGAAAGTTCCAGTCGCCCCAGTTGAGGGCGCCGTAGAAGCCGGTGTGCACATGCTCGCTCGTGCGTACGTCGCACTGGCCCGGCGGGCCCTCGTCCCAGCGCTCGGCGGTACTGCGGGCCTGGTAGCGCCGGAACGCGTCTCCGAGGCGGGGCAGGAACACTGCGACCCCGGGGTCGTCGGGCGCCACCGACTGCGCCAGCGCGCCGGTGCGCACCACCCAGCGCGGATCGACGTGGGCGACGAGGGGCGCCGCGAGGGCTGCGGCGAGATCGCCCGCGGACACGGCGCCCGTGAGCGGCGGAAAGACGAACCAGACCTCATGGGTCTTGGCAGCGCCGCGGCCGAGCTGAACCGGATCATCCCCGCCCGCGAGGAGGTCCAGGCGCAGTGCCTGCTGGGAGACGCCGAGCTCTTCTGGATACTGCTGCCAGCAGAGCGGCGTAGCGAGAATGGTCGTGCCCGCGGCGTTGCTGCCGGCCACCCAGCAATCGGCCCGTCCGCCCGCCGGGGTGTGGTCGAATTGCGCATCGCCCTGGTCGAGCTGTCGCAGCGTGTGAGCCTCGGTGAGCGCAGCGAAGCGGCGCGCGTTGCCACCCAGGCCGATCGCTCCCGACGTGAAGGGACCGGGGACCGACAGTCCGAGCCGGCGCACGGGCAGCGCAGGTGCGTCGCCGGTGTGCGTCAGCGTGTAGCGCAGCCGGAGCGCCGACTGGCCGGCAAAGGCGGCGAGGCGGGCCTCGTACGTCGCACCGTCGGGCCAGCGCCCGCGCAGGAGCAGTTCGGATCGTACCGGTCCCTCCGTCTCCACGCGTGGGGCTTCGGGCGTGGGAGCGCGATCGGCGGCTCCGGACACCACGAGCGCGGGCAACGGGAGCTGGCCGGCGACGCGGCGCCCACCCGCCTCGACCTCGCTGGCCAGGGCGCCGCCGCTCGCGGGCACGGTGACGCGGCAGACGCCCGTGTCGATCACCCGCCCGCCGGGACCCTGCTCAAGCCGCAGGCGCTGCCCCGCCGCCGGCCGCGGCGGTGCACCTTGGCGGAGTACGTAAACGATCTCGCCCCGAGCCGCGACATCGACCAGGAAATCGAGCAGCAGCCAGCGCACGCTGCCGTCGGGCCACTGCTCGAGCGTCGTCGTCTGCGCCGGGACGGGGTCTCCCCGGAGGTCGCTCACCCACATGGGTGCCCGGTCGCGCACCGCCCCGCGCGGCAGTGGCACCCCCGTCGTCACCGGCGCCGCCTGGCGGGCGACGCCCGCGGGCTCGCTGATCCGGAGCTCGACGGCGAGATCTGCTGCCTGGGCAGGGGCCAGCGTGGTGGCGACCGCCACGGCGACGTACGCCCAGCGATGGTGGTGGAGGAAGTCGGGACGCACGGCGCGGCGCACCCTGATCGCTGCTAACACCGGGGAGACCGGCGGGCAACGTCACACCGCGGTACGCGCGCTTGAAGCACGGGGGTCGCCTCTCGTACAGTCCGGCCGTGACTGCGAGGGGCAAGCTCTATCTCGTCACCGGCGGCGCCGGTTTCATCGGGTCCAACGTGGTCGAGGGGCTCGTGCGCCGCCGTGACCGCGTGCGCGTGCTCGAGAACTTCTCCACGGGTCGCCCCGAGAACCTCGCCGGCCTGGACGGCGTCGAGGTGATCGAGGGCGACCTCCGCGACCTGGCGCAGGTCCGGCGGGCGGTCGTCGGCGTCGAGGGCGTGTTCCACCAGGCCGCATTGCGTTCCGTGCCGCGGTCGGTCGACGATCCGGTGAGCACCAACGACGTCAACGTGGGCGGCACACTGAACCTGCTGATGGCCAGCCGTGAGGCCGGCGTCCGCCGCGTCGTGTACGCCTCGTCGTCGTCCGCCTATGGCAACGATCCGGCCCTCCCCAAGGTCGAGACGCTGCCGGCGAACCCGATCTCACCCTACGCTGTCTCGAAGCTCGCCGCCGAGCATTATTGTCGCACCTTCGCGCGCCTCTACGGCCTCGAGACCGTCAGCCTGCGCTACTTCAACGTCTTCGGCCCGCGGCAGAATCCCGAGTCGAAATACTCCGCCGTGATCCCGCGCTTCCTCCAGCTGGCGCTGCAGCGCGAGCCGCTCGAGATCCACGGCGATGGCGAGCAGTCGCGCGACTTCACATACATTGACAACGTGGTGCAGGGGAACTTGCGGGCGATGGACACGCCGGGTGTCTCCGGCGAGGTCTTCAACATCGCCTGCGGGACGCGGCACTCGCTGCTCACCATCGCAGACGCCATCGCGGGATTCGTCGGCCGCGAGCTGCCCCGCCAGCACACGCCGCCGCGCCCCGGCGACGTCAGGCACACCCTGGCGGACATCTCGAAGGCCCAGCGCCTGCTCGGGTATCGGCCGGAGGTGGACTTCGCCGAGGGCATGCGCCGGACCTGCGAGTACTTCGTCAAGCGCTTCGGCGGCGAGGCGACGGCCGCGGCCACGTTCTAGGAGGCCGACCCGAGACTCCGTCTCGGGTCGGAACGGCAGGCGAACATGCGGCGTCCGCACTCTCCGACGACGGGATTCTTGCCGTCCGACTCCGGGCCGAGACGAAGTCTCGGGTCGGTCTCCTAGCGATGAGTGCTGCCCCGGGCGCCCCGTGGCGGGTCGCCTACGTGATCGGGGAGCTCGGCAAGGGCGGGGCGGAGTACCAGCTCTACGAGCTGCTGCGCGGACTCGACCGATCACGCTTCGACCCGGCCGTGTTCGCACTGGCGGCCGGCGGCTACTGGGCGGATCCGATCCGCCAGCTCGGTCTCCCCCTCCACGAGCTCGCCGCCCGTGGCTCGGCCGACGTCGGCCGGCTGCGGCGGCTGCGGCGTGCGCTCCGTGGCTTCGCGCCGCACGTGCTGCACACGGTTCTCTGGTCGGGCAACTCCTACGGCCGTCTCGCCGCGATCGGGCTCCCCATCCCCCTGGTCCTCACCGCCGAACGCAACGTCGTCGCGCGCCCGGCATGGCAGATCGCGGTCGAGCGGCTGCTCGATGGGTGGACCGATGTCTACCTGGTGAACTCGCAGGCGATCGTGGACAACCTGGTGAAACGCGAGGGTCTCCCCGGCGCGAAGATGCACGTGGTGCACAACGGGATCGACCTCGGCCGGCTGCCGCCGTTCTCGCTCGACCGACGGGCAGCCCGCCGGGCCCTCGGGTTCGACCCCGGCCGGCGCCTGGTCGCACAGGTGGGACGCCTCGAGCCGCAGAAGGACTATCCGACGTTCCTCGCTGCCGCGGAGCGGATCGCGGCGGCAACACCGGACGTGGACTTCCTGGTCGTGGGCGAGGGGGCGCTGCGCGCGGAGCTGGAGCGCACGGCGCACCGGCTGGGTTTCGCGGCGCGGGTGAGATTCCTCGGTCTCCGGCACGACGTGCCCGCCCTCCTCGCGGGCGTGGATGTGTTGACCCTCACGTCGCGCTGGGAAGGGCTCCCGAACATCGTGATCGAGGCGATGGCGACTGGGGCCGTGGCCGTCGCGACGGACGTCGGCGGGTGCCGCGAGCTGCTGACCCCGGGCGAGACCGGCTTCCTCCTCCCACCGGGCACGCCCGACGCGGTGGCCGGCGCGGTGCTCGACGTGCTGCGCGCGCCCGAGCTCGCCACACGTCTCGCGACCGCGGCGCGGCGCCGGATCGAGAGCGAGTTCAGCGTCGAGGCCATGGTCCGGAAGACGACCGCGGTCTACGAGACGGCGCTGCGGGCCAAGCACCTGCGCGCGAGCGGTCGCATCGCCGCAGCCTGACATCATGCGCATCGCGTACGTGATCCCCGCCACTCCACCGCTGACCTCGCAGCCATTCGTGGTGAACGAGATGGTCGCGGTCGCGGATGCCGGGCATGAGGTCGTCGTGCTGCCGCTGTACGCGGGCGAGGAGGGCGGGGTGGGGCACGGCACGTTCGCCCGCTTCCGGCCGGCGGCCGTCCTCCCGGCCGCGCTCTTCGACCTCCGGACCGCGGCGCTGGCGCTGTGGGTGCTGCTGCGACATCCGGGGCGTTCGCTCCGCACGCTGGTGGGACTCCACCGGGCGGCAGGGACGAGCGGCTGGTCGCACCTCCGGCTGGCGGCGGTGACGCCGAAAGCGCTGGCCGCCGCCTGGCGCCTTCGGCGGCTCGGTGTCGCGCGCATCCACGCGCACTTCGCCAACCAGACCGCGGATTGCGCGGCGATCGCAGGCGGCGTCGCCGGCCTGCCGTTCTCCTTCACCGCACACGCGTACGACATCTACTCGACGGCGCCGCGCCAGCGGAACGCCACGCTCGAGTGGAAGCTGCGCCACGCGGCGCGCGTGTTCACGGTGAGTGACTACGCGCGCGATCTGCTGCGCGCGCGGCTGCCCGAGACCGAGCGCTCCCGGGTGTGCACGGCCTACGTCGGCATCCCGACGGCGCTCTTCCGGCCGGAGCCCCCGCCGCCGGACGGCGAGCATCTCCGGATGCTCTGCGTGGCCCGCTTCCAGGAAAAGAAGGGGCTCGACACGCTGCTCGATGCCTGTCGGGTGCTGCGCGAGCGCGGGGTGCGCTTCCGCCTCAGGCTCATCGGCGACGGGCCGGAGCGGCCGGCGCTGGAGGCGCAGATGCGCCGCCTCGGGCTGGAGGACCTCGTCGAGATGCCCGGGCCGCAGCCTCAGGAGGAGGTGGCGGCCGCATTGCGGGCGTCACACGTCTTCGTCATGCCATGTCGGCGCGACCGCACCGGCGACATGGACGGCATCCCGACCGTCTTCATGGAGGCGCTCGCCACGGCGCGGCCGGTGGTGAGCTGCGCGGTGTCGGGCGTGCCCGAGCTGGTACGGGACGGGGAGACCGGACTCCTGGTGCCGTCGGACGATCCGGCGGCGCTGGCCGGCGCGATCGGGCGTCTGGCGGGCGACCCCCAGCTGCGGGCGCGACTGGGCGCGCTGGGGCGTGCGCTCGTCGAACGGCAGCACGACCAGGACCGCAACGCACGCCGTGTAGTCGAGTTGCTCACGGCCGAGAGGTCGGGCCCGTCACCCGACGGCCCGTCCACACCAGCACGGGCGCGGCACGGGTGAGCCGCTCGACGAGCGCACCAGGGCGCGGTACCGTCCACTCCGATGGCGGCGACGGTTCCGCTCGGCACGCCGCGTGTGCAGACGGTGCTGGCCCGTGCGGTTCGGCTCCGCTGCCCGCGCTGCGGACGCGATCGGCTCTACGCGCGCTGGTTCACGATGCACGAGCGCTGTGGGGCGTGCGGCCTGCGCTACGAGCGCGAGCAGGGCTACTTCGTCGGGGCGATCTACGTGAACTACGCCCTCACCGTCGCGCTCGGCCTGGGTGGCGTGCTGCTGCTCGACAGGCTCGTCGGACTGTCGTTGCGCACCCAGCTGGCCGTGGCCGTGCCGGTGATGCTGCTCGCGCCGCTGGTGTTCTTCCGCCACGCGCGCAGCCTGTGGCTGGCGATCGGCTTCCTGGCGTCGGGTCTGGACGAGCGGGGCGGGCGATCCGCGGCGCGTGCGGCGGGACCGCGCACGCACGGCGCGCACCCGAAGCGGCGCCCGCCGTGACGGCCGCACCCGCGAGACGACGGCATGCCGCCGGGGTCGCACTCGCGACGGGACTCTTGCCGTCCGACCCGACACGAGACGAAGTCTCGTGTCGCTCGCCTCGGTGCTGGCGGCCCGGCCGGTGCCTTGCTACGAGATCGGGCGGTGACCCGCGCCGAGCCCCCGTTCTTCCTCGTCGGCAATCCGCGCTCCGGCACGAAGATGCTCCGAGAGCTGCTCAACCGGAGCCCCGAAATCTGGATCTCCGCCGTCGAGTCGCACTTCATCCCGCGCGTCACACGTGATCTGACCCGATATGGCAATCTCGAGGAGCGCGCGAATTTCGACCGGCTCGCCGGCGCCCTGCAGAGCACGCGCGCCTTCTGGCATTGGAACCAGCGCGGTGTGCACATCGACACCGACCGCTGGTACGGTCTCTGCCGCGCCTACGACTGGCCGGGCGTCCTGGAGGCGCTCTTCCGCTGCGCGCACGAGCAGGAGATCCCGGCGCCGCGACGCGCCTGGGAGTCGATTCTCTGGGGCGACAAGACGCCCGCGTACCTGACGGAGCTGGCGCTCCTCGCCGAGCTCTACCCGCGTGCCCGCTTCGTCCATCTCGTGCGCGACCCGCGCGACTGCGCGTTGTCGTCGCAGGACGCGTGGGGCAGCACGCCGCTCCGCACGGCGCAGGAGTGGGCCGATCGCGTACGCACGTGCCGCGCCGCCGGCGCGCGGCTCGGCGCGGAGCGCTTCCACGAGCTCCGCTACGAGGACCTGTTGACCGACGTTCGCGGGCGGCTCGGCGACCTGTTCGCCTTCCTGGGCGTCCCGACGCCGAAGGACGCGGGACGCTTCCTGCGGGTGCCCGAGAATCTCGGCGCGGCACGCGGCGTCGACCAGGTGGTCGCTGCCAACCGCCAGAAGTGGAAGAACCGGATGCCGCCCCCCTTGCGCCGTCGCATCGAAGGCGTCACCGGCGACCTGCTCGACGCGCTCGGGTACGAGCGCGAGCATCCCGAGCTGCCCACGCGCCGCCTCCGTGTGGCGCACCTGGCGGCCTACCGGGCGCTCGACGGATGGCGGCAGCTGCGCGCGCGGCGTCAAGAGCAGGGCGGCTGGGTGCGGGGACTCAAGTCGCTCCTCTGGCCCTGACGCGTATCCCGTGTCCAGCGTGTATTGACAGCGCTTGCAGCGGAGGAGTACTTGGCGCGTCCTGCCGCGCCCATGGCTTCCAAATCCAAGGACCTACACCACGGGACCCTCGAGGAACGCGTAGCCGAGGAGCGGGAGCTGTGGGACAAGGTCCGTGACGAGACCTTCACCGATCGCTCACTCCTCCAGCTGACGTATCCGTCCTACGAGGCGTTCTTCACGTCCTATCCGGAGTACCGGTACGTCCATGACTTCTTCGGCCCGTCGGTTGAGGGCAAGCGCATCCTGGAGGTCGGCTGCGGTCCAGGGGTGCTCACCGTCGCGCTGGCGATCAGCGGCGCCTCGGTCACCGCGGTCGACGTCTCCGGCAGCGGTCTGCGGGTGACCCGCGAGCGCGCCGAGCACTACGGGGTGAGCGACCGTGTGGAGACGATCCAGAGTCCCGCGGAGCAGCTCGTCTTCCCGGACGGCAGCTTCGACCTCTTCCTGGCGAAGAGCGTCGTGCACCATCTGATCATCGACGACGTGATGCCGCGGGTGTACCGGTTTCTCCGCCCTGGTGGACGCGGCGCCATCGTCGAGCCCCTGGGGAATCCCATTCTCGACTTCGCCCGCTGGCACCTCCCGTATCCGGGCAAGGCGGCGCGGGGCGAGCACGGCACCGACGAGTTCTTCACCCGCGAGACGATTCGTCAGATCCTCCGTCACTTCGACTACGGGGACGTGAGGGAGTTCCGCCTGCTCGGCATGCTGGCGCACCTGGTCCCGATCCGGGGTACCGGATTCGAGGCGCGCCGCCGGCAGGAGGCGCGCACGAGGCGGCTCCGGGCGCTGATCGACCCTGTCGATGATGCCCTGTTCGCGGTCGTGCCGGCGATCCGCCGCCTCGCCCAGCTCGTCGTGCTGCGCTTCGGGCGCGCGGACCGCTGACCGCCCTCGCCGCCGGCGCGGGGCCGGCCGGCACCGCGCTCAGGACGGTCGCTCCGCCCGCACGGCGCGGGCGTCCGCGATCAGGCGGTCGACGTCGGCCCGGTCGTTGCCGTGGTAGTAGCCGCGGATGCGCAGCTGGCGGTCGACCAGGACGAAGCGGTCGCTGTGGGTGATCGGTGCGGTGGGCGGCCCGTCGTCCGCGAATGCGACGCGGAAGCCGTCGCGCAGCAGGCCGGCCACGGCGTCGCGGGGACCGGTCAGGAAGAGCCAGTCTGGTCCGGCGCGGTAGCGCTCGGCGTATGCCGCGAGCACGGGCGGGGTGTCGTGCGCGGGATCGACGCTGACCGACACCAGCCGCACCGGATCGTCCCCGGTCGCCAGCGGCTCCTGGAGGGACGCCATCCGGGTCGACAGCAACGGGCACACGTCGGGACAGCGCGTGAACACGAAGTCCGCCACCCAGACCGATCCCAGGAGATCCGTCGCGCTGACGGGTCGCTCGCTCCGCTCGGTCAACGTGAACGGCGGGACGGTGCCGAGGACTGGAAGCGGCTCTGCGCGCCGGCAGCCGAGCACCACCGCGACGATCAGGGCGCCGGCGAGCGCGACCCGATACCGGCGGCGGGGATCAGTGCGCCGCGGCGCCACCGTGCTCGATCGCCGTCGCGATGAGCCGGGTGATGGCGCCGAGATCGGGCAGGAGCATCAGCACCAGGAACACGCAGAGGATCGCGGGGGTGAGGGCGATGTAGGTGAGTGTCGGCTTCTCGTGCGCCAGGTGCATGTAGAAGAGCGCGACCATGGCGGCCTTGCTGGCCGCCAGGAGCACGAGCCCGGTCCCGATGACGAGTCTGGAAAGCGGCATGTACGTGAGCGTGATCTCGAGCGCGGTCAACACGGCGAGCCAGACGAAGACCTGGATGTAGCGGCGCTCGTCCCGCGCGATCTGTTCGGGTGACGCGGCGTGTGCGGCCATGACGGGGTCCCTCTCGACGGGAGCGCTACAGCAGGTAGACGAACGTGAACACGAGGATCCAGATCAGATCGACGAAGTGCCAGTAGAGTCCGGCGATCTCGACTTCCGAGTTGTGCTCGGCGGTGAAGCGGCCCGCGAGGCCCACGAGGAGGATGATGGTCAGGTAGCATACGCCGCCGAACACGTGCATGCCGTGGAACCCCGTGAGAATGAAGAAGGTGGCCCCGAAATTGTTCCTCCGGATGGACTGGCCGTGCTCGAGGAGGTGGGTCCACTCGTAGGCCTGCAGCCCGAGGAACATGGCGCCGCCGAGGATGGTGAGGAACAGGAACTTCCCGAACTTCGCCCGGTTCCCCTGCCGGATGCCGGCCAGCGCCTCCACCATGGTGACACTGCTGCAGATCAGCAGGAACGTCATGAAGGCGGTGAGCGGGATGCCGAGGATCGTGGACGGGCGCGGCCAGCTGGGGTCGCCGTAGCGCAGCGCCCCGTAGCCCGCGAGGAGCGCGCCGAAGGTCATGGCGTCGGCGGCGAGGAAGGTCCACATGCCGAGCTTGCCCCAGCTCTCCGGCGTGAGCGGCGACTCGGCGGGCTCGACGAGCGGGTGGTCGGTGACGGCGGTGGCAGTGCTCACGCGGAGGTCTCCTTCGGGCCAGCGGCGGTCGCCGGCACCGGTCGAGTCCGCGGCAAGGTCACGACCTCGGCGCGGCGGCGGCTGCGGCGCCGGCGATGTGCGAGGAAGAGCCACCCGGCGGCGAGGCCGAAGACGGTGTAGGGCATCGCGATCAGGAACAGGACGCTCCAGCTGAAGGCGCGGGTCACAGGGTCGTCGGGGCTGAACGCCGTGCCGCACATGGCGCAGCCCTGCGCGAGCGCGTCCGCGGCGGATAGGGCGGCGGCGCCGCCGATCGCGGCGAGCAGGGTCGGGAACGTGCAGCGCGCGGGGAGCGTCATCGTCGACGTCAGTAGAGGTACACGAGCGGGAAGAGGAAGAGCCAGAGTCCACACACGAAGTACCAGTAGACGGTGCACATCTCCAACCCGGCCCACGAGCTCCATCCGAGCCGGGCACGCCGTTCGCGCACGGCGAGCGCCAGGAGCCAGAGCACGGCGACGAGCACGTGCACCCCGTGGCATCCAATGAGGAGGTAGAACGTGCCGCCGTAGGTGCTGCTCCCCGGCGTGAGCCCGTGCGCCAGGAGGCGCAGCCACTCCGCGCCCTGCACCGCGAGGAAGACGGCGCCGAGAAGCGCGGCCAGCTTGACGCCGCCGCGTCCGCTCGGCTCGTGACGGCGTGCGCCTCGCAGCGCCCGCGTCAGCGGGACCAGGCTCCCCAGGAGGACCAGCGTGTTGAGCGCGGTGATTTCCACCGGGAGGCGCGGCAGATCGGGCGGAGGCCACGCCGAGGCCGACAGCCGGAAGACCAGGTACATCCCGACCAGACCGCCGAACAGCATCGTCTCGGCCACGATGACGATCACGATGGCGAGCTGCGTGTTGCTCACCGCCGGCTCGGGCGCGGCCGGAGGCGGGGCGGGCCGACGCGGCATGGTGAGGGCTCCGGTGGTCATCGTGCCAGCGGAAGCTTGTCGAGCGCCATGGTGCCGAGCAGCACCGGCAAGTAGACGAGCGATACCACCAGGAGGCGGCGCGCATCGACCACGGAACGCGTGCGTGCGAGCCCGATCGCGGTCCAGAGGAAGCAGAGCCCGAGGAGCAGGGCGGTCGCGAAGTAGACGGCGCCCGCCATGCCGAGGAGCGTCGGCAGCAGGGCCACCGGGACGAGCGCGAGGCAGTTCACCACCACGTGGGTCGCGGTGCTGGCGCCGTCGCCGTCGACCACGGGGAGGACGCGGATGCCGGCGCGCGCGTAGTCGTCCCGGTACATGCGGCCGATCGCCAGCGTGTGCGGGATCTGCCACAGGTACATGATCGCGAAGAGCACCCACGCCTCCGGACCGATCGTTCCGCGTGCCGCCGCCCAGCCCGCCACCGGTGGCAGGGCGCCCGGGACGGCGCCGACCAGCGAGCACAGCGACGTGACCGGCTTCAAGGGTGTGTAGAGCAGCAGATACGTGACGGCGATCGCCGTGGTGACGAGCGCCGCGGGCGCGTTCACGGCGATGCGCAGGTACGCGAGACCGCTCAGGAGCAGGCCCACGCCGAAGACGAGCGCCTCGATCGGGAGCAGGCGTCCGTCGGGGAGGGGGCGGCGGCGTGTGCGTTCCATGCGGCGGTCGAGATCACGCTCCATGTACTGATTGAGTGCGAGCGTACCCCCGGCGGCGAGCGCGGTGCCGAGGAGCGTGTGGAGGAGCCGCAGCAGCGTGGACGGCGTGCCGTCGCTCCCCAGATAGTAGCCGACGAGTGTCGTCACGAGGACCATCATGACGACGCGCGGCTTGGCCAGGGCGAGATAGTCGGCAACCCGCTGGCGGGCACCGGCGCCGGTCCAGGGCACCGCGGCGGGAGTCACCTCGGACAGCGGATCGGCCATGCGTCAGTGGGCCGCGGCCGCCGCCGGCTGTGGCTCGAGATGCCGCGCCTGCGGCAGGTAGTCCTCGGGGACCAGCGGCGAGGAGTATTCGTAGGGGCCGCGGTAGACGGTGGGCAGCGGACCGGGGAAGTTGCCGTGCGGGGGCGGGGACGGCGCCTCCCACTCGAGTGTGTTCGCGTGCCACGGGTTCTTCGAGGCGCGCGCACCGGCGCGCATGCTCCAGAGGAAGTTGAAGACGAAGATGAGCTGCGAGGCGCCGAGGCAGAGCGCGCCGATCGTCATGAGGACGTTCCAGTGCTGTAGCGGCTGGAGGAAGTCGTACTGCGTGGGGTTGTAGATGCGGCGCATGTGCCCGCCGACGCCGATGATGTGCATGGGGAAGAAGGTGACGTTGAAGAAGATCAGGGTGAGCCAGAAGTGGATCTTGCCGAGCGTCTCGTTCATCATGCGCCCGAACATCTTCGGGTACCAGTAGTAGAGCCCCGCGAAGATGCCGAGCATGCTGCCGCCGAAGACCACGTAATGGATGTGCGCCACGATGTAGTAGGTGTCGTGGATGTAGATGTCGACCGGGGTGGACGCCATGTAGATGCCCGACAGTCCCCCGATCACGAACATCGACACGAAGCCGATGGCGAACAGCATCGGAGTCTTGAACTGGAGGCGGCCGCCCCAGAGCGTGCCGAGCCAGTTGAACGTCTTGATGGCGGAGGGCACGCCGATGACCATCGTCGTCAGCATGAAGCTCATGCCGAGCATCGGGTTCATGCCACTCTGGAACATGTGGTGGCCCCAGACGATCCACGACAGGAAGGCGATGCCGATGATCGAGAACGCCATCGCATGGTAGCCGAAGATGGGCTTGCGGGCGAAGACCGAGAGGACGTCCGAGGCGATGCCCATGGCGGGCAGGATCAGGACGTAGACCTCGGGGTGCCCGAAGAACCAGAAGAGATGCTGCCAGAGCAACGGCTCGCCGCCCCCCGCCGGCTCGAAGAAGTGCGTCCCGGCCATGCGGTCGAACAGCAGCATGGCGAGCCCCGAGGTGAGCACCGGCAACGCGAGCAGGAGCAGGATGGCGGTGACGAAGAGGGCCCAGATGGTGAGGGGGAGGCGGAACCAGGTCATGCCTAACGCCCGCATGTTGATCACCGTCGTGATGTAGTTGATCGACCCCATCAGCGACGAGAACCCGAGCACGATCAGGCTCATGCACCAGAGATTCTGCCCCCAGTCGACCCCGCTGTAGGCGGCACTGGCGCTGAGCGGCGGGTACGACGTCCACCCCGCCGACGCGGCGCCGCCCGTGACGAAGAAGCTTGCCAGCATCAGGATGCCTGCCGGCACCGCGGTCCAGAAGGAGAGCATGTTGAGGACCGGGAACGCCATGTCGCGGGCGCCGATCATGAGCGGGATCAGGAAGTTCCCGAAACACCCCACCAGGATCGGCATGATCGCGAAGAAGATCATGATGGTGGCGTGCATGGTGAAGAAGGCGTTGTAGGTCTCGGGCGGGATGATGCCCTCGTACATCGTGGGCTCGGGCACCCAGCTCATCCCCGGGACCGGGGTCTCGGGCCACGCCAGCTCCCAGCGGACCAGCAGCGCCAGGATGCCGCCCAGGACGAGCATCCCGAGCCCCATCGTCAGGAATTGCTTCCCGATCGTCTTGTGGTCGGTGGAGAAGACGTGAGTCCGGAACCAGCTCAGCTCGTGGCCGGCGACGTGGCCGTGGGGCTCCGCGTGGACGATCGCTTCACTCATGGTGCTCTTCCTCCTGCCGCCCGCTCAGCCTTGCCCGGCCGTGCCGGCGGGGCCGACGCCCTTCTCGCGGGCCCAGGCCTCGTATTGCTCCGGGGGGTCGACGTAGACGAAGCCGCGCATGCCGGAGTGGCCGAACCCGCACAGCTCGGCGCACGGCACCTCGTACTTCCCGGGCTTGATGGCCTTGAACCACACCGGGATCGACCGGCCGGGGACGGCGTCCTGCTTCAGCCGGAACTGCGGCACGAAGAAGCTGTGGATGACGTCCTGCGACTGCAGCTGGATGCGCACCACCTTGTTCACCGGGACGTGGAAGTCGTTGTCCATCTTGACGTCGTCTTCCGTGCCGAGCTTCCCGTCTGGACCAGGGTAGACGACCTCCCAGTTGAACTGCTTGGCCGAGACGCGGATCTGGAAGTCGCTCGGCGGCTGCGTCTCCTTCACCTCGGCCCACGTCGAGCGGCTGATCAGCGCCAGCAGGGCCAGGATCACCGCCGGGACCGCGGTCCAGACGATCTCCAGGGTGGTGTTGCCGTGCGTGTAGGTGGCACGGCGGCCCGGGCGATCGCGGTACAGGAACAGGAAGACGAGCAGCGTGCCCTGGACGGCGAAGAACGTGGCCGTGGTCAGGTAGTAGATGCCATAGAACAGTTGGTCGATCTGACTGCCGTACGTCGAGACGTTCTCAGGTAACCAGCTCAGCATCCCGCGAACCCCTACCTCGACCCCCCCGGGACGATTGTGCACGAGCCCGCTCCCGAGGACAAATCACGGTGGCTCATGGTGGGCATCATGCCGACTTCTGGCGAGAATCGCGCGGCTCTTAGCGCGAAGCCATGGCGCGATGCAAGCCGCGACGCTGCCGCACGCTGGCGGTTGACACCTCGAAGGGGCCGGAGTACCGGGGCCGAATGGAGGCGCTCCATCAATTCGTCCAGATCCTGACCAAGCCCGACAACATCCCCATCGTCTTCATGCTCGTTCTGGTGCTGTTCTTCACGTGGGTGGGGTTCAAGCAGGCATTACGCAACGACCGTTTGATCGAGCAGGGACGAGAGGAGGACGTACTCAAGGAGATGCAGCGCTGAAGAAGGGGTTGGCCGCCGCCACCTCGCTCTGGTAAGGACGCCATCATGCCCTTCACCATCGTCGCGGAGAACTGCACGGGGTGTACCGCGTGCGAGAAGCGGTGCCCCACCAAGGCGATCAGCGGGGACCCGAAGAAGGCATACTACATCGAGCCCACGCTCTGCATCGACTGCGGGGCGTGCGGCGTGATCTGCCCCGACGAGGCCATCCTCGACACCTACGGCAACGTCACCAAGGTCCTGAAGCGCCAGGAGCGGCCGATCGCCGTCGTGCACCCGGACAACTGCAACGGGTGCGGCGTCTGCATCGACGTCTGCCCCTTCGATTGCATCTCGCCGTCGGCCGAGAACCTGGCGGCCTATCTCGGTCGCGTCGAGGTGAACGAGAAGACGTGCGTGGGCTGCAAGCTGTGCGAGGAGGTCTGCGGCTGGGAGGGGATCTACATCATGCCGGGCCGGGACAAGGAAGGCTTCCTCGAGAGCCTCGGGCACGTGGAGCGCGAAGCGTCCTGAACCACCGCTTCAGGCAACTCTGTTCGGGGGCCCGGTCTCGGCTTCGATCGACCCCCGGCTCAGCCGACGATCTTGTTCAGCGGGTACTCGATGATCCCCACCGCTCCCGCTCGCAGGAGCTTCGGGATCAGGTCCCGAACCGTCGCCTCCGCGATGACGCTCTCCACCGCGTACCACTCGGTCCCGTAGAGGTTTGACACGGTCGGGGCGGTGATCGCCGGCAGCAGGTCGATCACCGCCTGCAAGCATCCCGTCGGCACGTTCATCTTGAGGCCCACCTGCGTCTCGGCACGGAGCGCGCCGGCGAGCAGGAGTCCGATCTGCTCGATCTTCTCGCGCTTCCAGGGGTCGTCCCACGCGACACGGTTGGCGATGAGCTGGGGAACGGACTCGAAAAGCTCGCACACGATGCGGAGCCCGTGCGCCTTGATGGTGGACCCCGTCTCCGTGACCTCGACGATGGCGTCGACCAGTCCCTCGGCGACCTTGGCCTCCGTGGCGCCCCAGGAGAACTCGATGTGCACGTCGATGTTGCGCTCGCGGAACCAGCGCCGGGTGTAGCCCACCAGCTCGGTCGCGACGCGTCGGCCACGCAGGTCCTCCGGCGCCTGGACGCGCGAATCGCGCGGCACGACGAGCACCCAGCGGGTCGGCCGCAGGCTCGCCTTCGAGTACACCAGCTCCTGCGCCACCACGACCTGGGCATCGTACTCGAGCACCCAGTCGCGCCCCGTGACGCCGGCGTCGAGCGTGCCGCTCTCGACGTAGCGCGCCATCTCCTGCGCGCGCACGAGCAGGCAGCGCAGCTCGGCGTCGTCGACGCTCGGGAAGTAGCTCCGGGAATCCGTCGTGATCTTCCAGCCGGAGCGGCGGAAGAGCTCGATGGTGGCGGCTTCGAGGCTCCCTTTGGGGATGCCGAAGTTGAGGACGCTCATGATGGAGGTCGGAGGATAGCCTCGATGCGGTCCAGGGGATACCCGTGATAGAAGCCAGAGAAACACATGATGGGAGCCGGAGACTATCTGCTCGGGGGCCCGGCCGCATCTTCGATCGTCCCCCGCCCCCGCGCTAGAGGAGCGCCATGAGGCTCGGCGAGCTGGCCCGCGTGCTCGGGGCGACGCTCGAGGGAGGGGCCGAGGACGTGGAGATCACGGGTGTGGCCGGTATCGAGGACGCCACGCCAGGGACGCTCACCTTCGTCGCCGACCGGCGGCACGAGGCGCAGCTGGCATCGACCCGCGCGGCGGCGGTCCTCGTGCCCCGCGACGGGCCGCAGGCGCCGCTCCCCACGCTGCGCGTCGCGCACCCCTACCTGGCGTTCGTCGAAGCCATGGAGCTGTTCCACCCGCCGCAGCGGCCAGCGCCGGGGGTGGATCCCACGGCTGTCATCGCGCCCACCGCCGTGATCGGTCCCGACGCCACCGTGGGGCCCTACGTCGTGGTCGGCGAGGGGGTGCGGATCGGCCGCGACGCGGTCCTCCACCCCCACGCCACGATCTATCGCGACGTCCGGATCGGGGACGCCTTCACGGCCCACGCCGGCGCCGTGCTGCGGGAGGGGGTGATCATCGGTGATCGCGTCACGGTGCACGCCGGTGCCGTGATCGGAAGCGACGGGTTCGGCTTCGTTCCGCGCACCGAGGGGCACCGGAAGATCCCGCAAGTCGGGACGGTCGTGCTGGAGGACGACGTCGAGATCGGCGCGAACAGCGCGGTGGACCGGGCGACGCTCGGCGCCACCCGGATCGGTCGTGGCACCAAGATCGACAACCTGGTGATGATCGGGCACGGCTGTCAGATCGGGGCGGGTTGTCTCCTGGCGGCCCAGGTCGGCCTGGCGGGCGGGACCCGTCTCGGCGCTGGAGTCATGCTGGGGGGACAGGTCGGCGCGAGCGGCCACCTGGTGATCGGTGATGGGGCGCAGGTCGCCGCGCAGTCCGGGGTCCATCGCGAGATCCCTGCGGGCGGCGTCTATGGCGGCTATCCCGCGATCGAGATCCGACAGTGGCGACGCGCGATGACGAGCCTGCCCAGGCTCCCGGAGGTGCTGCGCCGGTTGCGTCGCGTGGAGAAGGCGCTCGGCCTCGACCCCGAGCGGAGCGACGACGGCTGACCGCCCCTTTCGCGCTGCGGCGTCGAGCCGCTATACTCTGCCCGCCCGCCGTGAGCGACGATGAAGATCGCGCTGGAACAGATACGGGAGACGCCCCGCGTGCTCTCCTATGTCGAGGAGGTCGAGGACCTCAATCGTGAGCTCGGGCGGGGTGCGGGAGATTTCACCGTGCCCGATGGGCTCGCGGTCGACGTGTCCTACCATCGCGCGGGGCTCGACGTCTTCATCGAGGGGGTGGTCCGGGCCGCGGTGCGCGGCACGTGCGCGCGCTGCCTTGGAGAGTACACGTTCCCGCTCGAGGCGCCGGTTGCGCTCGTGCTCACGCCGGCCGCCGCGGCCATGCCCCGATCGGGGGCGCTGCGCGAGGAGGACATCGGCCTTGCCGAATACGAGGGGGACGAGATCGACGTCACCCCGCTCGTCCACGAGCAGACCTTGCTCGCACTGCCCACCCGGGCTCTGTGCACGGAGGAGTGTCGTGGGCTGTGCGCGCGCTGCGGCGCGAATCTGAATGCCGGCCCGTGCGGCTGTCCCGCCAGTGTCTCGGCAGGAGGGCTGGCGGCGCTGCAGACGCTGCTGCGCGAGCGTTGATACCGCCCGCAGCCGCCGAGGAGGAATGACCGATGGCAGTACCGAAGCGCCGCACATCGGCGTCGAAACGCGATAAGCGCCGCGCGCACGACGCGCTGCTGGCGCCCCACGTGATCGCCTGTCCGCAATGCGGTGAGCGGACGCTCCGGCACCGCGCTTGCCCGCACTGCGGCACGTACCGCGGCCGCCAGGTCGTCGAGGTCGAGGAAGGCTGACGCTGGACGTCGCCTGTCTGTTCCCGGGGCAAGGCTCGCAGCGGGTCGGCATGGGGCGCGACCTCGCGGCCGATTTCACGGTCGCGAGGCGCACCTTCGAGGAGGCCGACGAGAGCCTCTCCTTCGCACTGTCGACGCTCTGCTTCGACGGCCCGGCGGAGAGGCTCACGCTCACGGAGCACGCGCAGCCGGCGATCCTCGTCACCAGCGTGGCGATCTACCGTGTCCTGGCAGAGACGACGGGGCTCGCGCCCCGCGTCCTGGCCGGTCACAGCCTGGGGGAGTGGTCGGCACTCGTCGTGGCGGGTGCCCTCGGACTCGCCGACGCCACGCGTGGCGTCCGCGAGCGCGGGCGGCAGATGCAGGCGGCGGTGCCGCCGGGTGTGGGGGCCATGGCGGCGGTGATCGGGCTCGACACGCCGACGGTGGCGGCGCTCTGCGAGGAGGCCGCCGGCGCCGACGTGGTCGCGCCGGCGAACCTGAACGGCGGTGGTCAGGTCGTGGTGGCCGGACACGCCGCAGCGGTCGAGCGGCTCGTCCGGCTCGCCGCGGATCGCCGGGCTCGGGTCCAGCGGCTCGACGTGAGCGCACCGTTCCACTGCCCGCTCATGGCGCCCGCGGCCGGCGGCGTGGCGCGCTTTCTGGCCGCCGTCGAGGTGCGGGACCCAGCCGTGCCGGTGGTGACGAGCGTGGAGGGCCGGCCGGTGCGCGGGGGCGCGGACGTCGTGGCGCTGCTCGTGTCGCAGGTGACCGCGCCGGTGCGCTGGGAGGACACCATGACGGCGCTGCGGGCCTTCGCGCCCACGCTGGCCCTCGAGGTCGGTCCGGGCCGTGTCCTCTCGGGGCTCGCGAAGCGGCTCTGGCCCGAGCTCCCGTGTCAGTCGGTGGGCGACCGGGCGAGCGTCGAGCGAGCGGCGGGAGCGCTCCGGTGAGCGAGCTGACGCTCGCGGGGCAGACCGCCGTGGTCACCGGCGGGTCGCGCGGCATCGGACGCGCCATCGTGCGGCGGCTCGCTGCGCAGGGCGCGTCCGTGGTGGTGAACTACGTTGCGAACGACGCCGCGGCGGCGGAGACCGTCCGGCTGGTCGTCGACGCGGGCGGACGGGCCCGGGCGCTGCGCTTCGACGTCGGCGACGCCGCCGCCGTGCGCGCGGGGTTCGCCGACGTCGTTGACCACGAGGGAAGAGTTGATATCCTCGTCAACAACGCCGGCGTGGCCATCGACGGGCTGCTGCTGCGACTCAAGGACGACGACTGGAACCGGGTACTGCAGACCAACCTGACGGGCGTGTTCCACTGTGCCAGAGCCGCCGTACGCGCCATGATCCGCGCCCGCTATGGACGGATCGTCAACCTCACGTCGGTGGTCGCAGCCATGGGAAACCCCGGGCAGGTGGCCTACGCGGCCGCCAAGGCGGGCGTCGTCGGTCTCACCCGGTCGCTCGCCCGTGAGGTGGCGTCGCGGGGCATCACGGTGAACGCCCTGGCCCCGGGCCTGGTCGAGACGGAGATGGCGGAGCGGGTGCCGGACGCGCTGCGTACCGCGTACACCGCGCTCGTCCCGGTGGGCCGGATGGCGAGCCCGGACGACGTCGCCGAGGCGGCGGCGTTCCTGTGCTCGCCCGGTGCAGGGTACGTCACGGGGCAGGTCTTGCACGTGAACGGCGGACTCTGCATGTGAGCTGCGCGCGAGGCGCGATCGCAAGGAGGATGGACATGGCAGCGAGCGTGGAGCAGCGGGTGAAGGAGATCATCTGCGAGCAGCTCGGCGTCAGCGAGGACCAGGTGACCCCGCAGGCGTCCTTCATCGAGGACCTGGGCGCGGATTCGCTCGACATCGTCGAGCTGGTGATGGCCCTCGAGGAAGAGTACGACATGGAGATCTCCGACGAGGAAGCGGAGAAGATCCGCACCGTGCAGGACGTCGTGAACTACATCGAGAGCCATCGCTGAGGGGAGCGCGGTGATGAGCTCGCCACTCGCGCGCACCGATCCCGCCGTCTTCGCCGCCATCCGGCGCGAGACCGCGCGGCAGGAGTACAACCTCGAGCTGATCGCGTCCGAGAACTACGTCAGTGAGGCGGTCCTGGAGGCGCAGGGGTCCGTCCTCACCAACAAGTACGCCGAGGGATACCCGGGCAAGCGCTACTATGGCGGCTGCGAGTTCGTCGACCAGGTCGAGCGGCTCGCGATCACGCGCGCGTGCGAGCTGTTCGGCGCCGAAGCCGCCAACGTGCAGCCGCACTCGGGGTCGCAGGCGAACATGAGCGTCTACTTCTCGTTGCTCAAGCCGGGCGACACCATCCTGGCCATGAACCTGTCCCACGGCGGCCACCTGACGCATGGCAGCCCGGTGAACTTCTCGGGCAAGTTCTTCCGCATCGTGCCCTATGGCGTGCGCGAGAGCGACGGCCGCATCGACCTCGATCAGGTCCTGCACCTCGCGCGCACCGAGCACCCGAAGCTGATCGTCGTCGGGTACTCGGCGTACCCGCGCGAGATCGACTTCGCACCGTTTCGCGCCATCGCCGACGAGGTGGGGGCGTCCCTCATGGCCGACATCGCCCACTTCGCGGGCCTGGTCGCGGCGGGCATCCATCCCTCGCCGGTGCCCTACTGCGACTTCGTCACCACCACGACCCACAAGACGCTGCGGGGGCCGCGCGGCGGCCTGATCTTGAACCGCGAGGCGAACGCCAAGGCGCTCAACTCGTCGGTGTTCCCCGGCAACCAGGGTGGGCCGCTGATGCACATCATCGCGGCCAAGGCGGTGGCGTTCGCGGAGGCACAGCGGCCGGAGTTCCGCGCCTACCAGCGCCAGATCGTCGCTAACGCCGCGGCGCTGGCGAACGGCCTCATCCGCGGCGGCCTGCGACTGTGCTCGGGTGGCACCGACAACCATCTGATGCTGATCGACCTGCGCGGCACCGAGATCACCGGAAAGGCGGCGGAGGAGGCGCTCGACCGCGCCCACATCACGGTCAACAAGAACGCCATCCCGTTCGATCCCCGGCCTCCGTTCGTCACCAGCGGCATCCGGATCGGCACGCCAGCCGTCACCACGCGCGGGATGCGCGAGCCCGAGATGGAGCAGATCGCCGACTTGATCGCGCGCGCCCTGCAGCAGCTGGGCGACGAGCCAGCGCTCACCCGTCTGGCCGGCGAGGTCCGCGCGCTCTGCGAGGGCTTCCCGGTCTACCGGCAGCGGCTGGGGTAGCGGCGCATGCGGTGCCCGTTCTGCCGGGCTCCGGACAGTCGCGTTGTCGACTCGCGGCTCGGGAAAGAGGGCGATGCCATCCGGCGCCGACGCCACTGCGACCGCTGCGGGCGCCGCTTCACGACCTACGAGCGCGCCGACGCGACGCTGCCGCTCGTGGTCAAGAAGGACGGCCGCCGCGAGCCGTTCGATCGCCAGAAGATCGTCAACGGCCTGCTGCGGGCGTGCGAGAAGCGGCCGGTTCCCGCCGACACCATCGAAGCCGTGGCCGATCGGATCGAGCGGCAGGTCCAGGAACGTGGCGAACGGGAGATCGCGAGCAGCGTGGTCGGCGAGGCGGTCATGCGGGAGCTGCACGCGCTGGACGCCGTCGCCTACGTCCGCTTCGCGTCGGTGTATCGTTCGTTCGGCGACGTCCACGAGTTCATGCGCGAGCTCGAAGAACTGATCGCCGAGCGCCGGGCCGAGCCGCGTCGCCGCGCCGCCCGCGCGGCGAGCGCGGCGCCACGGCGCCGGAACTAGCCGATGGCGTCCGGGCGGGCCCGCCC
>JBKPDC010000191.1:0-8459 GCA_046727715.1 Thermodesulfobacteriota bacterium
CAGGTGGTTGAAATGCGGGACGCTCCAGGTGCCCAGCTCCAGCATCTCGCGCGCGACCTCCGCGTTGCGGCCCTCGTCGGGCTCGATGAGGGGCCAGGCGCCGAGCGCGTAGAGGTACGGCAGGGCGACCAGCGCGAGCCCCGCGAGGGCCGCCGCACATCGCAGCCCGCGCGAGCGGGGCCACGCGAGGCCGAGCACGTGGACGATTTCACGCGCGATCGGCCCCGCCCGGCCGGCCGTGCTGTACTTGGAGACGCCGGCCGCTCGTTCCTGGTGAACCACCGGTCGCTGCACGACCCGGAGCCCGGCGAGCGTGAACAGCGCCGGGAGCCAACGATGCGCTCCGTCGAAGAGCGGCATCTCGGCCTCGAGGCGTGCGAGCGCGTCGGCGCGGAATGCGCGCAGCGGGCACGCGAGGTCGCGCAGGCGCGGTGCCAGGAAGCATCGGCGGACGAGGTTCGAAAGCCCGGAGGCGATCCGGCGCGCCAGCGGATCGCGCCGCCCGGCCCGCACGCCGCAGGCGAGGTCGGCACCGTCGAGCGCCGCCAGCAGCGCCGGCAGCTCGGCCGGCGGGCACTGCAGGTCGGCGTCGAGGGTCGCGATGACCGCGCCCGAGGCCGCCCCGAAGCCGGCGCGCAGAGCTGCAGTCTGGCCGCAGCGCCGCGGCAGCCGCAGCACGCGCAGCCGGGCATCGGCGACGGCCAGACGGCCGAGGACCGCGCCCGTCTCGTCGGTGCTGCCGTCATCGACGACGATGAGCTCCCAGGCGAGGCCGCCGGGGTCGAGGGCGGCATGCACCTCGCGCAGGAGGCGCTCGAGGTTCGGCGCCTCGTCATGGGCCGGCACCACGACGCTGATGGTCACGTCACGACCACGAACGGGAGCGCGGGTCATCGATCACCGTCCACGTGGTCTCACCGGGAGTGGGACGGTCCATGCATAGAGCGTCGGAACGAGGAGCAGGTTGAGGAGCGTCGACGTCACCAGGCCACCGACGACGACCACGGCAAGGGGGTGCTCGATCTCGCCGCCGGCGTGACCCCCGAGCAGGATGAGTGGCACGAGCGCGATGCCGGTGACGAGCGCGGTCATCAGCACCGGCGCCAGGCGGTCGCCGGCGCCGCTTGCCAGTGACCGGTCGTCGAGGGGTGCCCCGCGCTCCCGCCGCAGCTGCTCGAAGTGGGCGATGAGCACGATGCCGTTGCGCAGCGTGAGCCCGAACACCGTGACGAATCCGACGATGGCCCCGAGCGAGAGACGCCCCGCCGCGCCGAGGACGATGGCGCCGATGCCGCCAACGAAGGCGAGCGGCAGGTTGATCAGCGTGAGGCCGGTGAGCCGCGCCGAGCGGAAGTCGATCAGCAGGAGCACGATGATGCCGGCTGCGGCGAGCCCGCCGAAACCGAGCAGCCGCCGCCGGGCCGCTTCTGCGGCGGCGTACTCGCCTCCGACCTCCGCATACACCCCGGGTGGCAAAGAGGTCGTCGCCACCATGCGCTCGACGTCCGCAGCGACGGCTGCGAGCGCCCGGTCACGCACGTCCAGTCGGATTCGCACCGTCCGCACCCCGTCCTCATGGACCACCACGCCGCGGACGTCCACAGCATCGACCCAGGCCACCGCGCCGAGCGGGACGACCTGGCCGTTCCGTGCCACCAGCGGGAGGCGGGCGAGGCGCTGAGGATCCCGGGTGACGTCGTCCGCGAGCGCCACCGCGAGATCGGCCTGCTGCTCGTGGCGCACCACGCGGGCGACGGGGAGCCCGCCGAGCTCCGCCCTGAGCGCCTGCTCGATCGCCGTTGCGGGCAGGCCGGCACCCAGGAGGGCATCGCGGCGGGGCTGCACGCGAACGCCGGGCGCCGCGAGCAGCGACTCCGCCTGCACGTCGACGGCGCCGGGCACGCCCTGCAGTCGCCCCGCGAGCGCCCTGGCCGCTTCCTCCAGGGCCCCGAGGTCGGCGCCGTGCACGCGGACCACGACCGTGCCGCCGCTGCCCTCCAGCAGCTCCTCGATGCGCTCGTTCAGATACTGCTTGACGTCGAAGACGAAGCCGGTCACGCCGGCGGTGCCGTCGCGCAACGAGCGCGTGACGCGCTCGGGCTCGGCCGTGTCGTCCAGGCTGACCAGCAGCTCGCTGCGCTCGGCTCCCCACGTGTCCTCGGACAGCGTCGAGCGGCCGACGAGTTGCGTGACCGAGCGCACGCCCGGGATCGCGTGGAGCGCCGCGCCGATGGCGCGCCCGACTCGAGTCGACTCGTCGAGGCCCGTGCCGGGCGCCGCCGTCATGTGCATGACGAAGTTCGTCTCGTGGAACTCGGGCAGGAACTCGAGTCGAAGGAGGGGTGTCAGCGCGATCCCCGCCAGCGCGGTCACGCCCGCGGCGCCGACCACGGCACGTGGATGTGCGAGGAGGCGGAGCAGCACGCGCTCGTATGCGCCACGCAGTGCGACGACGAGGCGTGGCGGCCGCGCGTGCCGCATCGCCGCGCGCGGCAGGAGCGAGCGCGCGAGCGCCGGCGTCACGGTGAGCGCCACGCCCAGCGAGGCCATCGTGGCCAGCACGTAGGCCACCGCGAGTGGGCGAAAGAGGGCACCTTCGAGTCCGCCGAGCATCACCACGGGCAGGAAGACGAGCGCGACCATCAGGGTCGCATACACCACCGCGCTGCGCACCTCGACCGACGCGGCGAGCACCACGTCGTCCGCCGGGGTGTCCGGCGGCGCGAGCCGGAGACGCCGCCAGACGTTCTCGAGGTCGATGATGGCGTCGTCGACCACCTCGCCGACGGCGATCGCGAAGCCGCCGAGCACCATCACGTTGAGGGTGGCACCGAACGCTCGCAGGACGAGCACGGCGGAGAGGAGCGAGAGCGGGATGGCGACGAGGCTCACGGCGACTGCCCGGAGATCGCCGAGGAAGAGGAGGAGAACGAGCCCCACGAGCAGCGCGGCCACGGCCAGCGCACGGCGGAGGTTCGCCGTCGCGTGCTCGACGAAGCTCGCCTGCCGGAAGAGGTCGCGGTCGAGCCGCACGCCGGCCGGGAGCGCCCGCGCCATTGCCGCGAGGGCGCGTTCGACGCCCGTCGTCACCTCGAGCACGTTGACGTTCGGCTGCTTGGTCACCAGCAGGACCACCCCCGGCTCACCGTCGATGACGGCGTCTCCTATCGCCACCGCGGCACCCTCCGCCACGTCGGCCACCGCCTCTACGGGGACCGGGACGCCGTCGCGCGTGGCCAGCACGGCGCGTGCGACCTCGCCGGAATCGCGGACGCGCCCGTCGAGCCAGCCGAGCAGCCGCTGCCCGGACCGGTCGAGAAAGCCGGACCCGGCTGCCGCATCGGCGCCCGTCGTGGCGGCGATCAGGTCGTCGAGCGTGACGCCGGCCGCCCACAGCCGCTCGGGCGTCGTCGTGACCCGGAGCTGCCGCACCTGGCCACCGTAGATGACGACGTCGGCCACACCTGGAACTGCCAGCAGGCGGGGACGGACCGTCCACTCCGCCAGGTCGCGCAGCTCCATCGGCGACGGCACCCCCGCCCCCGCGCGCAGGCCGATCGCCAGGATGGTCGGGAGCGCCGAGGCGAGCGGGGCCACCTGGGGCCGCACCCCGTGCGGCAGCTGCTCGGTCACGAGCGTCAGGCGCTCGGTGACCAGTTGCCGGGCGACGTACGGATCGGTGCCGTAGGGGAACACGGCCGTGACGACGGAGAGACCGGGCGCCGATGACGAACGCAGCGTGTCCAGGTGGGACGCCCCGGCGATGGCGCGCTCGATGGGCGTCGTCACGAGCGCCTCCACGTCCTCCGCCGCCAGGCCCGGACTCTCCGCCTGGATCTCCACGATCGGCGGCGCGAACTCCGGGAACACGTCGACGGGCGCGGTTCGCGCGGCCTCGAAGCCGGCGGCGAGCAGCACGCCGGCGAGCAGGAACACAACCGTGCGATGCGTGAGCGCCGCGCGAACGAGCCGTGTGACCATCATCACTCCCGAGCCGCCGGCAGCCGGGTCGCGGAGAGGACGCTCGTCGCTCCCGTCGTGACCACGCGCATCCCAGGCTCGAGACCGGTGCGAACCTCGGTCCACCCGCCGACGGTGGTACCTGGCTCGACCCGGCGGGGGAGGAAGTGGCCCGGCTGCTCCTCGAGCACCGCCAGGCAGTTCGCGCCGTCCTGGAGGATCGCCTCGGCCGGAACGACGACCGTCGTGCGCGGCGCTCCGACGGCGATGGACGCGATGCCCGTCATGCCTGGACGCAGCACCTTCTCCGGATCGCGCACGCGCAGCCGGACCGGGGCGGTGCGCGTGCTCGTCGACACGTACGCCGGAGCCGCCTCGACCCGACCGACGAGCGCGTGGCCGCGCAGGAGGTCGATCTCGAACCCCGCCGCGGCATCCGGCCGAATCCGGGCGACGTCGTCCTGCAGCACCTCGGCCATCACCCACGCCTCCTCGCCGGCAAGCGCCGCTCTCGGTGTCGGGCTCCCGAACGCCGCCAGCACCGCGCGTGCGCGCTCCGCCGCGGCGTGTGCAGTGGCGCGTTCCGCTTGCGCGATCTCGAGCTCCTTCTGCGGCGCCACGCCCCCGCGCGTGAGCGCCTGCAGGCGCGCCGTCTGCTCCGCCGCCAGCTGCGCGCGCGCTTCGGCCTCGGCGAGCTGCGTGCGAGCGTCGCGCACCTCGGGTCGCTCGCCGTCGCCGACCACGGCGCCGAAGGCACGAACCGTGTCGGTCACCTGCTGGGTTCTGGCCGCCACGGTGACGATGCCGGGAACCGTCGGCGCACTGGTCGGCGCGGGCGGGTCAGCGGTTCCGCGACAGGCCGACAGCAGGCTGAGCAGCACGATTGCTGCCCGAGTCACGGCGCGACCTCGCCGTCGCCGACCGCCTCGATGAGATCGGCCCGGGCCTCGTGCACCTCCAGCCACGCCGCGATTGCGACTGCGCGAGCCTCCACCAGGCGGTCCTGCTGGACGAGGACCTCGGGCAGCGCCAGGTAGCCGTTGCGGTAGCCGTTCTCGAGGCGCTCGAGCGCCTCACTCACGGCGGGAAGCGCGTCGTGCCGGTAGCGCGTCCACGCCGCCTCCGCCGTCGTCAACCGGGCCCGGGCCAGGTGGACCTGTCGCACGACGTCCTGGCGGAGCCGGTCCACCTCGGCCTGCGCGCCGACCGCACCCGCTCGCAAGGCCGCTTCCGTGCCCTGCTCGCGGTTCCAGAGCGGGATGGGCACGGACAGCTCGGCGCCGGCGATGCGTTCGTCCCCCACTTCCTGCCGCACGAAGCCGCGTACGGTGACGTTGGGGACACGGCCTGCGCGGCGCGTGAGGTCGGCCGCGGACTCGATGCGACGGCGCTCCGCGGTGGCGACCTGCACGTCCGGACGGACCACGAGCGCCTGCTCGACCAGATCATCGGCCGACGGGACGGCTACCGGCGATTCGTCGGCGGCGTCTGCCACCGCGAGGTCGGTGCCGTCGACGATGCCCACCGCGGCTGCCAGGCGCATCGCCGCGCGTAGATGCTCGGTCTCGGCGAGCGCGCGTGCCTGCTCCCTCCGCGCCGCCTCGACGGTGGCGAGGTCGACGTCGATCCCGCCGACGTCGCCGGTGGCGAGGCGCCGGCGTGCGGCCTCGAGCAGTCGTGTTGCCAGTGCGGCCGCGTCGCCCGCGAGGGCGCGCCGGCGATCGGCGGCAGCGAGACCGAAGAACGCGCGCCGCACTTCGCCCTCGACCGTCCGCTCGCGGTCCTCGAGCGACGACTCGGCGCGCGACACGTCGTGATCGGCCGCCGAGATGCGGAGCGTCCGCTGGCCGCCGATCTCGAGCTCCTGGCCAAGGCCGATGCCACGGTCGACGAACGGCACGTCGCCCACCGTATGCGCGGCGCCCTCCAGCGAGAGCACGGGGTTCGTGGGCCACAGCTCTGCCTGGCGGTGCCGGCCGCGCGCGGCGTCGACGTCCGCTGCGGCGACCCGCAGTGCCGGATTGCGTACGCGGGCGAGCTCGAGGGCGTCATCGAGGCGGAGGACGAGCCCACGTGCCGGGGCCGCGAGGAGCACGCCCGCGACGGCGATGCCTCCTCGCCAGCGGCGAGGGGGCAGGCTCGCGCCGCGGCACGTCCTGCGGATCCTGCCTGCGCCGTGCATCCGTCGCGATCGTAGCCGGCAGGGGATGACGCAAAGATGAAGCGGCGGCTCACGACGAGAAGCCGACCCTGGCCAGCGGCAAGAGCACGGTCGCGGTCGTTCCGCCCTCGGGATTCGCCATCAGGGTCACGCGGCCGCCGTGCCGGAGCGCGATCTCGTGGACGAGGGCGAGACCGAGCCCCGCGCCGCCGGTGGCGGCGCCCTTGCGGAAGCGTTCGAACGCCCTCGAAAGCTCGGGGGCAGCCATCCCCGGCCCGCGATCCTCCACCTCGAGCGTGGCGACCCCGTCGCGGGCGCCCAGCACGACTCGCACCGGCGTGCCCGCGGGCGTGTGCCGGAACGCGTTGTCGACGAGGTTGAGCACGACCCGCTTGAGCAACGAGGGAACGCCACGGAGCGTGACCGGAATCGGCGCGGAGCAGGTGAACGGCCGCCGCTGCTCTTCGGCGATCGGGGCGAGGGAATCCGCCACCTCGCTCACCAGGACGTCGAAGCGGAGCAGCTCGGTCTGGCGCGCGAGGCTCGGCGCATCGCTCTCGACCGCGCTCAGCGTGAGCAGGTCCTCGCTGAGGCGCTGCAGCCGCTCCGTCTGCTCGAGGGCGTCGACGAGCCCCGCACGGTGCTCCTCGAGCGTCGTCGCCCGCGCGATGGAGGCCTCCAGGTACGCGCGCAGCGCCGCCACCGGGGTGCGAAGCTCGTGCGCCGCATCCGCGGTGAAGCGCTTGAGATGGGCGACGGCGGCCTCGAGGCGTGTGAGCATCCGATTCAGCACGCCGACGACCCGGTTGACCTCGGTGGTTGGACGGGCGGCGAGCCGGCGATCGAGCGAGCCGGCTTCGATGGTCTCGAGCTCGGTCGCGAGTCGCTTGAGATCGAACGTGGCGCGCGAGCTCACGCCCCACGCGAGGGCGGTCAGCAGGACCACCAGACCGGCTGCGGTCACGCCGATAGCCGTCTTGGCTCGGCGACAGAGCAGCGCCTGGTTGGCCGCCCGCACGCCCAGGACGACCCACCCACCCGCCGGACCAGGCGCCCAGGCGACACGGTGCAGGCCGTGTCCCTCGCCCACGGTGCGCAACTCGAGGCGCTCGATCCGCTTCGGGCGCCGCGCCGCCACCGCGGGCGGGACGGTGCGGAACCGCGCCACGACGCGATGATCGGCCGCGACGATGCGCACGAACTTCCCCGGGCCCAGATCCTCCTCCTCGCCCATGGCGCGCACCGCTTCTTCGAGCCTCGCGGCGGGGAGATCGACGAGCCTTCCGAGCGTCGTCGCCTCCTCGGCAAGGCCGGCGTCTAGCGGAGCCCAGACGGCGTGCTCGACGAGCTGCGTGAGCGCCCAGGCGAAAGCGCCGACCCCGAGCGCCGCGACGCCCGAGAACACGAGCGTGAGACGGCCGCGCAGGCTGCGGGGCAGCAGGCTCATGGCTCTCGCTCGCCGAGCCGGAATCCCGCTCCGCGGACGGTGTGCAGCAGGGGTCGCGCGCCCGGCAGATCGACCTTCCGCCGCAGCCGGCTGATGTGGACGTCCACGAGGTTGGACAGCCCGTCGTAGCTCGAATCCCAGCAGCTCTCGAGGAGCATCGTGCGGGTGACGAGCTCCCCGGCGTGACGCATGAAGTACTCGAGGATCGCGAACTCCTTCGCGGTGAGCGAGAGGACCTGGCCGCGGCGGCGCACCTCGAAATGCGCCGGATCGAGCTCGAGATCGGCGACGCGGAGGATCGTCGCCGCGATGGGCACCCCGCGGCGCAACAGTGCGCGCAGCCGCGCGAGCAGCTCCGGAAACGCGAACGGCTTCTGGAGGTAGTCGTCGGCGCCGGCGTCGAGTCCGGCCACGCGGTCGGTGACCTCTCCGCGCGCCGTGAGGACGAGCACGGGAGTCGCGAGCTCGCGGGCGCGGAAGCGCTGCAGCAGCGTGAGTCCGTCGACGTCGGGGAGGCCGAGGTCGAGCACCAGGACGTCATACTCGTTGAGCCGCAGCAGCCCCAGGCACTCCGCCGCGGTGCCGGCCGTGTCCACGGCGAAGCCGGCGGCGCGAAGTCCCCGTGCCACGGCGGCGACGAGCGCACCGTCGTCCTCCACCAGCAGCAGCTTCATCCGCGCCTCACAGGTTGAAGGCGGATCGCATGCTTTGCTCCCGGCGCGCCCGCCCGAGGTACGTCGGGATGCCGAGCATCTCCTCCGTGGTGCGCAGCAGGGAGTAGTGGTTGAACAACGTGCCCGAGCGCGTGCCGGGCGGCGTGGACGGGCTCACCACCAGGATCGGCACGTGGCAGCCGCGGTCGCTCGTGTTGCGGGTACACCGGTCGCTGCC
>JBKPDC010000192.1:0-8549 GCA_046727715.1 Thermodesulfobacteriota bacterium
CGATGTTCACCACGTGGTAGCCGAGCGGCGCCGCGCCGTGAATCGCGTAGTTCGCGGCGAAGCTCGCCGTCGTCACCGGGCGGTACACGTCCATGTAGCCGTTCGGCGTGAACCACGATCCGGCGCTCACGATGCGCGCGACGTCCAGCTCCGCAACCGCCGGATTTCGAACGATCGCGTTCAGGTCGTCGTAGATCAGTGCGCCGGGGAGCGCGTTCAGGTAGCAGCCGAGCGCCACCGCGACGAGGAGCGTGAGGAGCCAGCCCGACGGGCGTACCGCCGCCCGCTCGCTCCGTGCACCCGACGGAGCGCGGGCTCGAACGCCCTTTCCGCCACCGGCTGCCGTCATGGGCAGGAGGTCAGGCCGAGGGCGTCACGAGTTCCACGCGCCGCCCCGTACCCGCGCGCCAGACGGCCATCGCATGTCAGCAGCACGGTGTCCAAGACTTCTGCGAGCGCCAGGTAGGCGGCATCGTGAGCGCTTAGGTTTCGTCGAAGCTCTTAGATGCGATCGAGAAGCGGCTCGCGGGCATGGCGCTAGAGGTCCCTTTGAAGGCCTTATCGGCACCGAGGCTGTCAGCGCGCGAGCGCGAAGATCGGACGCGCGCCGCTCAGGCCCTTCAGCTCGTGAGCGCCGCGGAACTCGAACGAGAGACCCGAGCCGTCGAGCAAGTCGTGCGTCGTGCCCGACGCCAATACCTCTCCCGGCCCCGCCAGTGCCGCCACGCGCGCCGCGGCGTGTACCGCCACCCCGCGGGCCTGTCCGCCGACGATCGCAACCTCGCCGGTGTGTACGCCGGCGCGAACGTGAATCCCGAGATCGGCGACCGCCGGGTCCATCGCCGCCGCCGCCAAGACAGCTTTGCCTGCGCCGTCGAAGAGCGCGAGGAAGCCGTCGCCCAGGGTCGCGATCTCCCGGCCGCGGAAGCGGTCGATCACCGTCCGGATTCGCTCGTTGTGCTCGCGAACGACCCGCGTCCACTCCGTATCGCCTATGCGCTCGAGCGTCGCCGTCGAGTCACAGATGTCGGAGAACACGATCGTCGCCAGCACGCGCTCGCCCAGATCCTCGGGCGATTTCGCGAACGCATGCCCGCTCGTGAACTCTACGGACTCCCACGGGACATCGCCCACGACCCATGCCAGGTGTCCTGGCGGAATCTCGTATGCATCGCCCGGCTCGATGCTGAGGGTCGTGCCGTCGTCCATGCGCACGGTAAGCCTGCCGGACATGGTGTAACCAACATGGCGATGCTGGCAAGAATCCGTGCGGGCGATCGGGCCCACGTCCGTCAACCAGCGCCATCCGGGCTGGAAGACGAAGCGGCTGACGGCGATCTCGTCGAGCATGACGATCTCGACGACGCCGTTCGGAAACCGCCGGACCTCGTCGGGGCCGCCGAATCCTTTTCGTTGAAGTCGCGGCACGGTTCCGATGTATCGCGAAGGAGTCCGCGAATTCCAGAGGTCGGCCCGCAGCTTCCCCCGACACCCCCTTTGACTAGGACCGCGCGGGGAGACTGCCCGGGTCAGACGCCGCCGTCTCGCCGGCGGCGGCGACACGCCGGGGCGCCGGGGACACGTGGGCCCACGGCGCGATGTCACAGGTGTTGCTTGATCCTCGCCCAGAGCGACTCGCGCGGAACTTGCTGGCACTCCACGAGAATCACGGCGGCGGCACGGTCGAGCTCCACCGCCCGGAAGACGCCCTCCTTCTGGTGCGCTGCCCGGTCGTAGCCGTCGGCCCAATACACCACCTCGCGGCGCTCCGGCTCGGTCATGGCGACGAAATCCTGGCACGTCAGCTTCGCCGGCTGGACCTTCCTGCCGCCGGGCAGGTTGGCACGGATGCGATCCCAGAGCGTCTGCTTCGGGGTCTGCTCGCAGGCCACGACGAGGGTCGTCATCTGCCGGTCGACGTCGATCTCACCGACGTCCTCTTCCCGGAGCCGTCCGCCCTTCGAGTAGCCGTCGAGCCACGCGATGGCGAGCGGCTTCTCACGCTCCCCGATGCCGAGGAACTCCTTGCAGGTCATCTGTGGCGAGCTCGCCGTCGACCTCGCCGTGCCCGTCGCACACGCCGTCGCCGTCAGCGCGACCAGCGCGAGGACGACCAGGGTATCGTTCTGCATCTCTCCTCCACCTCCGCGCGGCGTCGCACCGCGCGGAAGAGTGTCTAGCCCGGCCCGATCGCGGGTGCTTGCCATTCCGCGCCACGGCGTCCCGCCGTCGAACGTCGCGTCGCGGCGCGATAGGATCGCGTCGGCTGTGGGAGGAGGTGAGGGATGGACGGTACGCGGGCCCCGGTGTCGACGCTCCTGACCGGCGTCCGGGTCCGGCTGTGGCGATTCGTCGGCTACTTCGCCGCGCTGCGGCCGATCTTCGTGCTCGGCCTGATCGTCACGTGCCTGCCCCTCACCACGATCCCGCGCGTGCTCGCCGGCACGATGCTGGGGAACCTGTTCGTCGAGTACGGTTTCTGGCAGGCGTTCTGGTTCGGCGCCGTGCTCTTCGGTGCTGTCTGGGCGCTCATGTTCCTCGCGGGGCTGTCGCTCGATGCGGAGCGCGATCGGGACGATCGCTGGGTCTACGACCCGCAGCGGGACCAGACGCCACCGTCGGTGCGCCGCGTGAGCGTCCCGATCGACGACTGGCGGACGGTCGCGTGCTTCACGGCGCTGGCGGCGCCGGGGGTCCTCAGCGTGGTGGCCCATGCGGACCGGGGCGCGGACGCCGCCGTCGGACTCACGTTGGGCGCGGTCGCGATGTACCTGGTCGTCGACGCCGGCCTGACCCTGCTCCAGCTCGCCGACCGGGAGCGCCGGATCCTGCCCTGGCGGCCGCTGTTCTTCCTCTGCGCCACACACTGGTTCGGCGAGCCGACGCTTCGTGTCGCCGGCGCGCCCGCCCGCGCCTTCACCGCGCTCGCCTCGCGACTCGCGCGCCTGCTGCGGGTGCCACCGAGCTTCTTCCGCCCCGGCGACCCCACGACCCTCGAGTCCGATCACGTGTTCGCCGCCGCGACGCTGCTGTTCGTCGCGGCGGTCTGGACCGTCCTCTATTGGACCCTCGGCCCCACGGGCCGGTGGTACGCGAAGCTCGAGTCCCTGCCGCCGGCAGGGCTGCTCTACCTGCTGATCGTCTTCGTCCTCTTCCTCGTGGCGTTCGTGTGGACGCAGTTCCGTCGCTATCGCCTGACGCTGTACGCGTTCGTCGCGTTGATCATCGGGGTGAGCTGCGTGCAGGGCCTGGGCGGCGTCGAAGGTGGGTGGTTGCTGGGGCAGCCGCTCCACACGTACGACGTCTATCGCGTCGAGCCCCGGCAGGCGGTGGCCCTCTCGGAGGTGGTCGCGCCCCTCGCCGCGGTCGGGCCGTCCGCCAGCGGCCGCGAGCCGACGCTCATCGTCGTGACCGCCAGCGGGGGCGGCATCCTGGCTGCGGCGTGGACGACGAAGGTCCTCGGGGAGTTGGAGGCCGCGTATCCCCGACTGCGCGACGAGCTGCGCCTGATCAGCGCAGTGTCGGGAGGCTCGCTCGGCGCCGTGCACTATGTCCTGGCGCACGAGGGTCACCCCGGATCGCTCGACGCGAACGCGCTCTGCCGCGTGGTCGAGCACGCGGCGTGCACGAGCCTCGCTGCTGCCGCCTATGGCTTCGTGTTCCCCGACCTGTACCGGGTATTGTCGCCGCTCAGGGCCCCGGAGCTCGATCGTGCGCGGCTGCAGGAGCGGCGCTGGGCCGCCATCGCCCGCGGCGGCCTCGCCGCGTCGTCCGACGTCCACCTCCTCGCTGCCTGGAGCGATGACATCCGGAGCGGCGCGAAGCCGGCGGTCATCCTGAACGCCACCGTCCTCGAGACCGGAGAACGCATCGCGATCACGCCGCTCGACACCCTCGCGACGCCGGACGGGCCGGACGAACCCACGCGTCACCTCGGCGCGCGCACCCTCGCCGAGTTCCTCGGAGAGAAGGCCGGATATTCCGTCGACGTGTGGACGGCGGCGCGGCTGTCGGCGACGTTCTCCTACGTGAGCCCGCCCGCGCGCGCGTGTCTGCGGCCCGCGCCCGCCCACGCGTGCGAAGATGCCCGCGCGTTCGGCGACGGCCGGCGCGATGCGGACCTGCACCTGATCGACGGCGGGTATGCAGACGACTTCGGCGTCGCGTCCGCGATCGACTGGCTCGGCCGCGAGCTGCGCCGCTGCCGCACGACCGGGAGCTGTCCCTTCGACCGCGTCGCGCTCGTGGAGATCCGCGCCAAGCCTTTCGAGGGGGTCGGCGCGACGCCGTCGTTTGGCTGGGTGGCGGAGTGGCTGGGTCCGCCGAAGGGTCTCGCCACGTCGTGGGCCTTCGCCCAGCGCTCCGCGAACGACACCGCCGTCGATCTCGTGCGAGAGCTCGACCGCGGCCGCGAGATCGAGTCGTTCGTCTTCGAGCCGGCGCCCACCGGGCGCGCCTGCGGGCCGTGTGCCGCGCCATCGTCCGATGGGGAGACGCCGTGCGCACGGAGCTTCCCGCTGTCGTGGCACCTGTCGCGCGCACAGAAGGCGTGCATCAACGAGTTCTGGCTGGACGAGCCGAACCAGCGCACGCTCCGGGAGTTCCTGGACTTCGTCGGGGGACGCCCGGCAGAAGCCGAGCAGCTCCGGCCTTTCGGCGAGCGCGGCGGGGGGCGGGTCAGCGAGCCCGTCGACGCGTGCGTCACCGGAGCCTGCGAGCCGGGCCCACCGCCGCCGTGACGCGGGATCAGCGGACGTCGGGCCGCATGCGCAGGAGGAGGATCGACACGCCGAAGGTGATGATCACGAACGCACTCAGGGCGAGCAGGTCGCCGGCCACGTCGGCGAAGGACGCCTGGCGGAGCAGCGCCGCACGAAACCCGTGGCAGAAGTAGGTGAGCGGGAAGAGGAGCGCGACGGGCCGCACGTAGGGAGGCTGGGTCTCGATCGGTGTGAAGGCGCCGGACAGGACGAAGGTGGGCATGGTGTAGAAGATTGCCAGCAGCACGGCCTGGCCCTGGTTCCTCGACACGGTGGAGATCAGCTGCCCCATCCCGAGCGCGCTCAGTATGAACACCACGAGCAGCGTGATCACGACCGGGTAGTGGCCCGCGAGGGAGACGCCGAAGAGGACGCGCGCGAGGATCATCGCGTTCACGGTGTCCAGGAGGGCGAGCACGAAGTACGGGATCAGCTTGCCCACGAAGATCTCTGCCGGCGTCAGCGGGGTGACGGAGAGCTGCTCCATCGTGCCGCGCTCCCGCTCGCGGGCGATCGACGTCGCCATGACGATGACCGCGAGGAGCTGGAGGATGAGCCCGATCACGCCCGGCATGACGAAGTTCTGGCTCTTCAGGTCGGGGTTGAAGCGATACTCCGCCTTGAGCTCGATCGGCGCCGCCGCCGCCAGGCCGTCCTCGATCGTCCGCACCTTCCCATCGCGCTCGAGCCGGTTGGCGACCGCGAACAGATTCTGCTGCACGGTGGTCTTGGCCAGTTCGCCCAGCGCGGAAGGGGCCATGAACGTGTCCGAGCCGTCGACCACCAGGCGGACCGTCGCGGCCCGCCCGTCGTCGAGCGCGGCGCTCAACCCGCGGGGCAGCACGACGAAGGCGCTGATCCGATCGTGCAGCAGGTCCTCCTCGGCCTGCACCACGTCGGCCTCGGTCGCGTCGTCGCGCACGTCCGCCTTGAACGTATCGGCCTGTCCGATCGCCTCGACGAACTCGTAGGCGATCCGCCCGCCGTCGAGATCGAGGACGCGGGTGCGGATGCCGGTGACGCGCGGGCTGCCGATGGCGTAGCCGAAGATGACGGTCAGGATCGAGGGGATGAAGATCAGGAAGGCCAGCGTGCGCCGGTCGCGGACGAGATGCAGGAACTCCTTCAGCGCCAGGTTGTAGATGTTCCAGATCACCTCGTCGCCGCTCCGTGTCGCTCGTAGGAGAGGAAGAGGTCCTCGAGCGTGGGGTCGAGCGGGTAGACACGGTCGAGCGGCACCGCGGCGCGCGCGGCGGCTTCCCGGAGCGGCGGCTCGACCGCCTGCCAGTCGACGGGATGGTCGAAGCAGACGCGCAGCTCGTTGCCGTGGATCGTGACGTCCTCGACGCCGGGCACCGCGCGGAGCGCGCGCATCGCCTCGACCCCCCGCCGCACCTCGACGCCGACGAGGCGACCCCGCAGCTGCTCGCGCAGCACACGGGGCCCGCCGAGGCCGATCAGCCGGCCCGCGAGCATGAACCCGACGGCATGGCAGCGCTCGGCCTCGTCGAGGTAGTGGGTGGTGACGAACACCGAGGTGCCGCCTTCGCACAACGCGTAGAGGAAGTCCCACAGTCGCTGGCGGTTGGCCGGATCGACGCCCGCGGTCGGCTCGTCGAGGAAGACGAGCTGCGGCTCGTGCACCAGGGCGCAGGCGAGGGCGAGCCGCTGCTTCATGCCGCCGGAGAGGCGTCCGGCCTGCGTCCGGCGGAGGTCAGCCAGCTCGGTCTGTTCGAAGAGCGTCTGCATCCGGCGTGTCGCGGCCTGCCCGTAGACGCCGTACGCACCGGCGAAGAAGCGGAAGTTCTCCTCGACCGTCAGGTCCGGGTAGAGCGAGAAGGTCTGCGCCATGTAGCCGGTCTCGCGCTTGATCCGCTCGCGCTGCCGTCCGATGGCGTATCCCGCGACGGACGCGTCGCCGCTCGTCGGCGGCAGGAGTCCGCAGAGCATCTTGATGGTCGTCGTCTTGCCCGCGCCGTTGGGACCCAGAAAGCCGAAGATCTGCCCGCGCGCCACGTCCAGTGACAGATCGACGACGGCCTCGACGTCTCCGAACCGGCGGGTGAGGCGGTCGGTGACGACGATGGCGGGCGACGGCTCCGGCCCCGGACGGGTGGGCGCGCTCACCGCGGGCTACTCGCGGGAGCCTTCAGGACGACGATCCCCAGCGGGGGCAGCGTGACCACCAGCGACTGCAGGTGCCCGTGCCACGCCAGCGGCACGCTCGCGACGCCGCCCAGGTTCCCTTGCCCGCTGCCGCCATAGGGCTCGGCGTCGCTGTTGAGGAACTCCTGCCACCAGCCGGCCACCGGCACCCCGATGCGGAAAGCGTGGCGCGGCACAGGGGTGAAGTTGCAGGCGACGACGACCTGCTCCGCCGGATCGCGGCCGCGCCGCAGGTAGACCAGCGTGCTCTGCTCGGCGTCGCTGCAGTCGATCCAGGCGAACCCGTCGGGGTGGCAGTCGAGCTCGTTGAGCGCCGGGGTGCTGCGGTACGCCGCATTCAGGTCGCGTATCCACCGCTGCACCCCGGCATGCGCGGGGTCGCCCAGCAGGTGCCAGTCGAGGCTCGTGTCGTGGTTCCACTCGCGCTCCTGCGCCAACTCGCCGCCCATGAAAAGCAGCTTCTTGCCGGCGAGGGTCCACATGTAGCCGAAGAGGAGCCGGAGGTTCGCGAAACGCTGCCAGTCGTCGCCCGCCATCTTCCGGATGAGCGAGCCCTTCCCGTGCACGACCTCGTCGTGCGACAGCGGCAGCACGAAGTTCTCCGACGTGGCGTACAACCCGCGGAACGTGAGCGCGGTGTGGTGGAATTTCCGGTGCACCGGGTCGTGGGCCAGGTAGTCGAGCGTGTCGTGCATCCAGCCCATGTCCCACTTGAAACCGAAGCCGAGCCCGCCGAGGTACGTCGGGCGCGACACCGCCGGCCACGCGGTGGATTCCTCGGCCGTCGTCTGCACGCCCGGGTGCTCGTAGACCCGCTCGTTCAATCGGCGCAGGAAGTCGACGGCGTCGAGGTTCTCGCGGCCGCCGAAGCGGTTCGGGACCCACTCCCCAGGGCGGCGCGAGTAGTCGAGGTAGAGCATGGAGGCCACCGCGTCCACACGCAACCCGTCGACGTGGTAGCGCTCGAGCCAGAAGAGCGCGTTCGAGAGGAGGAAGCTCCGCACCTCGTTGCGGCCGTAGTTGAAGATGAAGCTCTGCCAGTCGGGGTGGAAACCCTGGCGCGGGTCGCCGTGCTCGTAGAGGTGCGTGCCGTCGAAATAGCCGAGCCCGTGGGCGTCGGTGGGGAAATGCGACGGCACCCAGTCGAGGATCACGCCGAGCCCGTGCTGGTGCAGGGTGTCGATCAGGAACATCAGGTCCTGCGGCGTGCCGTACCGGCTGGTCGGCGCGTAGTAGCCGCCGATCTGATAACCCCACGAGCCGTAGAACGGGTGCTCCATGATCGGCAGCAGCTCGACGTGCGTGAACCCCAGGTCGCACGCGTACTCCGCGAGCGGCCGCGCCAGGTCGCGATAGCCGAGCGGCAGGTTGGGCGTCTCGGGGCTGCGCCGCCACGAGCCGAGGTGCACCTCGTAGACCGACACCGGCGCGTCGTGCGCGTCGCGCTCGGCCCGGTGCGCCACCCAGGCGCTGTCGCCCCACGCGTACTCCAGCGACCACACGCGCGACGCCGTCTGCGGCGGTACCTCGTGGTGGACGCCGTACGGGTCGGCCTTGTCCACGCGATAGTCACCATACCGGGACGCGATGCGGTACTTGTAGCGCTCGCCGCGGCCGAGTCCC
>JBKPDC010000193.1:0-6744 GCA_046727715.1 Thermodesulfobacteriota bacterium
GTGTAAGCCGCCTTCGCGGCCGGACTTCGCGCTTCCTGGGGCTGGATCTGCTGCGCCTCGGTCCCAGCTCCGACCCGATTGACCACCTGCTCGCCCGGCGGCGTGATCGGCTCGATCTCCTGCTGGCCCGCCGGCACGATCGGCTCGACTGTCTGTTCCGCGGGGAACCCGACCCGGCTCCCCAGCAGCAGCACCGCGAGAGCGAGGTGAAGCGCCCGACACATGCCGCGGGGGAGAGTACTCGAAAGCGAGGCGGAACGCGAGCGGAGAATTCGAACCTCCAGGGGTTTGCCCCGCCTCCCGGGTGGGGCTAGGAGGCGTCGGCAGAGGGGACGGAGCGGATGAGCACACAGCGATTGGCCGAGCTCGAGGACGTCATCGGCGAGGTGGCCGCCAGCTATGGCGCGGGGCGGCTCATCGACAGCCTGAGCAGTGCGCAACTGCCCAACAAGCGGCAGGTGATCGATGCGCTCAATCACCTGAAGGCCGTCATGTACCTCGGCTACTACGCCACTGGCGAGCTGCACGAGCAGAAGCTCCGCCACGCCGTCTCCGCGCACCTCTATCCCGCCTACGAGATCCTGGTCGACCAGATCCGCCGCGCCGTCAGCTACGAAGGGTTCCGGTCGAGCAGCGTGCCGCGCGACGCCGACTGGCCAGCTGCCGCCACCATCGAGCTTCTCCGCAAGGTGCCACGCATCCGCGCCCTGCTGTCGAAGGACGTGCTCGCGGCGTTCCATGGCGACCCGGCCGCCAACGGCGTGGAGGAGGTCATCTTCAGCTATCCCTCCATCGAGGCCATCACGGTGCACCGGATCGCCCACGAGCTCCACCTCCAGGGTGTGCCGATGCTGCCGCGCATCATGGCGGAGCACGCACATTCGGGCTCCGGGATCGACATCCACCCCGGGGCGCGCATCGGCGAGTCGTTCTTCATCGACCACGGCACGGGCGTCGTCATCGGCGAGACCACGATCATCGGGGATCACGTGAAGATCTACCAGGGCGTCACGCTCGGGGCACTCAGCCTCGAGCGCGACCCGGAGATGGGCCGCGGGAGGAAGCGCCACCCGACCATCGAGGACCAGGTCACGATCTATGCCGGCGCCACCATCCTCGGGGGCGAGACCGTCATCGGCGCCCACTCGGTGATCGGCGGCAACGTGTGGCTGGTGGAATCCGTCCCGCCGCAGAGCCGTATCACCTCCGAGACACACGGCGTCCGGGGTCACGTGGCGACGTCAGCCTGAGGAATCGAGGGCCGCGCCGAACAGCAGGTCGAGCAACGGGCGCTCGGCCACCGGTACGAAAACGCACACCTGATCACCCTCGCGCAGCACCGTCTCGCCACGCGCCGGCACGAGCGCGTCGCGGCGCAGGATGAGCACCAGCAGACACGTCTCCGGCAGCGGTAGGTCGCGGACCGCTGCGCCCGCCACCGCCGACGCGTGGGAGACGGCGTACCAGACGAAATCCCCCGGATAGTGGCGCCGCGAGACGAGCTCGATGCTGGCGGGAGGCAGGGGGCCGCCCACGCGCCCGAGCCCGAGCCGGCGTGCCAACCACGCTACGGTCGCGCCGGGCACGAGGCTGCTCGCGAGCGTGACGAAGAAGACGAGGTGAAAGATGGCCTCCCCTTCCGGCACTCCCGCCAGCACGGGATACGTCGCGAGCACCACCGGGACCGCGCCGCGCAACCCGACCCACGCGACGAACCAGCGCTCCGCCAGCGACGCCACGGCCGGGGCCAGGAGGAGCAACACGGCCAGCGGCCGCACGACGAAGGCCAGCACGGCGGCGAGGATTAGCCCCTCGTCGGCCAGCGATCCCATGCGCGACGGGAACACCAGGAGGCCGAGCATGAGGAACATCGAGAGCTGGGCGAGCCACGCGAGCCCGTCGTGCACCACGCGGACGCTGGCGCGATACGGCAGGGAGCCGGCACCGACGACGATCGCCGCGAGGTACACGGCGAGGAAGCCGCTGCCGCGGAGCAGGGTCGCGATGCCGAAGGCCGCGAAGCCGATCGCGACCGTGAGCACGGGGTACATGCCCGTCGCCGGCAACCGGACACGACGCAAGAGCGCCAGGCCGCCCCACCCGCAGGCGATGCCGGCGACCGTGCCCACGGCCAGGCTGACGAGGCAGCCGAGGGTGACGTCCCACAGCGCCGTATGGCGCCCGAGCGCCACGTCCGTTGCCGCGATGGTCAGCAGCACGGCGACGGGGTCGTTCAGTCCCGATTCGACCTCGAGGGTGGCGGCCGTGCGGGCCTCGAGCCGCATGCCGCTGCCGCGAAGCACCGAGAAGACGGCCGCGGCGTCGGTCGACGACACCACGCTCCCGATCACCAGCGCCACCGGCCACGAGAAGCCCAGCAGGTGCGCCGTGCCGGCGACCCCGGCGGCGGTCAACACCACTCCCACCGTCGCCAGCCCGAGTGCGCGGCCACCCGCCGTGCGCAAAGCAGCGGGTGCGGTGTTGAGCCCACCATCGAAGAGGATCAGGACCAGAGCGATCGTGCCGAGCCGGAACGCCAGCGCATAGTCGTCGAACGGAATGCCGCCGATCCCCTCCGAGCCGGCCAGCATGCCGAGAACGAGGAAGATCAGCAGCCCGGGAACGCCGAGGCGTCGCGAGACGGGGCTCAGTACGCCCGCGAGGAGCAGCAGCCCGCCCGCGGCGGCGAGCCAGAACCCGGTGGCGTATGGCTCCACGACGGGTCAGCGGATCTTGGGCAGCAGCCCGCGGTCGAGCGCCACGCCGAGTACCCAGGCGACCAGGGAGGCCGCAAGGCCCAGGTAGAGGAGGTTCAAGGTGGTGGCCCACACGAGACGCTCCCAGGGCATGTGGCCTTCCACCAGCACCGCCCGCATCCCCTCGAAGACGTGCGTCGCCGGTAGCGCGCCCGCGACGGCACGCAACGACGGCGGCAGCACCGCCTGCGGGTAGAACACACACGACAGCGGCATGGCGGCAAAGGGCAGGCTCCAGGCGAGGATCTGCCAGCGCCCGCCGAACCGCACGATGATGGCGAGCGCCACGAGGCCGAGCGTCCAGCCGAACAGCACGAGGTTGGCGGCAAACGGGACCAGCGCCCAGCCGAGGACCAGAAGGTCGAAGGCATAGAGGCCCCACGCGGCCAGGCTCATGACGGCGAGCGACATCGCCACCTTCACCAGGCCCACGACCATCACGGAGGCCCCGAACTCGCCGAACGTGAGGGGCGAGGCGAAGGTCGTGACCACCGAGCGCGCCCAGACGTCGTCCAGGAACGACACGCTGACGTCCTGGGCGGCGCGCAGGAAGACGTTCCAGAGGATCGCGCCGCCGAGCAGAACCGCGAGCGCGCTCGGGATCTGCAGCTGGGTGCGCCAGAGGAAGAACGTGAACAGCCCCCACACCGCGATGTCGAGGAGCGGCCAGTAGATCAGGTCGACGACGCGGGAGTAGTCGCGCCGGATGAGCAGGAGGTACCGCAGAACCAGGGCGCCGATCCGTCGGGTCATGCGGCGCCCTCGCGCGAGATCTTGAGGAAGACCTCTTCCATGGACGCGGCGTCCAGCGCGTCGCTCCCGAGGACCTGGCGCGACACGGCGAGCGGCGTGCCGTCGGCCACGACCCGGCCGTGGTGGATGAAGACCACGCGATCACACACCTCCTCCACCTCGCTCATGTTGTGCGACGAATAGAGGATGGCGAGGTCACGCTCGTGGCGGATCGCCAGGAGGAGCCGGCGCGTCTTGTCGGCGATGTCCGGGTCGAGGCTCGCCGTCGGCTCGTCGAGGATGAGCAGATCGGGGCCGTGCAGGAGGGCGCGGGCCAGACCGGCGCGCGTCTGCTGGCCGAGGGACAGCTCGCCGAACGGCTGGCGCAGGAGCGGCCCGAGCTCGAAGCGGTGGACCATGTGATCGACGGCGTGCCCCGCCACCCCGAAGAGCCCGGCATACACGCGCAGGTTCTCCGCCACCGTGAGCCGCCAGTCCATCAGCGCCTCCGGCGACGCGAAGCCCACGCGACGCAGCACGGCCTTGTGGTGCGCGCGCGGCGCGACGCCGAAGAGCGTCACGGAACCGGAGGTCGGGAGGATCAGCCCGAGCAGCACGTGCAGCGTGGTGGTCTTGCCCGCACCGTTGGCGCCGAGCAGGCCGACGACCTCGCCGGGACGCACGTGGAACGAGACGCCGGCGAGCGCCACGGCGCGCGGGAAGCGCTTGTGGAGGTCGCGCACCTCGACGGCCAGGGGACCGGACGGCACCGGCCCGGTGGTAGCAGACCACCCGGCCCGGGGCGACCCGTCCGTGGCGTGCCGCGCTAGTCGGACTTGTTCTTGAACTGCGTCTTGGCTTTCCCCTGGAGCCCACCAACTCGGCTGCCACAGCCGCTTGACTCCGGTTGTTGACACAGGTTAATTATTGGCCGACATGAAGACCCGGACCGTGGACGTGCACGAGGCCATTGGGCGGCTCCAGCGGCTGGCGGAGCTCTTTCACCAGCGCCGGGCCCAGCTCGCGCAGAGTGTGGGACTCACCGAGGCGCAGTGGGAGGTGCTCGAGCGCATCGCGAGCGAGCACTTCATGCCGTCCCTGTTCGCCCGCCACCGCGAGAGCAGCGCGCCCGCGGTGTCGCGCATCATCCGTCAGCTATTGCGGAAGAAGCTCATCACCGTGTCCGTGTCCGACACCGACGGACGTCAGCGCCGCTACCAGCTCACCGCGCGCGGCCAGAAGACGCTCGAGGCGCTGCGCGCCACCCGCCGGCGCGCCATCGACGCCGTGTGGATGCACCTCGACCCGCACGCACTCGCCGTGTTCACGCAGTTCAGCGGCGAGCTGATCACCCGGCTCGAAGCCTACGCGCGCGACGGCAAGGAGGAGGCATGAGCGCCACGTTGTACGAGAAGGTCTTCGACGCACACGCCGTGCGCCGGCTGCCGTCGGGGCAGTACCAGCTGCTCATGGGCCTCCACCTGATCCACGAGGTCACCTCGCCGCAGGCGTTCTCCATGCTCCGCGACCGCAACCTCCGCGTCCTTCACCCGGAGCGCACCTTCGCGACGGTGGACCACATCATCCCCACGCACAGCCAGGCGCGCCCCCTCGCCGACCCGCTGGCCGAGGAGATGCTGCAGCACCTGGAGCGCAACTGCGCCGAGCACGGCATCCGCTACCTCGGCCCCGCGGGTGGCGAGCAGGGCATCGTGCACGTGATCGGTCCGGAGCGCGGCCTCACGCAGCCGGGCATGACCATCTGCTGCGGCGACTCGCACACCTCCACGCACGGCGCCTTCGGGGCGATCGCCTTCGGCATCGGGACGTCGCAGGTCCGCGACGTCCTCGCCACGCAGACCCTGGCCATGGACAAGCTCCGGGTCCGCCGCATCGAGGTGAACGGGCGGCTCCGTCCGGGCGTCTACGCCAAGGACGTCATCCTCTGGATCATCAACCAGCTGGGAGTACACGGCGGCGTGGGCTACGCGTACGAGTACGCCGGCGACGTGTTCGACCGCGCCTCGATGGAGGAGCGGATGACGGTGTGCAACATGTCGATCGAAGGCGGCGCCCGCTGCGGGTACGTGAACCCCGATCGCACGACCTACGACTACCTGCGCGGGCGCGACCTCGCGCCCACCGGCGCGGCATGGGATCGGGCCGTCGCATGGTGGGACTCCATCCGGTCCGATCCCGACGCGCGCTACGCCGACGTCGTGCGCCTGCGCGGCGAGGACATCGAGCCCGTCGTCACGTGGGGCATCACGCCTGGGCAGTCGGCCCCCGTGGGTGCGGCGCTGCCCTCCCCGAGCGAATTCTCCGACGCCGAGCGCGCGCTCGTCGGCGAGGCGTACCGCTACATGCAGCTCGAGCCCGGGAAAGCCATCCGGGGCACGAAGATCGACGTCGCCTTCATTGGCTCGTGCACCAACGGCCGACTCTCCGACTTCGAAGAGGTGGTGCGCTGGATCGAGGGACGCGGGTTCCACGTGGCGCCGCACGTGAAGGCGCTGGTCGTCCCCGGGTCACAGCGGGTGCGCGAGGAGCTCGTCCGTCGCGGCTGGGACCAGGTGTTCCGCGACGCCGGCTTCGACTTCCGCGAGGCCGGCTGCTCCATGTGCCTCGCCATGAACCCCGACCGGCTCGAGGGCACGCAGCTCTGCGCCTCGTCGTCCAACCGCAACTTCAAGGGCCGCCAGGGCTCGCCCACGGGCCGGACGCTCCTCATGTCGCCCGTCATGGTCGCCGCCGCCGCCATCGCCGGCGAGGTGACCGATGCCCGCGAACTGTTCGGCATCACATCGGAGGGAGCCTGAACATGGAGGACGCGAAGCGCACTACGGTGAACGGACCGGCCGTCGCGGTCCGCGGCCACGACATCGACACGGATCGCATCATCCCCGCGCGGTTCTTGAAATGCGTCGTGTTCGAGGGGCTCGGCGCGGCCGCCTTCGAGGACGACCGCGCCCAGATCCGCGCCGAGGGCGGCCTGCATCCGTTCGACGACCCCCGCTTCCGCGCCGCGCGCATCCTGCTGGTCAACCGCAACTTCGGCTGCGGCTCGTCGCGGGAGCACGCGCCGCAGGCGATCATGCGGTGGGGTCGCGGCATCCAGGCCATCGTGGGCGAGTCGTTCGCGGAGATCTTCGCCGGCAACTGCCAGGCACTCGGCATCCCGTGCGTCACGGTGGAACCGGCGGCGATCGCCGACCTCATGGCGCGCTGCGAGGCGCAGCCCGGCCTCGAGTTCCGC
>JBKPDC010000194.1:0-11728 GCA_046727715.1 Thermodesulfobacteriota bacterium
CGCCGCCGCTGGCGATGGCCGCGGACGCGTAGTGCTCGCTAGTGATGCCGGCGGACGGACTGTCCTCCGGGATCGAGCCGCAGCTCCTCGAGGCGGAACTCCAACACGTCGACCAACCGCCGTCCGCGCTCCCGGAGACTACCGGCCTCGAGCAGGGCCTGCTTCTCGAGCGGATCGAGGTCGAGGTGCTGCGCGAGGAAATTGACGAAGGTCTCGTCGTCGACGCCGCTCTCGAGCAGGTCACTCTCCGGCCCCGCCCGTCCGATGCGTTGCAAGTAGCGCACGACCACGGCGCCGATCCCCGTCCGTATCGGCGCCGGGAGCGCATCGATCGGCTGCTCCCGCCAGCTCACCACGGCTTCGCGGTACGCAGCCCGTGACAGCTCGCGGTGGATCACGAACTCGCGCAATCCGCGCAGCACGATGTTGAACCGCCCGTCGGGCAGCTCCTCCGTCCGCGCCAACTCGCCGACGGTCCCGACGCCGAAGATCTCCGGCGCACCGGCGTAGTCTCTCTCCCACGCGCCCCGCAGCAGCACCATCCCGATCAGGTGCGCCCCCTTGACGGCATCGCGCACCATGGTCCGGTAGCGCGGCTCGAAGACGTGCAGCGGAAGCGGCATGCGAGGAAAGAACACCACGTTGGGCAAGGGGAAGAGTGGGATGATGTCGGGAAGCCTCATGCCGACTCCCGGCAGCGCTGGCACCGGCCATAGAGCACCAGGGTGTGGGACGTGACCTCGTGCCCGGCGCGCGAGGCCGCCTCGTGCAGGGGCTCGGGCGCATCGACCAGCAGGTCTTCCACCCGTCCGCAGTGGCGGCAGACGAAGTGGTCGTGCGGCGTGGGGGTGGGGTCGTAGTGCAGGGAGCGGGCGCCGAGCTGCGCCGCGCCGATCCGTCCATCCTGCACCAGGCGCTGCAGGTTCCGGTACACCGTCCCGAGGCTGATCGAGGGCAGCAGGCGCCGCACGCGGTCGTAGATGTGCTCGGCCGTGGGATGCTCGGTGCCGGACGTCCGGACCGCCTCGAACACGACCGCGAGCTGCGGTGTGGGGCGTCGTCCTTCGCGGCCGCCCTCAGCCATCGCGCACCCACCGCAGTGCCGCCCCTGCGGCCTCACCGTCGCTCAGGTCGCTCACGAGACTCTGCCGCACGGCCTCCGGGATCGGGGCCTCGCAGCGGTAAGCGGGATGATCGACCGCGACGGCCAGGGGCGCACCGCCGACGAGCCGCTCTCGTGCGCTCCGGGAGAGCGGAAAGCGAACGTATTGCACCGCCGACAGCTTCGTGTCGCTCTCCCGCCCCTCCTCGAAGACGCCCGGCACGCGCTCGCCCGCGACGTCGAGCCAGACGTGGCGGTCGATGCCGCGCAGCTGCTGGAGCTCCTCGCGGATGCGCCCCTGCTCGCTGATCTCGATCAGCAGCGTCGCCGACAGCTCGGACGCGCCCGGGAGCAACGCCCCATAGACCGCGAGCTCGTCGCGCACGGCGTCGAGGTCGGTGATGTGCTCGACCCAGAGCATCTCCTGCGTCTGGTACCAGACCGTCGCGCGATCCTCGAACAGCAGGCTCATGCGGTCCCCGACCCCGACCCGGCGGCTGCGCTTGTGCTCGATGACGCGACGCCGGATCACGGCACGCTCCGCGCCGTAGCGTTCCCGGCCGAGCAGGTCGTCGAGCCCGATCGCCTCCATGCTCATCACGGCGCCAGCGTCCGACCCTCGTATGCCGCCTCGAGGGCCTCGACGGGGTGATAGACCCGCTGGCCGCGCTCCTGCTCGAGCTGGAGCGCCGCCAGAGGACAGTCGGATATGACGAGCGCAGGCCCGAGCTCGTCCAGCTCGCGGAGCAGCGGGCGCGCGACCTTGAGCGACTCGTCGAAGAACTCGCGCTTGAATCCCCACGTGCCATCCATGCCCGTGCAGCGCTCCAGGAGCTCGACCGACGTCTCCGGCACGAGGCGCAGCAGGTCGCGCGACTTGAACCCGATCTCCTGCACGCGCAGGTGACACGGCGCGTGATAGGCGACCCGGCCAAGCCCCTGCCGGAAGCCGCGGTCGAGCTTTCCCCTGGCGTGCAGGCGCATCAACCATTCGGCGAGGTCGAACACGTGGGCGGCCACGCGCTCGGTCGCCGGGCCCGGGACCAACCGGGGATATTCCTGCTTCAGCATGCGACTGCAGGTCGGACCGGGCACGACGATGTCGCGGCCCTGGTCCACCACCTGCCCGAGTCGCTCGATGTTGAAGCGGGCGCGGCGCATCGCACCCGCGAGGTCGCCCGCGTCGAGCGCCGGCATGCCGCAGCACACCTGCTCGGGGCAGACGACGTCGACGCCGCTGCGCCACAGCACGCGGACCGCGGCCCGGCCGGTGTCAGGCGCATTGTACTCGACGGGTGTGGTGTAGAAGAGCGCCACCGTCCCGTTGCGACCCACGTCGGGCGGCGGCGATTGGCGACGAAACCAGGCGCTGAACGGGCGTGCGTACGTCGGCAGGCGGCGCCGCCGGTCGATGCCCAGCCAGCGCTCCGCCAGCCACCGGAAGAGCCGGGTTCGATTGGCCCAGTTGGCCAGTGCCGGCATGCGAGACGCGATGCGGCCCAGCCACTCCGGGTTGCTGAGCAGTCGCTCGCGCAAGGTAAGACCTTCGCGCTGCGCACGCGCGACGCGCGCGTCGAGCATCAGCCGCGGAAAATCGACCGCCCAGCGATGCGGCGGCGTGTACGGGCAATGCGGGTAGCAGAGCTGGCAAGAGAAGCAGAGGTCGACGACACGCCGGTCTTCTGCCGCCGTCAGCGTGGCCTCACCGTCATGGTGCTCGTCGATCGTGTCGAGGAGCGTGGTGAACGACGGGCAGAGGTTGTAGCAACGTCGGCAGCCGGCGCAGATGTCGTAGACCCGCTGCGCCTCGGTGGCCAGGGCCACCGGATCATGCAGTTCCGGAGCCCCGATCTCCCGGCCCGTGTCCACTCAGCCCAGGCTCAAGGTCTGCAGCCCTTTGGTGAACCGCCCGGCGTGTGACTTCTCGGCCTTGGCCAGCGTCTCGAACCACTCGGCGATCTCGTCGAACCCCTCCGTGCGCGCCGCCTTGGCGAAACCGGGGTACATCTCGGTGAACTCGTAGGTCTCGCCCTCGATGGCCGACCTGAGGTTCAGTTCGGTCGACCCGATCGGAACGCCGGTGACAGGGTCGCCCACCTCCCTCAAGAAATCGAGGTGGCCGAACGCGTGTCCGGTCTCCGCTTCCGACGTGTCGCGGAACAGCCCGCCCACATCCGGATAGCCTTCGATGTCCGCCCGGCGAGCAAAGTACAAGTACCGCCGGTTTGCCTGTGACTCGCCCGCGAACGCGGTCTTCAGGTTCTCGTGGGTGTTGGTGCCCTTGAGCGCCTTCGCCATCGGGTGCCTCCCTTCGCGGGGCACGCGCCGAGCGGCCGCCGCGCCTCAACGTAGGAATGATTCCTACTGGCAGGACGGACCCGCGCTGTCAACGCCGGATGCCCGTCAGGAGAGCCCGAGTCCGCGTACGCTGGCCCGGGAGCGGATGCGCTCGAGCCATGCCTGCACCTGCGCCAGTGCGGGCTCGAATTCGAAGCCGAGCCGTCCCAGCACCATCATGCGGGGTGCGAACGCGGCGTCCGCGAGCGTGAACTCGTGCCCCACCAGGTATTCGTTGCCATCGAGCTTGTCACCCAGGTAGTAGAGACAACGCCGCAGCTCTTCTCGGGCCTGTTCGACCCGCTGGGCATCACGCTCCCCCTCAGGCTTGCGGAGCTGAGCGAGCAGCATGGTGGTGGGGGGAATGAACGAGTTGTCGCAGTAGTCCTCGAGCAGGCGCACCTGGGCGCGACCCTGCGAGTCGTCGGGCATCAGTCTCGGCAGTGGGTACTCATCCTCTAGGTACTCGTTGATGATGGTGGAGTCGTAGATGACCTCGTCCTCGTCAACCAGGACGGGAACTTTGCCATAGGGGTTCATACGCAGGAACTCGGGGGTCTTCTGCTCCTGCTTGCGGAGATCGACGAACACCTTCTCGTATTCCAGGTCTTTCTCCGCCAGGACTACCCGCACCTTCTGGCAGAACGGGCAGTCGGGGTAGTCGTACAGCTTCAGCATGGGGCACGCCTCCTCACACCGCCGGCACGGTATGTGAAAACGCGCGACCGTGCAATGTTCCAGGGTCAAAAAGTCGTCATTTTTACCTAGCTTCTTGCGGAACGTGCGCCCATGCGTGATACGAGCTCCGCACCAGCGGGCCCGACTCGACGTGACGGAATCCCGCCGCCAGCGCCTCCCGGCGCAGCTCGGCAAACTCGTCCGGCGTGACGTAGCGCTCGATCTGGAGGTGGTCCGAGGATGGCCGCAGGTACTGGCCCAGCGTCAGGATCTCGCAGTCGACTGCCCGTAAGTCACTGAATACGCTGGCTATCTCATCCATCGTCTCACCGAGCCCGAGCATGAGCCCGGCCTTGGTGAGGCAATCGGGGCGCGCCCGACGTCCCTCGGCGAGCACCCCGAGCGAGCGCTCGTATCGCGCCCCAGGCCGTACGCGTTTGTACAGCCGAGGCACCGTTTCGATGTTGTGGTTGAGGATGTCGATCGGCGACGCCACGACCGTGCGGACGGCCTGGACGTTGCCCTGGAAATCCGGCACCAGCACCTCGACGCGCGCGTGCGGAACGCGCTCCTTGATGGCCCGCGCGGTGGCCGCGAAGTGGCTGGCGCCGCCATCGGGCAGGTCGTCGCGATTGACCGACGTCACGACGACGTGCTGCAGCCCCAGCCTGGCCACTCCCTCGGCCACGCGCCGCGGCTCTTCGACGTCGACGGTCAGGGGCCGCCCGTGGCGCACCGCGCAGAACGCGCAGTTCCGCGTGCAGGTGTCGCCGAGCAGCATGAACGTGGCGGTGCGGTGTCCCCAGCACTCGCCGATGTTCGGGCAGCGGGCTTCCTCGCACACCGTGTGGAGGCCGAGTGCCTTGACCGTGGCCCGGGTCTCGGTGAACCCTGGACCTCCGGGGGCGCGCACCTTGAGCCAAGGCGGATGGCGACGCGTGGTGACCGCCGTGGGCTCGTTCATGGCCGCGCGCTGGCCTCCTCGACGACGTCGGCGATGGCGAGCGGACGGCACGCCTGGACGCCGAACCGCGCGACGAAGCGGGCGAGCACGACGTCGGCGATGCGGTCCACGTCGGCTGGCCCTCCCTCGCGCGTCACCGACGTCATCGTCACCCCATCGAGGCCGCACGGCGTGATCGCCGCGAACCCGCTGAGATCAGCACTCACGTTGAGCGCGAAGCCGTGGCATGTCACCCAGCGGCGAATCCCAACGCCGATCGAGGCAATCTTTCGCGATGCGACCCAGACGCCCGTGAGCCCGTACCGTCGCGCGGCCGCGATCCCGACGTCGCTCAGCGCGTCGATCAGGATCTGCTCGAGTGTGCGAACGTACCAGCGCACGTCGGGGCGGAGCTCGCGCAGCCCGAGGATGGGATAGCCGACCAGCTGCCCGGGGCCATGGTAGGTGACCTGCCCGCCCCGGCCGACCCGCACGACCGGCACCGTTCCGGCTGCCGCGCTGCCGAGGAATCGGGCGTCGGCCCCACGGCCTAGCGTGTACACGGGAGGATGCTCGAGCAGCAGTAATGCGTCGGGCCCGCCGGCGAGTCGCCGCGCGACCAGTGCCTCCTGCCATGCGAGCGCGACATCGTAGGGCACCTGCCCGCAACGCGCCACCTCGAGCATGGTCATATGTTGACCGCCTCACCCTCTGCCGCAAGGGCGGCTTCGCGCAGCGCTTCGGCGAGCGTCGGGTGCGCGTGGACCGTGTCGCGCAGCTCGTGCGTCGTCGCCTCCAGCGTGCGCGCCAGTCCTGCCTCCGCGATCAGGTCCGTCGCGCCGTGCCCGATCATGTGCACGCCGAGCACCTCGCTGTGGCGGGCGCCAGCGACGAGCTTGACGAATCCCTCGCTCTGGCCCGTGGCCATCGCCTTGCCGAGCGCGCGGAACGGGAACTTGCCGATCTTCACCTCGCCGCGCTCCCGCGCCTGCGCCTCCGTCAGGCCCACCGCCGCCACCTCGGGCTGGCAGTACACGCACATCGGCACCCGGGAGATGTCGAGGGCTCCGGCCCCGTCGCGCCGGCCGGCGATGGTCTCGACGGCGATCACGCCCTGCTCGGAGGCGGTGTGCGCCAGCAAGAGCGGGCCCACGAGATCGCCGATGGCGAAGGTCCCGGGCACGCTGGTGCGCATCATCGGATCGACCACGACGAAGCCGTGCTGCGTGCGAACGCCCAGCGGTTCGAGCCCCAGGTCGTCACTGAGCGGACTGCGGCCCACTGCCACCAGGACGCGCTCCGCCTGCAGCGTCCGGGGCTCGGCGTCGCCGCGCACCGTGATGCGGGCCCCCTGCGTGTCACGGGCGAGCTGCTCGAAGCGGTGGCCGACCAGCACCTCGATGCGCTGCCTGCGGAACGCCCGCTCGAGCTCGCGGCCGAGATCGACGTCCATCCCCGGAAGCAGCGTGCCCGCCATCTCGACGACCGTGACCGTCGCCCCGAAGCTGGCGTAGGCATACGCGAACTCCACGCCCACGGCGCCGCCCCCGATGACCACCACCGACGCCGGCAGGCGCGCATCTTCGAGCGCCTCGCGGCTCGTCTGGACCACCTTGCCATCGACCTCGAGGCCCGGCAGCGTGCGTTCCCGGCTACCGGTCGCGAGCAACACGTGCGGCGCCCCGAGGCGATCGGGTCCTGCGCCGTCACGCACGACGTCGACGCCGCCCGCGACCAGCGTCCCGCGTCCCTGCACCAGCTGAATGCGATGCTTGCGGAACAGCCCCTCCACGCCCCGCGCCTGTTGCGCCGCCACTTCGCGGCTGCGTGCAACGACCCGGGTGAAATCCGGGCGCAGCCCGTCGGCGACGACGCCCCGCCGCGCACCGTCGCGCACCGCCCGATAGAGCTCGGCGTCCGCGAGGATCGCCTTGGAGGGGATGCAACCCCAGTTGCCGCACACGCCCCCTGCCCGCTCCTGTTCGACGACCGCCGTCCGGAGGCCGAGCTGCGCGGCGCGAATGGCCGCCACGTATCCACCGGGCCCGGCCCCGACGACGACGAGATCCAGTTCGCCCACCGGTCTCCCTATCGGTCCCTAGGCCACCAGAGCGAGGGGGGCGCCGAGGAGCGCGTTCAGCTCCTTCAGGAACCGCCCCGCGAGAACGCCGTCGACGACGCGATGGTCGCAGGAGAGCGTGAGGGTCATCATGTGGCCCGGGCCGAGTGTGCCGTCGCGCACCACGGCCACTTCGCGCACCGCGCCCACCGCGAGGATCGCCACCTGTGGCGGGTTCACGACGGCCGCAAAGTGGGACACCGGGTACATGCCCAGATTGGAGACCGTGAACGTGGCGCCGCGCAGGTCGTCGGCAGCGAATTTGCCAGCTCGGGCACGCTCCACCAGTGCCCGTGTCTGGGTGACCAGCGCCCCCAGCGGCTGGCGATCGCAGTCACGCACCACCGGGACGACGAGGCCGTCGTCGGTCGCGGTGGCGAGGCCCACGTGCACCGTGTCGTGCAGCACGACGGTGTCCCCGTCCCGGCTGGCGTTCATCTCGGGCACGCGCCGGAGTGCGATTCCGACCGCCTTCAGGACGAGGTGCGTGTAGGTGATGCCCGTGTACTCGCCCTCGAGGGCGGCGAGCCCGTCCTTCAGCCGCACGCTCTCGTCCATCGCGACGTCGCTGCTGGCGTAGAAGTGGGGGATGTCGCGCTTCGCCTCCGCCATGCGCTTGGCCGTCGTGCGGCGCATCTTGCCGAGCTCCACGCGCGTCCCCGCGGGCTCGGGGGTCTGTGGCTTCGTCGCGGCGGCCACGGCGCGTGGGCGCGCGGCGATCTCGGACGCAGGCGCGCGCTTCGCCACTGCCTGCTCGACGTCGCGCTCCACGATCCGTCCACCAGGTCCGGTCCCGGCCACTGCGTTCAGGTCGACGCCGCGCTCGCGGGCGACTCTCTTCGCCAGCGGCGATGCTCGGATGCGCTCCTCTGGCGCCTGCTGTGGACGGGCCACCGCCGCGGCCTCGCTCTGTGCCGACTCGGGCGGAGCCGGCCGCTGCGCTGGCGCGTCGCGGGAAGGTGCCTCGGCCGGGCGGGACGTGGGGGCTGGCTCGGCGGCGGCCGCGGGACGCGCGGCCGCCGGGGCGGCGTCGCGCTGCACCGCCGCCCCGGGCTCCGCCAGGACCGCGATCACCGCGCCGACGGGTGCCGCTTCGCCCTCGGCCGTGCGGATCTCCGACAGGACACCTTCGTCGAATGCCTCGAGCTCCATGTTGGCCTTGTCCGTCTCGACCTCGGCGAGAACGTCCCCGATGGCCACGTGGTCGCCGCGCTGCTTGAGCCAGCGGATGATCTTGCCCTCCTCCATCGTGTCGGAGAGCTTCGGCATGACGACGTCAGGCATGCCGGGTCAGCGGGCCGCCGCGGCCGCCGGGGGGGCGGGGTGGGCCTCCTGGCCGAGCACGCGGCGGACCGTCGCGACGATGCGGTCGGGGGACGGCAGGACGATCGCCTCGAGGTTGCCCGCGTACGGCATCGGCACGTCGAGGTTCGTGATGCGCTCGGGGGGGGCATCGAGCCAGTCGAAGGCCTCACGCACGACGAGCGTGATCACCTCTGCCGCCACGCCGGCGAATGGCCAGCCCTCCTGCACGACGACACAATGCTTGGTCGCGCGCACGGCGTCGATGACGGCCTGCTCGTCGAGCGGCCGCAGCGTCCGCAGGTCCAGCACCTGCGCCTCGATGCCGTCCTGCGCCAGCATCTCGGCGGCCTTGAGCGACGCGTGCACCATTTTGCCCCAGGTGACGACGGTGACGTCGCGGCCGGGCCGCTTCAGGTCGGCCACGCCGAGCGGCACCACGTGCTCGCCCGAGGGGACTTCACCCTTCAGCGAGTACATGGTCTCACTCTCGAAGAAGCACACGGGGTCGTCGTCACGGATGGCGGACTTGAGCAGGCCCTTGCCGTCCGCGGGCGTGGCCGGGACGACGACCTTCAGGCCAGGGATGTGGGCATAGAGGGACTCCAGCGCCTGCGAGTGCTGCGCGCCCAGCGCGTGCGCGGCGCCGCCCGGCCCGCGAAACACGATCGGCAGCGTGAACTGCCCGTTCGACATGTAGCGCAGCTTGGCGGCGTTGTTCACCAGCTGGTCGTAGGCCGGGAGCGAGAAGTTCCAGGTCATGAACTCGATGATCGGACGGAGCCCGATCATCGCGGCGCCGATGCCGACACCCGCGAACCCCGTCTCGGCGATCGGCGTGTCGATCACGCGCCGCTCGCCGAAGCGCTCGAGCATGCCCTCCGACACCTTGTAGGCGCCGTGGTAGTGCCCCACCTCCTCGCCCATCAAGAAGATCGACTCGTCGCGCTCCATCTCCTCGACCATGGCCTCGCGGAGCGCCTCGCGGAACGTGAGGATGCGTGGCTCGGAGTCAGACATAGACGTGGTCCAGCACGGTTTCGGGCGCCGGCACGGGGGACGCCTCGGCGAACTCGACGGCGTCCTTCACGATGGCCTTCGCCTCGTCGTCGAGCTGCTTCAGGGTCTCGTCGGTGGCGATGCCGAGGGTCTTCATCCGCTGGCCCAGGACCTGGATGGGATCGCGCTCCATCCACTTCTGGACCTCTTCCTTGGTGCGGTACTTCGCCGGGTCGGCGACGGAATGGCCGCGGAACCGGTACGTCTTGGCCTCGAGAAAGAACGGCAGGCTCTTCGTCCGTGCCCGGTCGGCGGCGTGCCGGACCGCCTCACGCATCTCGAGCACGTCGTCGCCGTTCACGATCTCGTCCTCGATGGGGTACCCGCGCGCGCGCACGACGACGTCCGCGACCGCGAGCGTGCGGTAGAGCGGCGTCCCCATGGCGTACTGGTTGTTCTCGCAGATGAACACGATCGGGAGCTTCCACTGCGACGCCAGCGCGAGGCCCTCGTGGAACGCGCCCATGTTCGCCGTCCCGTCGCCGAAGAAGCAGAGCGTGACGTCCTTCTCGTCGCGGTACTTGGACGCGAAGGCGACGCCCGCCGCGATCGGCAGGTGTCCGCCGACGATGGCCCAGCCACCCAGGAACCGGCGCGCGGCGTCGAAGAGATGCATCGATCCGCCGCGGCCACCGACGCAGCCGCTCGCCTTGCCGTACAGCTCGGCCATCGCGCCGCGCGCGTCGCCCGTGCGCGCCAGGTAGTGCGCGTGCTCGCGGTAGGTGGCGACGATGTAGTCGCTGGGCGCCGCGGCGGAGATGGCGCCGACCGCCACCGCCTCCTGACCGATGTAGAGGTGGAGAAAGCCGGCGATCTTGCCCTGCGCATAGGCGCGCGCGGCCGCCTCCTCGAAGCGCCGGCAGAGACACATCTGCCGGTAGAGATCGACGAGCAACGCCGCGTCCATGACTGTGTGGCGCGATTATAGGGGAATCGCGACCCGGGAAAAGCGCGACTCACGCATCGCCGCGGAGCAACGCGAGCTGCCGGGTGGGGGCGACCGGGAGCGCCGCCAGCACCGGCGCGAACGACCTCCGGTGCGCCGGCGACGGTCCGTGTGCGCGCAGCGCGGCCAGGTGGTCGCGCGTGGCGTAGCCCATGTGACGGCCGAAGCCGTAGACGGGATACCGCGCGTCGAGCTGGCGCATGAGGGCATCGCGATGACACTTGGCGACGATCGACGCCGCCGCGATGCTGGTGACGAACGCGTCGCCCTTGGGGTACGCGCTCTGCGGGATCCCGAGGTCGGGGATCTCGCGCCCGTCCACCAGGACGAAACCGGGGACCAGCGGGTGCAGCTGCTCGACGGCCCGGCGGAGCGCGCGCAGCCCGGCCTGGTAGATGTTCACGCGGTCGATCTCGTCCGGCTCGACCACCGCGATGCCGACCGCGACGGCGCGGCGACGGATCTCGCCCGCCAGCCGCTCACGCACCACCGCCGGCAGCACCTTCGAGTCGGCGACCCCGGCGATGTGGGTCTCCACCGGCAGCACGACCGCCGCCGCGACGACCGGTCCCGCCAGTGGCCCCATCCCGACTTCGTCCACGCCCGCGACCTGGCGGATGCCGACGCGCCAGAGCAGGCGCTCGAGATACGGCGCCGCGGCCGCGACGGCGCGCACGCGGCCGGCACCCGTGCTCAAGCGCCCTGCCATGCTCCTGGCCGCACGAGCGCGCGCAGCGCCGCCCAGCCACTGCGCTCGTCCCAGTGGTCCACCCCGTTGTACCACGCGAGCCCGATCGCCTGCGCCCGCCGGCTGATGCGTGCGAGACGGAACCACCACGCCGCGTGCCGCCCGTAGAACCGCCGTGCGGCCCACTCGAGGCGGCGCAGCTTGCGCGCCGTCGCGCTGGCCGCGACGGCGCGCGCGTAGGTCGTTGCCGCATCCGTGCCGGCGACGATCGCGTCCGCGGCCATGATGCCGTACTCGAGCGCGTACGAGATCCCCTCGCCCATGAGCGGATCGCATCCCGCGGCGTCTCCGACGAGCAGCGCGTGCGGCGCCGCCACCGGCGCGCCGGGCACGAACGTCCGAATGGGGAACGCCTGCCAGCGCGTCGGGCACGCGCCGACGTCGTCCAGCAGCCGGGCGAGCTCGCGCTGCACCCGCGTGCCCGACGCCGGTGGCAGCGCGTACACGCCGACGTTCACGTGCTCCACGCCCTCGATCCAGCACGGGAAGGCCCA
>JBKPDC010000195.1:0-5845 GCA_046727715.1 Thermodesulfobacteriota bacterium
CGTACGCAACACCGAGGCGACGCGGGCATGCGCCGACCTGAACGCCCTGGTGCGCGAGGCGCTCCACTTCGCGGAGGCGGAGGCGCGCGAGCTCGGCATCACGCTGCGCCTCGCGCTCGCGCCCCAACCGCTCGAGGTCGACGTGGACACGATCCAGCTCGAGCAGGTGATCCTGAACCTGGTTCGGAACGGGTTCGAGGCCATGGCTGCCAACGACGGGGCGCCGCGGGAGGTGAGCATCGAGACCGCGGCACACGCCGGCAGGGGGGTCGAGCTGATCGTGCGGGACACCGGCAGCGGCGTGGCGCAGGGATCGGCGGGCCGGCTCTTCGAACCCTTCTTCACGACCAAGCAAGATGGAATCGGCCTCGGCCTGCCGATCAGCCGCTCCATCGTCGAGGTCCACGGCGGGCAACTCTGGGCCGCGGCGAACACGCCGCGGGGAGCTGCGTTCCACGTGCTGCTGCCCGCGGCCCGCGGGAATCTCCATGCCGCGTGACCCGACGGTCTTCGTCGTCGACGACGACCGCGCGATGCGCGACTCGCTGCGCTGGTTGCTCGAGTCGGTCGGGCTCTCGGTGCGGACCTACCCCACCGCGGCCGACTTCCTGCGCGAATACGAGCCGTCGCAACCTGGCTGCCTGGTGCTCGACGTCCGCATGCCGGGAATGAGCGGACTCGACCTCCAGGCCGAGCTGGCGCGACGTGGGGCGGGCCTCCCCACGATCGTCGTCACCGGGCACGCGGAGGTGCCCATGGCGGTGCGTGCGGTCAAGGCCGGTGCCCTCGACTTCATCGAGAAGCCGTTCAGCGATCAGCTGCTGCTCGACCGGGTTCGCCAGGCGCTCGAGATCGACCGCCAGGACCGGGAAGTACGGTGCCGGCGCGACGAAGCGCGCCGCCGGCTCGAGTCGCTGACGGCGCGGGAGCGCGAGGTCCTCGCGCTGGTGGTCGCCGGAAAGGCCAACAAGGAGATCGCCGCCGACCTCGGTCTGAGCCCGAAGACCGTGGAAGTACATCGCGCCCGCGTGATGTCGAAGATGGCCGTCGACTCGCTGGCCGAGCTGATCCGGGTGGCCATCCTCGCAGGTGTGATCAGGGAAAACCCTTAGGAAGATGCGGAATCTTCACAATTGCGAGTCGTTCGGCTGTCGTGAGAGGTGGGGCGGGGCAGCCGGACAATGGAAGACGATCTCGCTCACGAGCTCCCGGATCGCGCGGAGCTCAGCCTCGACATAGAGCCCATCGGGCCGGTCGATCTGGACGACCGAGACGCGCCGGAGCACGGCGCGAAGCGGGATCGCCCCGAGTCGCTCGACCCGGTCCGGTTCTACCTGCGGCAGGCAGCGCGCTCGCGCTTGCTCGAGCGTGACGAGGAGGTCAGCATCGCGCGCCGGATCGACGACGGGCGCCGGGAGCGCATCGCCGCCGTGCTCGCCTCGCCCGTGGGACTGCGCTGGATCCTCGGCCTGCCCGCCGCGCTGCACGAGGGGACCGTCGGGATCGACGATGTGCTCGCCGACCGCGGCGAGGATGCGGAGGCCGCCGCGGACGCCCACCTCGCGCGCAGGCGGCTGCTGCGCCAGATCGCGCGCATCCGGGGCATCGTCCGTGCCGGCGGCACCGGGGGACGGCGGCGGGGGGGCGAGCACGCCGCGCTCGCCCGGGCAGTGCTCGCGCTCGGCATCTCGGACGAGCACATCGATGCGCTGGCGGCGGAGCTCGCGCGGGTCGAGGCGGCCATGGAGCGGAGCGTCCGCCGCGACGGCCGTGCGCTGCGGGCGCTGGAACGCGAGTGCGGGCTCACCAGGCTCGCGCTGCGCCACCTTCTCGACCGCATGCACGCTGCCGAACGCGGCACCTCCGTCGCCAGGCAGGAGCTCGTAGAGGCGAACCTGCGGCTGGTCGTCTGGGTCGCACGCCGCTACGTGCACCTGGGCCTCCAGCTCCTCGACCTGATCCAGGAGGGCAACATTGGCCTCATGCGCGCCATCGCGAAGTTCGACTGGCGCCGCGGTCACCGCTTCTCCACCTACGCCACGTGGTGGATCCGCCAGGCCATCACGCGCGCACTGGCCGATCAGGCGCGCACGATCCGCGTGCCCGTCTACATGACGGAGATCCTCGGGAACGTGACGCAGCTGGCGCGGACGATGGGACAGCAGCTCGGCCGCGATCCGTCGCCCGACGAGCTGAGCGAACGGGCTGGCCTCCCGGCCGCCGAGGTGCAGTGGCTCCTGGGTGTCGGACACGAGCCGCTGTCGCTCGACGAGCCGATCGGCCCCGACGGCGCCTGCACGCTCGGCGAGCTGATCGAGGACGACGCGATGGCCGGCCCCGCGGACGTGTCGACCGCCAGCAGTGTCCGGCGCGCATTGCTCCGCGCGCTCGGCTCGCTGACGCCGCGCGAGGCGAGGGTGCTTCGCATGCGCTTCGGGATCGCTGAGCGCAAAGACCATACGCTCGAAGAGGTCGGGGCGCACTTCGCGGTCACGCGCGAGCGCGTCCGGCAGATCGAGTCGGAGGCGCTCCGGAAACTGCGGCACCGCAGCCGCGCCCACCTGCTCCGCGGACTCGGCGACTGACGCGTCACGGCCCGGACAGCGGCCGGGAGGAGCGGTCGCGGTGCTGCCTTCCCTCCGGGCGCTCCTACGCGCCGCGGAAGCGTGGATTGGCGACGTCGAGCTTCTCGTGCACCGTCGCGCGGACGTGCGCGCGGACCCGCGACGCGAATTCCCCGCCATCGGCCTCACCGCCGCGGATGCGCTCCGCGAGCTGCACCTCCAGCTCCCGCACCGCCGCACGCAACGCGCTCACCGCCTGCGGTCGCGTCGAGGACTCGAGCCCGAACAGCTCAGCGAGCCGATCCCACTGGCGGGAGAGCTGCTCCTCCTCCCCCCCGAGCTCGCGCTCGACGATGCCCAGCACGTTCGCCGCGACGAGAGCGTGAAATCGGCGCCGGCCCTCGAGGGTGGGCACGAGGTCGTCTTCCAGGAAGCCCCGGACGGCGGCGAGCAGCTCGAGCATGGTCGGCCGGTCCTGCATGGTCAGGTGGCCGTCCCGTCGAGGAGCTCGAGCAGCTCCAGCTCCGTCTCGCACGTGCGCCGGCCGAGACTCGCGAGCTCGACGTCCTTCACGCCGCCGAGGAACGTCTGCGCCTGCATGATGGTGATGATGCCCCACTTGAGGTTCCCGAACACCTCCCACCAGCGTGCTGCCACCGGATCGATCGGGTCGCCGCCGGCGCGCTCGTAGGCGGCGAAGAACCGTTCGCGGCCGCAGAGCCCACCCACCGGCGCGGCGGCGCCGAAGCGCCACGAGCGCACGCAGAGCCAGCCGACGTCCTCCATCGGGTCGCCGACATGCGTCAGCTCCCAATCGAGGACCGCGCGCAGCCCCGCGGCGTCGACGATCACGTTGCCCACGCGATAGTCGCCGTGCACCACCGCCAGACGGCGCGGCGCCGGCAGGCGCACGCCGAGCCAGCGGAACGCCAGCTCGAAGGCCGGGTGCGGATCGGGCGCGATGGCGCGAAAGAGCCCGTCGTAGCGGGCGAGCTCGGCGGCGGCCGGGGTCGAGCCACCATCGGGACGTGGCAGGCGACGGACCGCCGGCAGGTCGAGATCCATCGCGTGGATGCGCGCCAGCGCCGCTGCCAGCTGCTCGGGAAGCGCGGCGCGCGCCTCGGAGTACTCGGCGTCACGCAGCAGCTTCCGCGCGATGGTCTCTCCCGTCACGAAGTCCATGACGAAGGCGGAGCCGAGACCGTCCTCCTCCTGCGCGCACCAGCGCACCCGTGGTACCGGTACGCCCGCCGCGGCCGCCGTCTCGAGCAGCGCGAACTCGCCCGCCCGGCTCGACTCGATGGCGTGGCCGGGCGGGTCGCGGCGCAGCACGAGCGGCTCCGTGCGCCCGCCGGGATGTCGCGCCGTGAAGAGCCAGATCTCCCGCGACGCGCCACCCGCGAGGCGCTGCAGGCCTTCGACCGTGACCTCCGCACCCAGCCGGGCGCGCACGCTCGCGGCCAGCCGTTGGGCGAGATCAGTCGACGTGATCGAGGAACTCCGACCAGCCGTAGCCCACCCGGCCGCGCCACTGCCACTCGGTGAGCCCCTCGGCGATACGCGTGGTGACGCCGTTGCGCCGGTTGCGCAGCGGCACCATGGTGAGGACACGGCCGGTGACTTCCTCGACCGCACCGCCGTCGGCCGGGTGCAGGCGTGCGCGCAGCCCCCAGTGGAGCTGCTCCGCCCCCGCGTGGTCGCTCTCCACCTCGACGCGGCCGATCGGTCGGCTCTTCATCCCGGACTCGGAGATGTACCCGCCCTGCACCTGCGTCCCGTCGCGTTGGAACGTGAGCGCCGCGGCGATGCCGGCGTCGGGGCCGAAGTTCATCGTGAGCCAGCGGTAGGACCTCGGCGCCTGCCAGTAGCGCGGGCCCCAGGAGCGGTCGCGCAGCCCGTAGCCGTCGATCGTCCAGCGCTGCTCGCCCACCGTCACGTGGCCGGTCGCGTGCCCGTGCTGCTCGAGGTGGCCGCGCGCGAACTCCTGACCCGTCTTCTCGGCCCTCACACTCACCCATGTGCCGTCGCGGTCCTCACGGAGCTCGCCGCCGTGCGCCGGGGACAGTGCGGAGTAGCTGAGCTCCAGCCGTGCCCCCACGTGCGGGTTCTGCGAGAAGGCGGCACGCGGGTCCAGCAGGTCCAGCGGCCGCGCCAGCAGACAGGCGGTGCCCTCGTAGCGGATCGCATGCTCGCGCATCGGCGTGCGCACGTCGAAGCGCATGCCGCCGGCGTCGAAGCGCGCGTTGTCCGCGATCCGCGGGCGGCCGAACATGAAGCCGACCGTTCCGTCCGGCAGGTAGAGGCAGAGCGTCATCTCGGCGTAGCCCTCGTTCGGACGGTTGCCGAGGCGGACGAACCCGCCGAGGCGCTGCGCCGGGTCGTAGAAGTTGTAGTACGCGCTCTCGTTGTAGTTCGCCTCGCCCGTGTTCGCGTGCATCAGGTCGTCGGCGTCGAGGCAGATCCAGCGGACGGTACCCATGCCGGCGCTCTTTAGCCTCGATGTGAGTGAAAATCGAGGGCGCGGGTTGACGCGCTTGGACGTTTCCTGCAATCGTCCGCGCGTCGCAGGCGACCGGGACTGGACGCCGGAGCAAAGGAGACCCAACGTGCCCGACGTGGACGATGTGAAGGACACCAAGAACTTCCACCTCGGCGTGCCGGTCAAGCAGGAGGCCTTCTTCCTGAAGGGCTCGAACGCGCTCGACTGGGGCCTGCAGAACCGCCTAGCCCGCATCTTCAGTCCCGCCTCCGGGCGCACCCTCATGCTCGCGATCGACCACGGTTACTTCCAGGGCCCGACCGCGGGCCTCGAGCGCGTTGACGTGAACATCCTGCCCCTCGTGCCCCACGCGAGCGCGCTCATGCTCACCCGAGGGATGCTCCGCACCACCGTCCCCCCGACGCTCGCGTGCGGGGTGGTGCTCAGAGCGAGCGGCGGCCCGAGCATCCTGAAGGAGCTCTCGAACGAGCAGCTCGCCATCGACGTCGAGGACGCGGCCCGGCTCAACGTGGCCGCGATGGCGGTCCAGGTCTTCGTCGGCGGTGAGTTCGAGACCCAGTCGATCCACAACCTGACCCGACTCGTCGATCTCGGGCTTCGCTACGGCATTCCGACCCTGGGCGTCACCGCGGTCGGCAAGGACATGACGCGCGACGCGCGCTACTTCCGGCTGGCCTGCCGGATCTGCGCCGAGCTCGGTGCGCACTTCGTGAAGACCTACTACGTCGCCGACGGGTTCGAGACGGTGACCGCCTCCTGCCCGGTCCCGATCGTCATGGCC
>JBKPDC010000196.1:0-1733 GCA_046727715.1 Thermodesulfobacteriota bacterium
GGCGGGACCAGCCCGACGGAGGCGTCGGGCGGCGTGTGGGACCGGGTGCTCGCCCGCGTGCGGCAGGAGCGCGTGTCGCTCTACATGACGCTCGCGGCCGCCCGACCCCTCGGCGTCAGCGACGGCGTGCTGCGCCTCGGCATGGACAGCGAAGCGCTGCGTCGCGAGCTGGCGACGCGCGACACGCTGGCGCGTCTGGCCGCGCTCGCCAGCGAGGCGGCGGGGCGCCCGCTACGCATCGAGGTCGGCCCGGTGCCCAGCGAGCATGTGGCCGACATGCCGGCCGCGCAGGCGCGGCAGCGGCAGGAGGAAACGCTCGCCGATCCGCTCGTGCGGGCGGCAGTCGAGATCTTCGGTGCCGAGGTGCGCAGCGTACGCGACCGGCGCTCCCGGACGGAGGACGGTGCATGAACACGAAATTCGACCTGGGTGGGTTGCTGCAACAGGCCAAGCAGCTCCAGGAGCGGCTCACCTCGGTGCAGGACGAGATCGCGGCGCGCACCGCGGAGGGACGGGCGGGCGGTGGCATGGTCACCGCGGTGGTCAACGGGCGGCTCGAGGTCCTGCGCGTCCAGATCGACCCCTCGCTGCTGGAGACGCCCGATCGCGAGATGCTGCAGGATCTGGTGGTGGCGGCGGTGAACGACGCCCTGCGCGCCGCGCGCGCCCTGATCGCGGAGGAGATGCAGAAGGCGACCGGCGGGCTGCCGATCCCCGGCCTCGGCTGAGTCCCAAGATGGCGCAGACGCCCTCGATGAGCCGCCTGATCGCGCAGCTCACCAAGCTGCCCGGCATCGGCGAGAAGACCGCCTCGCGGCTCGCGTTCCACGTGTTGCGCAGCGAGCGCGACTATGCCCAGGCGCTGGCCGACGCGCTGCTGGCGGTGAAGGACGAGACCCGGCTCTGCTCCGTGTGCTTCGCGCTCACCGAGAGCGATCCGTGCCCGCTGTGCGCCGACCCGAAGCGGAGCGCGGAGGTCATCTGCGTGGTGGAGGAGCCGGCCGACCTGCTGGCCATCGAGCGCGTGCGCGAGTTCCGTGGCCGCTATCACGTGTTGCACGGCACGCTGGCACCCCTCGACGGCGTCGGTCCCGACGACCTGAAGATCCAACCGCTCCTGGTGCGGCTGCGCGACGCGCCCGTGCGCGAGGTGATCCTGGCGACGAATCCCACGGCGGAGGGCGAGGCGACGGCGCTCTACCTGGCAAAGCTGCTGAAGCCCCTCGGCCTCAGGGTCACCCGCATCGCCCACGGGCTCCCGGTCGGCGCCGACCTCGAGTACGCCGACGTCATGACGGTCGGGCGGGCGCTCGAGGGCCGCCGCGAGATGTGACCCGCGCGGTACTGGACGCCCCCCGGGGGCTCCGGTATCAACTGCCCGCATTCCCCGGTAGCTCAGTCGGTAGAGCGATCGGCTGTTAACCGATTGGTCGCTGGTTCGAGTCCGGCCCGGGGAGCCTGATCGAAGGCCGCCAGGGGTATCCCTGGCGGCCTTCGTCGTGTCGCGCCTTGACTTCCAGGGCTTGCGGGAGGGAAGCCGGACGCATGCGGACCGTCCTCGGCCTTGCGATCTGCGCGCTCGGGGCGGGCGCCGCGCTCGCGTCCGACGTGGCGGTGCGCGGCGACTCGCTGCGACTCCACGCCTCGGCGCGTAACGCCGAGCGGCGCGGCGCGGTGGCGTGGCTCAAGGACGCGGCGATCGCGCCACCGTTCGCCGATCCGCGCGTGGACGG
>JBKPDC010000197.1:0-5071 GCA_046727715.1 Thermodesulfobacteriota bacterium
GCGTTCGAGCGCGCCAACTACCTGCGCGTGCTGCAGAGCTGGCGAGGCGGTCGGGCGAGCTGAGGTAGGTCCGGTACTCAGCTCCCGCACCCAGTGAGCAGGAGGCCGTCTGGCTGCTCACAGCACCGGCCGCAGGATCGGCCGCCAAAGCGGCCAACAGATTGAAGGAGATGGCCCGAGTCAAACGAATACCGTAAGTTACAGCGGCATTGACAGCGTCGCGAGGATCGGCCAAGAAGCCCGTGTGAGAGGAGCGGTGTCGGTAGACTTCGAGCCGCTCGTCCCCGACGACCATGCGCTGGGGAGTCTCCGCGAACTCGCCCACGAGGTCCAAAAGGCAGCGTGGCAGCTCGCGGGCTTCGCGCACCCGAGCGTTCGACGTGCCCTCGGTCCTCTCCTGAGAGCGATGAACTCGTACTACACGAACCGGATCGAGGGGCAGCACACCCTGCCTGCCGACATCGAGCGGGCGATGCGTCAGGACTTTTCTTCGAATCCGCACCTGGCAGCCAGGCAGCGACTGGCGATCGCCCACATGCGAACGGAGGAATGGGCAGAGCAAACCTACGGGACCCAGCGCCCGCAGTCGCTGTTTCACGCGGAGACGATCCTGGACCTCCACCGGCATCTCTATGGTCAGCTGTCGCTCGAGGACCTCCGGACGCTCGATGGGCAGCTCGTAGAGCCGGACAAGCTGAGAGACAAGAACGTCAAAGTGGGCGCGCACCGCCCGCCGCCACCCGAAGCGCTCCCAGTCCTTCTCGAGCACTTCGCGAAGCGATACGCCGCGCAGCCGGCTGGAGAGCACCTCCTCATCGCAACCGCCTCCGCACACCATCGCCTGGCGTGGATCCACCCATTCGTCGACGGCAATGGTCGGACGGCGAGGCTTCATTCCCACCTTCTCCTGTACGCGATGGAGTTGACGCATGGCCTGTGGTCACCGATGCGCGGCTTGGCGCGCGATCGAGACCGGTACTATGCCCTCCTTCACAACGCGGACCGGCCAAGACGGAATGATCTCGACGGACGAGGTGCACTGTCCCAAGAGCACCTCGTCGAGTTCGCACGGTTCTTCCTCGACACTTGTCTCGACCAGGTCCAGTTCATGCGAGGCCTCCTTCGCCTGGACGAGCTGCGCGCCCGCCTCCATGCGCTCTTGACGTTCGAGAGAGCGCACGGGCAGGAGCATCTGAGCCCGGCCGCAGCCGACGTGCTGCAGTACACGTTCACCAACGGGCCGCTGGAGAGGGGCCGTTTCGTCACCATGCTCGGCGTTCCCGAACGCAGCGGCCGGCGCACTCTCGCGGCGCTCCTCGCGTACGGCCTGCTCACCGCGGCGAGCCCGAAAGGGCCTGTCACATTCGGCGTACCGTTTCGAGCACTCAGGTTCCTGTTCCCCGCGCTCTGGCCCGAGGCCGAAGCGAGCGCTTCGTGAACGGGCGGGCTAGGAATCGGGTGCGGTGAAACACGGGCGAGCGAGCCGGACGGCGGAATTCATGGCCCTCTTCCGGGCGCTCGAGTCCTCACGCCGCCCTCCCGAGGTGCGCCTCTTCGAAGATCCCTTGGCGAGCGCACTCCTCCCGCCGTCGCTCGCTGCCGTCGCCGGCCTCTCCCGCGTCCCGCCCTTCGGCGCGGTCGTGCCGTGGCTCATCGACCGACGATGGCCCGGTGCACGTACGTCTGGCGTGGCCCGGACTCGGCTCATCGACGATGCGCTCCGCGACGCCCTGGCCGAGGGGATCGCCCAGGTCGTGATCCTCGGGGCCGGGTTCGACTCCCGCGCCTACCGGCTGCGCGGCATCGAGCAGGCGCGCGTGTTCGAGGTGGACCATCCCGACACGCTCGCCGCAAAGCGAGAGCGGGTGCGGCAGGTGCTCGGCGTCCTCCCCGACCACGTCGTCTTCGTCGCGGTCGACTTCAACTGGGAGAGCCTCGCGCAGGCGATGGACGCCGCGGGGCTCGATCGGATGGTCCGCACCTTCTTCGTGTGGGAGGGCGTGACGAACTACCTCACTGAGGAAGCCGTCCACGCGACGCTGCGCTCGGTCGCTGCGGCGGGTCCGGCGGGGAGCCGCCTTCTGTTCACCTACGTCCACACGGGCCTCCTCGACGGCTCGGTCAGCTTCGACGGCACGCGCGCCCTCATGCGGACGCTCAGGCGCGCCGACGAGCCCTGGACCTTCGGCTTCGACCCGGCGCGCTTGCCGAGCTATCTCGCCGCGCGCGGGTTCGCGCTGGTGGCGGACCTCGGCGCTTCGGAGTACCGTGGGCTCTACTTCGGGGCCGCCGCCGATCGCATGCGGGGCTACGAGTTCTACCGTGCGGCGACCGCGGTGCGCCAGGGAGCGATCAGCCATGGCTGATCGATCGCATCACGCCCGGTGCTCGCACCGGTCAGCGGAGCGCTGCCGGCTCGTGGGCTGCGCGGAAGCCGTGAACCGGATCGAGCTTCAGTTCCTCGGTTCGGGGGATGCCTTTGGCAGCGGCGACCGCTTCCAGACCTGTCTGCTCCTCCGCGGGGCCGGCGCCGGCCTCCTTGTCGACTGTGGCGCCTCCCTCGCCGGACGACCATTCACGACGCCGCCCGCGCCAGGGCGAGTCGCTGCGGCCCGCGAATGAGAAACGAGTCGATGTACTCGACGGCCGCGTGCGTGCGCCGCAGGCCGGGGAGCTCGTCGAGCAACGCCTCGATGGCGATCCGAGCCTCGAGCCGGGCGAGTGCGGCGCCGAGGCAGTAGTGGACGCCGATGCCGAAGGCGAGATGCCCGCTCGCGTCGCGGGTGACGTCGAACAGGTCGGGCCGGGGAAACTGCCGTTCGTCACGGTTGGCCGAGCCCAGCAGCGGCATCACGATCGTGTTCGCGGGCAACATGGTCCCCGCAATCTCGATGTCCCGACACGTGCGTCGGAAGAAGAACTGGATCGGCCCTTCCCACCGCAGCGTCTCCTCGACGACGGCGGGGATCAGCTCGCGGTCTCGACGCACCCGTTCGAGCTGCTCCGGATGATCGAGCAGGGCGTTGACCGCGTTGCCGATCAGGTTGGTCGTCGTTTCGTTGCCGGCGACGAGCAGCAGGATCGCGAACGTGACCACCTCCATGGGCGTCAGTGTGCCGTCGCCTTCCTGAGCGGCAATCAGGGTCGTCACCAGATCGTCCGCCGGCCTATGCCGCCGGCGCTCGATGATCGCCAGGAGATAGTGGCTGAACTCCCTGATCATCTCGACGTAACCGGACTCGGTGAAGGACTGGTTGTGGCGCGAACCCGTCGCCTGCGAGATCACGATGCCGGACCAGCGCCGGAAATCGTCGTAGCGCTCGGGCTCGACCCCGAGCATCTCCGCGATGATCACCGAGGGAACGGGGACGGCGAGGTCCCGGACGACGTCGAACTCCATGCCGGCTCGCAGTCCGCTCACGCAGCGGTGAACGACCTCGCGCACGCGGCCTTCGTATGCGGCGATCCGCCGCGGCGTGAAGCCGCGGCTGACGATCTTGCGCATGACCTCGTGCTCGGGTGGGTCGGTCGAGATCAGGTTGCGGGCGTGGACCATCTCCTCGATCGTGAACGGCAGGGCGGTCGCGATCGCCAGCATGCGCTCCGCCGCCTCGGGGTCGACGCCCGGCGGTGCCACGAACATCGTCCGCATCGCGTCCGACGAGAACAGCTCGGGGTGGCTCAGCACGAAGAGCACGTCCGAGTAGCGCGCGACCGCCCACGCGCCGACGTCCTCGACCCGGTGCACCGGTGCGTGCTCGCGCAACGCCGTGTAGGACGGGTACGGGTTGGCACGAACCGCCCGCAGGAAAGGCGTGTAGCGAACGTCCATCGGGCCCTCCGACTCGGTCAACGTCGCGCGGACCTCGACCTCCGCGCGATCACCCTGGGAAGGCCGACCCCGAGTAGCCGCTGCGCGAGCCGGACGACGTCGTGCCGGTGGGCGGCGACCTCCTTCGGCTCCAGCGGGTCGAAGTCCACCTCCGGCAGCAGGCTGCGCAGGGCCGCGAAGTAGAAGACGGTGAAGCCGATCACGGCGCTCATCACGTGGAAGGGCTCGGCGCGGATCGGATTCAGCTCGCCGCTGCGCTGGCCCTCGGCGAGCAGGCGGCGCGTGCGCTCGAGGAACGGCTCCGCCCGCGCCGCCGCCGCGGCGTCCGCCTCCGGCCCCAGGCCGGCCGCCTCCCGGAGCAGGAGGCGCGCCATCGACGGGCGCGCCGCCAGCGCGTCCACCCAGGCCTCGACCGCGCGCTCGAACCGCGCGGCGACGCTCCCGGGGCCATCGAGGATGGACTCGATGCGGGCCAGCAGCCCGCCGAACACGTCGGCGATGACTGCCTTGTAGAGCGTGCGCTTGTCCGGGAAGTGGTAGAAGAGCGCCGCGCGCTTCACGCCGACGGCCTCGGCGATGTCCTCGAGGCGCGTGTCGGAGAAGCCGACTTGCGAGAAGCGGCGCTCGGCCGCCTCCAGAATACGCGCCCGCGTGCGCTGGGCCTTCCTCGGGCCCGCCGCCTCGCTCGTCCCACCCGGCATGCCTTCCCCCGGAGCGCTCCCCCCGTTGCACAGAATCGACTGACTGGCAAGTAAAAAGATGCTGCAGGCCCCCCTTTGCGCACGATTACCGAGGCAGTGCGGGGGCCGGCCTCGGAATCGCCTTGCCAGCGGCGTCGTCCGCGTCGTATCTAGAGCCGAGAACAGCGGTCGACGACGCCCACCTGATGATCCACGACGTCGAGGTCAAAACCATCCCGCTCGACGACTACGCGGCCGTCGCGCACCTCAGCCGCAGCGTCGCGGAGCTGCGCGCACAGGCCTCGGTGCTCGCCCCGGAGCTCGCGGGCCGGACGGTCTGGATGGTGAGCTCGACCGCGCGCGGCGGCGGTGTGGCGGAGATGATGCCGCGCGAGGTGGCGATGCTCCGCGAGCTCGGAGTCGACACGCGCTGGGCGGTCATCGATCCGGCCGAGCCGGAGTTCTTCCCGCTCACGAAGCGGCTGCACAACCTGATCCACGGCTCGGGAGAGCCCCAGCTCTCAGCCGCCGATCGGACGCTCTACGATCGGGCGAGCGC
>JBKPDC010000198.1:0-6879 GCA_046727715.1 Thermodesulfobacteriota bacterium
CCACGCGTGCCGTGAGGTCCGCCACGGTCCCCCGCAGCCTGCCGCGCTCTGTGTCGGCCGCCCGGCGGCGCTCAGCGACCGCCGTCGCGCGCACCGCCGAGGCCGTGCGGGCCTCCTCGGCAGCGGCATGCTGCGCGCGCCAACTCGCGAGTCCCGCCTGGCACCGCGCCAGTGAGGCCCGGCGGTCCTCGAGCGTTGCCGCGGCGACGCCGAGGGACTCGTCGAGCGCCGCGAGTTCGCCAGCTACCTGCCCGTCCGCCCCGGCCAGCCCGTTCGCCTCGAGCGCGCCGACCTCGAGGTCGGCCGTCACGCGAGCCCGTTCGGCCTCCAGCCGCTCGCGATCCTTGTCCGCGCCCAGCAGATCCAGGCGCAGCCCCTGGAGGCGTCCATCCGCCTCCGCGACCTCGTGCTGCACGGTTTGCAGATCGCTGCGCAGGGTGTCGAGGGCCCGTTGCGCGACGTCCAGCGCGGATTCCGCCTCGACCATGCTCCGCATCAGCTCGCGCAGCTCGCGTGCGCGTCCCAGCAGCGTCTCCTCGAGCGGTGGCTCGCTGCCCCCGGTGACGGCTCCGAGCCCGTCGACCGCCTCGCCTGCCGGCGTCACGACCGTGACCGGATGGGGGGCCTCCCGCCAGACCTGCAGCGCTTCGTCGAGGTCATTCGCCAGCAGCACGTGGCCGAGCACCGCCTCGGCCAGCGCCCAGTGGTCGGGGTCGACGTCGATCTGCTCCACGAGACGGCGGCCCGCCGGGACGATGACGGTCGCGCGGCGCTCCGGATCGTGCGGGATCACGGTGGCGCTCCCGGCCGCTTCCTGCCGCAGCCAGCGGATGGCCTCCACGGCCCGCTCGGTGTCCGGGAGCACGATCTGCCCGAGGCGCGCGCCGAGGACCGCCGCCACGGCGCGCTCGAGATGCGCGGGAACCCGCAGCACCGCCGCCAGGAGCACCGCGCCGTCGGGCTCCCGCTCGAGCAGGCTGGCGACCCCGCGCGTGCACCCCTCGTAGCGGGCCTCGAGCTCGCGCAGCGATTCGACCCGCGAGCGCAGCTGGGTGACACGGTCGCGCGCGCCGGCGCAGTCGTGCACCCGGCGTGCCTCCTCATCGGCGAGCGCACGCGCCGACGTCACGAGCGACGCGCGCGCGCCCTCGACGCTCACCCGGTCCGCCTCCAGCGTCTCGAGCCGGCGGCGCAGGTCGGCGCGCGCACGGGCATTCTCGTCCAGGCGCGCGCCGAGCGCACGCTGCTCGTCGTCGAGCTGCCGGCGCTGCCCGGCGATCTCCGCGCGCCGGCGGCGAAGCGCCTCTGCCAGATTGTGCAGCCTGGCTTCCTCACGGACCGCGTCGACCACCGCGTCCTTGGCTTCTTCCACCGCCTGCTCGAGCGGCACGCCGCGGCGGCCGAGGTCGTCGAGCTCGGCCTGACCTCGCGCTCGCTCGGCTTCGGCATCTGCCTGTTCGCGCGCCAAGCCGTCGAGCGCGCCGTCGAGCGCCGTCAGCTCGTCGTGCAGCGCCGCCAGGCGATCGCGCAGGCCCGTGCCGTCGGCCTCCAGCTGGGCGGCGCGCTCCTCGAGCTCGCGGCGGCGCCCGGACAGCGCGTCGATCCGCGCCGCAGCCTCGCTCGCCACCACCCGCCGCTCCGTCAGCTCCACCTCGGCGGCCCGCAACCGCGCTTCGCGCGCGAGGCGGCGCCGACGCGCGTCGTCGCCCGCCTCGCGCGTCGCCTGCAACTGCGCCTGCAGCGCCTCGTCCTCGTCGCGCAGCCGGGCCAGATCGGCCATCGCGCCCGACGCGTCCTGCCACCAGGTCCGCCGGCGGGCGGCCATGACACGCAGGTCGAGCTCGCGCAACGCACCCTTCAGTCGATGGTACTCCTCGGCGCGCCGCGCCTGGCGCTGCAGGGAGCCCATCTGCCGATCGAGCTCGTGCAGCACGTCCTGGACCCGCAGCAAGTTGTCGCGGGTGCGTTCCATCTTGCGCTCCGCCGCGAGCTTGCGGGCACGGAAGCGCGTGATGCCGGCAGCCTCCTCGAGGAAGAGGCGCAGCTCCGCCGGCTTCGCGTTGACGATCTGCTCGACCCGTCCCTGCTCGATGATGGCGTAGGCGCGCGTGCCGACGCCGGTCCCGAGGAAGAGCTCCGTGATGTCCTTCAGCCGGCACGGAACCTTGTTGATGAAGTACTCCGAGTCGCCGGACCGGAAGTAGCGCCGAGTGACGAGGATCTCCGCCGACTGCGCCAGCTCGGGCGGGAGGCTCTCCGGCCCGGCCGGGAGATCGTCGACGGTCTCGGCGGCCCGGGTGAGGTCCTCGCCGCTGCGCTCGAGCAGCAGGGAGGCCTCGGCGAGGCCGAGCGGCCCGTGCTCCGCGTTGCCCGCGAAGATGACGTCTTCCATGGCGCTGCCGCGGAGATGCTTGGGACTCTGCTCGCCCAGCACCCATCGGATGGCGTCGACCACGTTCGATTTGCCGCAGCCGTTCGGGCCGACGATGGCCGTCACACCGGACGGCAGCTCGAGGACGGTCCGGTCCTTGAACGACTTGAAGCCCGTCAGCTCGATCTGCTTGATCCGCATCCCATCCCCCGTCTACCCATCGTCCACCCGGGCGTCTTCCCGGGCCCGCGCAGGGCGAGCGCCGCCGTCGGAATCATTCCTGGAGCAGTTCCGTGTTCCAGTACGCCGCATCCACGCCGCTCAGGAACGGCAGCCACTCCTTGTGCCGGCGCGGGCTGAAGGCCTCGAGCATGAAGGGAGTCCACTGCGGCCGGAACGGGTGCCGGATGAGCTTCATCCGGGCCTCCGCCGGCGTGCGTCCACCCTTCAGGCGGTTGCAGCGGTGGCAGGAGCAGACGACGTTCTCCCAGACCGACGTCCCGCCCTTGGAGCGCGGGATCACGTGGTCGAGGTTCAGCTCGGCTCGGGGGTGACGGCGCCCGCAGTATTGGCAGCGGTTGTGGTCACGGGCGTAGATGTTGAACCGGCTGAAGCGGACATGCCGGCGCGGCACCCGGTCGTACGACAGCAGCAGGATCACGCGCGGCACGCGGATGGCCCGGTCGACGAGGCCGATCGCGTCTTCCTCGGCGGCGAGGTCGGCCCAGCTGGCGAAGTCGAAGGTCCGGTACTGTGCGTCCACGGCCCGGGCGATGTCCTGGTACAGCAGGGACAAGGCCCGCCGCACCGAGGTGATGTTCACTGCCAGGTACGACCGGTTCAGGACCAGGACCTTGGTATTGAGGACGGACGCGTGCACGCGGGGCGAGACGCTACACGGGGACCCGGCCGGTGTCAATTTTGCTAGCACGTCATCCGGCCGTGGCTGGCCGCCACCGCAGCACCGGCCGGCGGGCCGCACGTGTCTCGTCGAGGCGGGCGAGCTTCGCGCGATGGGGCGCCGTCCGCACCGTGTGCGGGTCGACCCGGGCCTCCCGGGCGATCGCGAGCATGGCAGCGACGAACTCGTCGAGCGTCGTTTTGCTCTCGGTCTCGGTGGGCTCGATCATGATCGCACCCTTCACCACCAGGGGAAAGTAAATCGTCGGCGCGTAGAAGCCGTGATCCAGCAGTCGCTTCGCCAGGTCGAGCGTCTGGACGCCGTGCGCCGTGAGCGTGCGATCGGAGAACACGCACTCGTGCATCGAGGGGCCGTCGAATGGCAGATCGTAGGTTCCTTCAAGCCGCGCTCGCAGGTAGTTGGCATTGAGGATGGCCAGCCGGGTCGCCTCCTCGAGTCCCGGGCCGCCCAGGCGTTCGATGTAGCCCAGCGCGCGCACCAGGATGCCGAAGTTGCCGAAGAAGGAGCGCACGCGACCCACGCTCTTCGGAAAGTCTTCGTCCCACGCGAGCTGCTCACCCCGGCGCACGAGTCGCGGCACGGGCAGGTAGTCGGCGAGGCACGCGCGCACCGCCACGGGGCCGGCGCCGGGCCCGCCGCCCCCGTGGGGGGTGGAGAACGTCTTGTGCAGGTTGAACTGCATGACGTCGACGCCCATGTCGCCCGGCTTGGCGATGCCCACCAGGGCGTTCATGTTGGCGCCGTCCATGTAGACGAGCCCACCGCGGGCGTGCACGGCCGCGGCGACGGCCTCGATCTCCCCCTCGAAGAGGCCGAGCGTGTTCGGGTTCGTCACCATGAGGGCCGCGACGCTCTCGTCCATCGCGGCCGCGACCGAGCGCGCTTCGAGCACGCCGCGCGCGCTCACCGGGACCTCGGTGACCTCGTACCCGCTGAGCGCCGAGCTGGCCGGATTTGTGCCGTGCGCGCTGGCCGGGATCAGCACCCGGCGGCGCACGTCGCCCAGGTCGGCGTGGTATGCGCGCACGAGCAGCATCCCGAGCAGCTCCCCCTGCGCCCCGGCCGCGGGCTGGAGCGTGGTGGCGTCGAGTCCGCAGATGGCGAGCAGGGCGCGTTCGAGGGCCTCCCAGAGCGTGAGGGCCCCCTGGGCCAGTGACGCCGGCACGAGCGGATGCAGGTGCGCGAACCCGGGCAGCCGCGCCAGCTCCTCGTTGACCACCGGGTTGTACTTCATGGTGCACGACCCGAGCGGATAGAACGTGGTGGCCGCGCTGTAGTTCCACTGCGACAGGCGCAGGAAGTGCCGCAGCACCTCGAGCTCGCCGACCTCCGGGAGTCCGCCGAGGTCGTCTTCCCGTCGCAGCTCGGGTGGGAGATCGCATGCCTCCTCCCCGGCGACCTGCCAGCCGGGACGGCCGGCCGATCCACGCTCGAAGATGAGTGGCTCGTCGAGCAGCATGGGGCTACGCCGCCCCCGCGCGCCGGGCGCGAGCGCCCTGCCCCAGGGCGGCGGCCAGGCGCGCGATCTGCTCGCCGCGATGTGCTTCGGTCACACAGACGAGCAGCGTGTCACGCAGCTCGGGATACCAGCGCCCGAGCGGGTAACCCGCGACCAGACCGTCGCGCTCGACGAGCGTCTGCCAACGCGCCTCCGCGTCGGGGACCCGGACGACGAACTCGTTGAAGAACGGCGCCGCAAAGCGCCGCCGTACCCCGGCGGCCCCGAGTCGTGCCGCGGCGTCGTGCGCCGCTGCGTAGTTGACGCGCGCCAGTCTCGCCAGGCCGTGGCGCCCGAGCGTGGCGAGGTACACCGTCACCGCCAGGGCGCAGAGGCCCTGGTTGGTGCAGATGTTCGAGGTCGCGCGCTCGCGCCGGATGTGCTGCTCCCGGGTCGCCAGCGTGAGAACGAATCCCCGCCGGCCCTCGCCGTCGACCGTCTCCCCGACGATCCTGCCCGGCATGGTGCGCACGTGGCGCTCGTGCGTCGCGAACAGACCGACGCCCGGTCCGCCGTACGACACGGGCAGGCCGAAGCTCTGCCCCTCCGCCACGGCGATGTCCACCCCGGCGCCCCCCGGCGACCGCAGCAGCGCGAGCGCGAGCGCCTCGCTCGTGGCGCTCACCAGGAGCGCGCCTGCCGCCCGCACGAGCGCGGCGAACGCCGCGAGGTCCTCGACCGCGCCGAAGACGTTGGGCTGGCCGACGACGACGCACAGCGTGTCGGCATCGAGCGCGCCGCGCAGCGCGGCCAGGTCGGTGCGCCCGTCCTCGCCGAAGGGGATCTCGCGCACCACGACGTCGCGTAACCCGCGCACATACGTGCGCACGACGTCGCGGTAATGCGGATGCAGCGCGCGCGCGAGGAGAACCGTGTGCCGCTCGGGCAGCGTGCGCCGCGCCATGAGGACCGCCTCCGCCGTCGCGGACGCGCCGTCGTACATGCTCGCGTTCGCGACGTCGAGGCCGAGCAACAGGGCGGCAAAGGTCTGGAACTCGAAGACGGCCTGCAGCGTGCCCTGGCTGACCTCGGGCTGGTACGGCGTGTACGCGGTGGCGAACTCCGCGCGCGACAGGACCTGGTTCACGACCGCCGGCACGTGATGCGGATAGGCACCCGCGCCGAGGAACACCGCGGCGCCGTCCCCGACGTTGCGGGCAGCGAGCGCGGCGAACCGCTCGCGCAGCTCGGGCTCGGTGAGGCCCGCGGGCAGCGCCACGGCGGCGGTGGCGCGCAGCCGGTCCGGGACGTGCGCCACCAGGTCGTCGAGCGAGCCTGCCCCGATCGCGGCCAGCATGGCGGCGACGTCGTCCGGCGTGTGCGGCGTGTAGGCGCTCACCGCGACTGCTCGCTCTGCACGTGGGTCCGATACTGGTCCGCATCGAGGAGCTTCGACACCTCGTCCGGCGACGCCAGGGCGATGCGCAGCATCCAGCCCTCGCCGTACGGGTCCCGATTCACTGCCTCCGGGGCGTCCTTCAACGCGTCATTCACGGCCACGACCCGCCCACCCACGGGCGCGAACAGATCGGAGACGCTCTTGTTCGACTCGACCACGCCGAACGTCTGTCCCGCGGTCAGGACCATCCCGGGCGGCGGCAGCTCGACGAACACGACGTCGCCGAGCGCTTCCTGCGCGAAGTCGGTGATGCCCACGACACCTTCGGCGCCCTCGAGCCGCAGCCACTCGTGCTCTCTCGTGTAGTGCAGACCGTCAGGTAGTTGCATGCGATGCTCCTGCTGCCCCTCGGCGGTAGAAGGGACGCTCGACGACGTGGGCCGCCAGGCGCCGATCTCGGATCTCCACCGCGACTGCCGTCCCCGGCCGGGTGCTCCCGGCATCCACGTACGCCATCCCGATGAACGTGCCCAGGGTGGGGGACTTCGTGCCGCTCGTGACGGTCCCGATGCGGACCCCGTCGCGCCACACCGCGTGCCCGTGACGGGGGATGCCGGGCTCACAGAGCTGCAGGCCCACCAGACGGCGCGAAATCCTGCCCTCGGCCTGGCGGACGAGCGCGTCGCGGCCCACGAAGGAAGCCTTGCGCAGCTTGACGACCCAGCCGATGCCCGCCTCGAGCGGCGTCG
>JBKPDC010000199.1:0-2299 GCA_046727715.1 Thermodesulfobacteriota bacterium
ATGTGCAGCAGGTTCGGCGGTGCCGTGACGGCGATCGTCGCCAGCGTACCGAGGTTCATCAGCACGTTGCCGTCGCCGTCGAAGACGATGACCCGGCGCTCCGGACGCGCCAGCGCGATGCCCAGACCGATCGACGACGCCAGGCCCATGGAGCCGATCATGTAGAAGCAGGTGTCGGCGTCGCGCGCACCGAATGCAGCCCGCGAGAGAAAGCCGTTCGCGTGCACGCACACCTCGTCGCGGAGCCGCGGCACGATCCGGCCGAGCGCGTCGCGCAACGTCATGCTCATGCGTGATCCGTGAACAGGCCCGGCTTCACGACGAGCGCGACCGGCTTGCGCGACGTCGCGCACGTCGCCGCGGCCCAGTCGACGTCGGCGAGGAGTGCGCCCGAGTCCGGGGCACGGTGCGGGATGCCGAAGCAGTCGAGGAGCCCGGGCAGTACGGCGCCCATCACCAGGTGTTCCGGCGCGTCCCTCCCCTGGAAGCCGCGCCACGTGACGAGCAGCAGGAGGGGCAGCTCGTAGAGGATGTGCAACGACGCGAGCGCGTTGAGTGACACGCCGAGTCCCGAGTTCTGCATCACCACCACGGGCCGCTTCCCGCCCAGGTACGCGCCTGCTGCGACGCCGAGCGCGGCGTCCTCTCGTGTCTCGCCGAGGTAGACGCCGCGCCGTTGCAGCTCGGCGATCACGGGTCCGACCAACGAGCAGGGAACGCCGGCGAAGAAATCGAAGCCGGCGGCGAGCAGACGATCGACGAAGGGACCGGCAGCGACCGGAGCGCTCAGCGCGCCACCTCCGCCCACGCCCGCCGGTAGTCGTCGAAGCTGTCGATCTCCATCCAGCCCTTGTGGATGTCCACCGACACGACCGGGTGCCCGCGATCGATCATGGCCTGGAGGATGTGCGTGATGCTCGAGCGCTCGAGCCCCTCGGCGCGCTGCGCGGCGAGCTCGGCATGGACCTCGCGGAGCGTCCCGACACCGGCGGCCGACAGCATGGCGAGTCCGATGAACTCGCCGTGCGCCTCGTCGGCCTGCACCTCGGGTCCGATGCGCAGCACCTGGCTGCCGCCTTCGGGGGCGACGAAGCGACGCCCGTTCGGCGGCGTTTCCGTCACGACCAGGTCGAGTGGTCCCGGCGGCAGCGGCAGACCGGCGCGCAGCGTGTCGGCAAAGGCGCGATCCACCACCACCGCGACGTCGGCTGTCTGGCGCACCAGCTTTTCGAGCACCGGCGCCTCGAAGATGATGTCGCCGTAGAGCACCACGCACGGGCCGGCGAGCTCGGCCTCGGCACACAGGAGCGAATGCAGCTCGCCGGTCTCGGCGAAGCGGTCGTTGTCGACGAAGCGCACACCCGCCGCGGTCACCTGCTCCTTCTTGTAGCCCCGCACCACCACGATGTCCCGGATACCGACGCGCCCCAGCGCTTCGACCTGGCGCTCGAGGATGCTCTTCCCCTTCACCTCGAGCATGGTCTTCGGGCGGTCCTGCGTGAGCGGAAGGAGCTGCGGCTCGAATCCGGCCGCCAGGATGATCGCCTTCGGCGCTTCGGCGCCGGCGAACAGGAACCGGCGCTCGTTGGCTTTCAGCTCCGGCACCCCGACCAGCCGGTACACCTCCTCCAGCGGCACGATGCGATCGTCCACGCTCGACGCGCGACCGCTCTCGCGCAGCCGCCGCAGCGTCTCCCGCATGGCGACGATGGCGGCGCGCAGCGGCTGGTTGGCAAAGATGGCCATCCGGAAGCCCACCGACCCGAGCTCCTCGGGCCCGACGTTCGGATAGGTGGTGGGGACTGCGACCAGCGGCACCGGCAGGTTCCACTGCTCCGCGAAGCGCCGCAACTCGTCGAAGTCGGGCTCCTTGGAATGCACGAGGACGGCATCGGCACCGGCCTCGGCATAGGCCCGTGCCCGGCGGATCGCGTCGTCGAGCCCGAGCCGGGCGATGAGGGCCTCGGTACGCGCGATGACGACGAAGTCCGTCGAGCGGCGGGCCGAGCAGGCGGCCTCGATCTTGCGCGCGTGCTCGTCGGCGGGCACCAGATCCCGGCGGACGCCGGCATAGAAGCTGCAGCGCTTGGGGAACTCGTTGTCCTCGATGCAGATGCCCGCCGCCCCGGCGCGCTCGAACTCGCTCGCGGTGCGCATAACGTTGATGGCGTTGCCGTAACCGTTGTCGCAGTCGGCCACCACCGGGACCGAGACCGCATCGCAGATGCGGCGCACCGCCTCGAGCGTCTCGGTGAGGGTCAGGATGTTGGCGTCCGGGACGGCCTGGACGGCCGAGATG
>JBKPDC010000200.1:0-7330 GCA_046727715.1 Thermodesulfobacteriota bacterium
GCCGACGAGGCCGTGGCGGCGGAGGCGGCGCGCGCGAGCTGCGAGCACCGTGCCGCCAGCCTGGCGTCGGAACGCGAGCAGCTCGTGGCCGAGGTCGCGGCTGCCGAGGCGGAGCTGTCCGAGGACGATCGCCGCCAGCGCCAGGTCGGTGAGATGCTCGAGAGCGTGCGCACCCGGCGCGCCGAGCGGGACCTTCTGCTCGCCGAGCGGCGAATGGCCCTAGAGCAGCTCGCTGAGCGCCTGGCGGAGCGCTACGACCTCGGCATTGACGCGCTCGACGCCGTCGAAGGTGAGCCGAGCGAGGACGACGCGGCGCGGGCGGAGGAATTGCGTGCCCGCCTGGTCCGTCTGGGCGACGTGAATCCGGGAGCGCTGGCCGAGCTGGAGGAGATCCGAGGCCGCCACGACTTCCTCGACGCCCAACGCGCCGACCTGGAGCGATCGCTCGAGGATCTCCGCCAGACCATCGGCAAGCTGGCCCGCACGTCGCGACGCCGGTTCGACGAGACGTTCGCCGCCGCCAACGATCGGCTGGCGGAGGTGTTCCCCAAGCTCTTCCCGGGCGGGACCGCGCGCCTCGAGTCCACTGAGCCCGAGGAGGGGGGGGAGGAAGGGGTCGAGATCGTGGTGGCCCTGCCGGGCAAGAAGCTGCAGGCACTGAGCCTGCTCTCCGGCGGAGAGAAGGCGCTCACTGCGACGGCGCTGGTGTTCTCGCTCTTCCTTATCCGACCCACCCCGTTCTGCCTCCTCGACGAGGTGGACGCCCCACTCGACGAGGCCAACATCGGGCGCTTCAACGCACTCGTCAACGAAATGGCCCAGCGCTCGCAGTTCGTGCTCATCACCCACAACCGGCGCACGATGGAGGTGGCCGACACCCTCTACGGCGTGACGATGGAGCAGGCAGGGGTTTCCAAAGTGGTGTCGGTGCGCCTGAGCGAAGCCGCCTGATCCCCGCCGGCGATGGAGTTGTGGATCGTCCTCGCGGCCGCGGCGGTCGCCGCCGTGGTCGCGCTGATCGCGTTCGCGGTGCGGCGCCGCCGGCTCGTGCCGGCCGGGGCGCCCGGTGCTGCTGCCACGCCCCGACAGCTAGGGGGCACGCCGGCGGCCCCAAGCGCGAGCGAGCGGCTACGCCGGGGGTTGGCCGCCACGCGGCACCGACTGGTGGCACAGCTCGACGGGGTGTTCGGGCGCGGACCCCGCCCCCTGGGGGCCGTGCTCGGCGACCTCGAAGAGGTGCTCATCGGCGCCGACGTCGGTGTCGGGACGGCAAGGGCGCTACTCGAACCACTCCGATCCCTGGGGAGCGGGGAAGCGTCAGCGGGGGCGCTGCGCGCGGCATTGGCGGACAGGATGCGGACCGTACTCGCCTCCCCACCGCCGCCGGAGCCCAGCGCAAGGCCCTGGGTGATCCTCGTCACCGGGGTGAACGGGGTCGGCAAGACCACCACCATCGGGAAGCTTGCGGCCCTGCACGCCGCGGCTGGCCGGCGGGTGCTCCTCGTCGCCGCCGACACCTTCCGCGCGGCCGCCATCGACCAGCTGGGCGTGTGGGCGGAGCGGACTGGCTCCGACCTCGTGCGGCACGAGCCGGGCGCGGATCCGTCCGCCGTGGTCTTCGACGGACTGAAAGCCGCCCTGGCGCGTCGCGTCAACGTGGTCCTGGTCGACACGGCAGGCCGCCTGCACACCCGTACCCCGCTCATGGAAGAGCTTGGCAAGGTAGCACGCGTCATCGGGCGCGAGGTTCCCGGGGCGCCGCACGAGACCCTGCTGGTCGTCGATGCCACGACAGGACAGAACGCGGTGAGCCAGGCACGCACCTTTCAGGAGGCCGTTCCGGTGACCGGGATCGTCCTCACCAAGCTCGATGGCACCGCGCGTGGCGGGGTCCTGGTGGCCCTGCGGCACGAGCTGGGGCTTCCCATCCGCTACGTGGGCGTGGGTGAGGCGGTCGAGGACCTGCGTGTCTTCGAAGCCGGCGAGTTCGTGCGCACACTCTTCGCCGACGAGCCGGGCAGCGCGGGGCCCTGAGTCGTCCGTCGGTGATTGCGGCACGGGGGGCGATCGACTACAGTCCGGCCATTCTCGCCTGCCTCCGGGAATGATGTTCTCGGTGTCCGGCGTCAACGAGAGGTTCAATCGAGAGGAGCGCTGATTCACGATCCCGCGGGATGCGGCTGGCTGACCACCGGACCCGCGTGTTGCAAGACGATGACGGGGAACGGACGGGGTGAGGGACGACCATACTGACGCTGGCGCCCGCAGGGGCGTATCGGCTGCGAGTCACGATGCAGGCATCCACGCGGGGCCTCGCGCCCATCGAGTGAGAGGTCAGACGCCGAGAGAGCCGTAGCGCCGGCCACCTGTACATCTCCAGTCTCCGTTCCCCCCGAGCATGGACGAGCCATGGGGGAGCACCTTCGCCTGCCGAAATCGGAGCTGCGCCGGCGGGTTTTCGCCGCACGTCGCAGGCGGCCGCCCGAGCAGATCGCCGAAGCCTCGCGGGCGATCTGCGCGCAGGTGCGTCGCCTGGCCGCGTTCCGTACGGCCTGCCACCTGGTCGCCTACGCGGCGCGCCCCGGCGAGGTCGATCCCTCGGACCTCGTCGAGTCGGGGCTGGCGACTGGCAAAACCGTCTACTTCCCCCGGGTCGTGGAGCCGGGACTCGAGTTTCTCGTCGCGGCGCCCACTGACCTGCAACCCGGGGCATACGGTGTCCCCGAGCCGACGTCCGGTCGTCGCCTGTCCGGCGGCGGGGCGGGCGTGCTGTTCCTCGTCCCCGGCCTTGCCTTCGACCCCCAGGGTGGCCGGCTCGGCCGCGGCGGGGGCCACTATGACCGCGCCCTGGCGGGGTACCCGTGTGGGCTCCGTCTCGGCCTCACGATCGACGCCGACCTCGCTTCGGTCGTCCCGTGCGACGCCTGGGACCAGCGTGTCGATGCGGTCGTCACCGAGCGGCGGCTGCTCTGGTCTGCGGCGCGGCCCGAAACGGCCTTCAAGGAGAGCCTGGAATGATCGACGTCACCCCGATCGGGGTCCTGGTGGGGCTCGTCCTGGGGGCCCTGGCATTCATGCTGTTGGACCGGGCGCGCCGCAGCCGCGCCGCGGGAACCCAGGCCGCCGCCAACGAGACGGCCGCGCGGATGGTCGAGGAGGCTCGCAAGGAAGCCGACGCGTTGCGCAAGGAGGCCAACTTGCGCGCCAAGGACCTGGTCATCCAGGCCAAGGCAGACGCCGAGCGCGAGGCGCGGGAGCAACGTCGCGAGCTGGGGGCCATGGAGAGGCGGGTGGCGCAGAAGGAGGAGGCCGTCGACCGCAAGGTCGAGAGCCTCGAAACGCGTGAGCGCGAGAGTGCGCAGCGCGAGGCCGCCTGCAGAGAGCGGGAAGCCGCCATCGAGAGCAAGCGGGCCGAGGCGACGGCGCTGGTCGACGCGGTTCGTCGGAAGCTCGAGGAGACGGCCGGCCTGACCCGCGAGGAGGCGCGACGGGCGCTCGTCGAGCAGATGACCGAGGAGGCGCGCGGCGACGCCGCGAAGCATATCCGGCAGGTCGAGAGCGAAGCACGCGAAGAGGCCGACCGCCGGGCGAAGAAGATCGTCTGCATTGCCATCGAGCGCTTGGCCGGAGAGTTCGTCGCCGAGCGCACCGTCTCGGTGGTCGCCCTGCCCAGCGACGACATGAAAGGCCGGATCATCGGCCGGGAAGGGCGCAACATCCGCGCCATCGAGGCAGCGACGGGCGTGGACCTCATCATCGACGACACGCCCGAGGCGGTGGTCATCTCCTGTCACAATCCGATCCGGCGCGAACTGGCCAGGCTGGCGCTCGATCGCCTCATCTCGGACGGGCGCATCCACCCTGGACGGATCGAGGAGGTAGTGCGCAAGGCCGAGCAGGAGTTGGAGGAGTCGATTCGCGAGGCCGGTCAGAAGGCCGTGATCGAGCTTGGCCTGCACGGCGTGCACCAGGAGCTGATCCGCCTGGTCGGCATGCTCAAGTACCGCTACTCGTATGCGCAGAACGTCCTCGGACACTCGATCGAGACCGCTTTCATCGCCGGGGCGCTGGCGGCCGAGCTCGGGCTCAACGTGAAGCAGGCGCGCCGGGCCGGTCTGCTGCACGACATCGGCAAGGCCCTCACGCACGAGGTGGAGGGTTCCCACGCCATCGTCGGCGGGGAGATCGCACGCAAGTACGGCGAGTCGGCCAAGATCGTGAACGCCATCGCCGCACACCACGAGGAAGTGAAGGCGGAGACCATCCTGGCGCCACTCGTGGATGCCGCCGACGCGCTCTCCGGCGCGCGGCCGGGTGCACGGCGCGAGGTGCTCGAGAGCTACGCCAAGCGCCTCGACGACCTCGAGCGCATCAGCAATTCCTTCCGCGGCGTCGAGCGCTCGTATGCCGTGCAAGCCGGACGCGAGATCCGCATCATCGTCGATCCCGGGACGATCCCGGACGATCAGGCCCTGCTGCTGGCGCGCGACGTGGCGCGGCGCATCGAACAGGAAATGACCTACCCGGGCCAGATCAAGGTCACGGTGATCCGGGAAACCCGAGCGAGCGAGATCGCGCACTGACATGCGTCTCCTCTTTCTCGGCGACGTGGTCGGGCGGCCTGGCCGGCGAGCCCTGGCGACCGTGCTGCCCCGGCTGCGGCGCGAGTCGGAGATCGATTTCATCATCGCCAACGGGGAGAACGCGTCGAACGGCAAGGGGATCAACCCGCGCGGGGCGGAGGAGCTCCGGGATGCCGGGGTGGACGTCCTGACCTCCGGCAACCACATCTGGCAGAGCCGCGACATCGTGCCGTACCTGCGCGAGAACCAGCGGCTCCTGCGACCCGTGAACTTCGCGCCCGACGTGCCGGGCGTCGGATGGACCGTGCGACCGGCGCGGCGCTCGGGAACCCCCGTCGCGGTGATCAACCTGATCGGGCGGACGTTCATGCCCCCGGCGGGGTGCCCATTCTGGGCCGTCGAGGAGATTCTGCCCGCGGTGCGCCGGGAGACCCCAGTGATCTTCGTCGACATGCACGGCGAGGCCACGTCGGAGAAGGTCGGGATGGGCTGGTTCCTCGATGGCAAGGTGTCGGCCGTCGTAGGAAGCCACACGCACGTCCAGACCGCGGACGAATCCATCTTGCCCGGCGGTACGGCCTACCTGACCGATGCCGGGATGTGCGGCCCCGAGCACTCGGTGCTCGGCATCCGCACCGACCAAGTCCTCTACCGCTTTCGCAGCCAGATGCCGGTTCGGTTCGATGTGGCTCCCGGGCCAGTGCTGGTACAGGGAGCCATGATCGACGTCGACGAGGTGACTGGCCGGGCGACTGCCATCACGCGGCTGCGCGAACGGGTGACGTCTTGACGCCCTGCGAGCAGTTCACATGGTTCACCCGCAACACGGTGCGAGTCTACACGGACGATGACCTGCGCACGCGGCTCGACTCCGGACGGCCGCTGCGCGTCAAGCTCGGGGTGGATCCGACGGCACCCGACATTCATCTCGGCCATACCGTCGTCCTGACGAAGCTCCGTGAGTTCCAGGATCTCGGTCACCAGGCCGTCCTGATCATCGGGGACTTCACCGCCAGGATCGGGGACCCGAGCGGTCGGTCGGCCACCCGCCCGCAGCTCTCGGGCGAGGAGATCAGTGCCAACGCGGCCACGTATCTCGACCAGGTCTTCAGGGTCCTCGACCGGGAGCGGTGCGAGATTCACTACAACGGGGCATGGTTTGCCCGCTTTTCGTTCGAGGACGTGGTACGGCTCGCCGCCAAGACGACGGTGGCGCGGATGCTCGAGCGGGACGACTTCCAGAAGCGCTACCAGGCCGGGGCCCCGATCGGAGTGCACGAGTTTCTCTACCCGCTGATGCAGGGGTGGGACTCCGTGGTGGTGCGCGCCGATGTCGAGCTCGGGGGGACGGACCAGACCTTCAATCTCCTGGTGGGCAGGGACCTGACGCGCGATGCCGGGTCACCAGGCCAGGTTGCCCTCGTCACGCCGCTCCTCGAAGGACTGGATGGCGTGCAAAAGATGTCGAAAAGTCTCGGGAATCACATTGGCATCAACGACCGGCCCGAAGACATCTACGGCAAGCTCATGTCGATTTCCGACGCCCTGATGCAGCGCTATGCGGATCTGTTGGGGCGTCGTGACGGCTCGGGTCGAGCCGCGGTGCTTGGCGGGGCTCTCCACCCGATGGAGGCGAAGAAGGCCTTGGCGCACGAGATCGTCGCCCGGTTCCACGGTTCCGCGCGGGCCGATGAGGCCGCACGGTTCTTCGCGGCCCGGTTTCAGGATCGTGCGGCCAACGACCCCGTGCCCATCCGGGTCGTCAGTGACGCGCCGGAGCTCGGGATCTGCCAGCTGCTCAAGCAGATCGGCTTTGCGAGCTCGACGTCGGAGGCACGGCGGCTGGTGTCCCAGGGCGCCGTGCGGGTCGACGGTGAGCCCGTGGGCCTTGACTTCCGGTTCCAGGCCGGGCGAGATCGATTGGTCGGGGTCGGTCGCCGGCGCCTTGCGGCGATCGAGCTCGTCCCACCCGCGACGCCGGCGTGAGCGAGCACTCGCTGCCGGTTGCTTGACAACCGAAGGATGCCGCCGTATAAGTTTTGGTCTGCCCGAGGCTTTTCCCGGTCTTTGAAAACTAAATAGTAGCGCTCCTTTTCCCATCAATTACGCGGAAAAGGTCCCAAGCGTGATCGAACGGACAGCGCGACTCGTCGTGCTGGCCAGGTCGGGACGCATCGTGTGATGTGTCACGCCCGTCGCCATTTCGTGGCGGCGAGGCGCTCCAGAGCTCAACTGGAGAGTTTGATCCTGGCTCAGAACGAACGCTGGCGGCGTGCCTAATACATGCAAGTCGAGCGAGAAAAGGGGGGCAACTCCCTGAGTACAGCGGCGCACGGGTGAGTAACACGTAGGTAACCTACCCTCGAGTCCGGGATAACCTACCGAAAGGTGGGCTAATACCGGATATGACCACGGGAGTCTCGGCTCCTGCGGTGAAAGATGGCCTCTGCTTGCACGCTATCACTCGAAGAGGGGCCTGCGCGCCATTAGCTAGTTGGCGGGGTAACGGCCCACCAAGGCTCTGATGGCTAGCTGGTCTGAGAGGATGGCCAGCCACACTGGGACTGAAACACGGCCCAGACTCCTACGGGAGGCAGCAGTAGGGAATATTGCGCAATGGGCGAAAGCCTGACGCAGCGACGCCGCGTGGGTGATGAAGGCCTTCGGGTCGTAAAGCCCTGTCGAGGGGGACGAACCGGCCGCGACCGAATACGTCGCGACCCTGACGGTACCCCTAAAGGAAGCAC
>JBKPDC010000201.1:0-26705 GCA_046727715.1 Thermodesulfobacteriota bacterium
TACGACTCCTTCGCCCCGCACTTCGACGCCTGGCAACGCGCCTTCGGCGGCGCCTACGACGACCTCATTCTCCCGCGGCTCCTGCACGCGCTGGCGCGGCACACGCAGCCCGTGCGTCGCGTCGTCGATCTCGGCATCGGCACGGGCGACCTCGTCGTGGCGCTGGCGCGCGCGGGCTACGCGGTGATCGGTGTGGACCGCTCGCCCGCGATGCTCGACGTGGCACGGGCAAAGATCGCGGCGGTCGCGCTGGGCGCGCGGCCGGTGCTCTTCCGACAGGACCTGCGCGCGCTGTGCCTCGACGTCCCCGCCGACGCCGCAGTCTGCGTCTACACCGTCATCAACCAGCTCACGGAGGCCGGCGATCTCGCGCGGGCGATGGCGTCGGTCCATGACGCGCTGGTGCCCGGGGGCCTCTTCCTCTTCGAGCTCAACCTGCGAGAGGCGTACGCGCGCTACTGGAGCGGCGTCGAGTCCGTCACGGTGCCCGGCGCCGTCGTCACGCGCGAGCACCGCCGGGACGGCGTCGTCGTCGAAGCGCGCGTCACGATCCGCACCGACGGCGGGATCGCGCACGACCGCATCGCGCAGCGTCCCTACACCGACGCCGAGATCGGGGCCGCGCTCGGCGTCGCCGGCTTCGTGGCGGTCGGGGTCGAGCGCTTCAACCCCTTCGAGTCGACCGGAGGGCCAATGAAGGCGCTGTGGTGGGCTCAGCGTGACCGGGCGTAGGCGGTCCGGTCGGGCACACCCGCTGCCGCGAAGGCCTCGGCGCGCTCGCGACACTTGTTGCAGTCGCCGCAGTGACGGCCGTCCGCCGTCGGGCGCAAGCAGGAGAGGGTCAGCTCGAGCGGCAGATCGGCGCCGCGCCGGATGACGTCGGCCTTCGACAGGGCTCGGTAGGGCGCGACCACCGTGAGCGGGGCGCGCAGCGCGTCGGCGGCGGCGGCGGCGATCGCGTCGAAGAACCGTGGGGTTGCATCGGGGAACGGGTTGCCGGCCAGCGTCCCGATCGCCACCGTCGGCCAGCCCTCGATGGCCGCCGCCACGAGCGCCTTCGCGAGCAACACCAGGTTGCGGCCGCGCAGCTCGACGGCGTCGTCCGGGGCATCCCACTCGGGAGCGCCGCGGCCCGTCGTGCTCCAGTGCGCGCCGTAGACGTCGGCCATGGGGAGCGCCAAATCGCGCGGGGGAGCCACTCGCGGCTCGGCCACGGCGTCGAGAAAGCGCGCCAGCCCGGCCCGCTCCGCCTCCTCCCAGGTATGGCCGGCGCGCACGAAGAGGGGCACCGCACGGCCCGTGCCGCGTGCGAGATCGATGAGGAGGACGGCGGAGTCGAGGCCGCCCGAGCAGAGCACCGCGACGGGGCCGCGCATCGCGCCGCGCTTACCATGCGATCAGGGGCAGTCAAAGGCAAGTCGGGCGTTCCCTCCGGGCCGGCACAGCTGGTAACCTCCAGACACTGGCACCGTAATGTCGACAGGAGCCGACGATGCCACGGGGGTGCGAAGCCGCCGACGAGCGGAGTGGATGGCGCGCGCACAGGAGGGGGACCGCGACGCGTACCGCGCCCTGCTCGACGACGTCCGTCCCCTCGTCCTGGGCTGGCTCCGGCGCTGGCTGGACGAGGCCGACCTGGCCGACGTCTTCCAGGACACGCTGGTCCATCTCCACCGCGCGCGTCACACCTACGACCCGGCCCGTCCATTCGAGCCCTGGCTCTTTGCGCTGGCGCGCCACTGCGCGGCCGATCACGGTCGCCGGCTCAGACAGCGCACCCCGGAGGTGCTGGTGGGCGACGTCCCGGAGGTCGCGGTCCACGGCGAGCCGGGGCGCCCGGCGCTCGCCGATGCGCTCAACGCGCTGCCTCGCCCGCAACGCGAGGCGTTCACCATGCTGAAACTCGAGGGCCTCTCCGTGGGCGACGCGGCGGCACGCGCGGGGACCACGCCCGGGGCGCTCAAGGTGCGCGCCCACCGTGCGTATAAGGCGCTCAAGGCCTTCCTGCGGAGCTGAGCGATGGAGGAGCCAGGCTGGGAGCGCGCGCTCGTCGATCGGCTCGTTGCCGATGCGCGCCCCGTGCGTCGCCTGTGGTCGCCGGAGGTGCGGCTCGTCATCTGGCTCGCGCTCGCAGCCTTGGTGCTGGTCGCGCCCGCGACGCGGGTGTTGCGGGACGATCTCGTGCTTCGCTTGCGGAGCCCGGCGTTCGTGCTCGAGCAGGGGCTGCTGCTCGTCGGTGCCGTGCTGCTCGGGCTCGAGGCGCTGCGCGCCGCCGTACCCGGGCAGCCTGCCGGCCGTGCGACGACGGTCGTGGGCTGGGGCGCGCTCGGGCTGGCGGTGATCTGGATGCTGCGCGAGCCCGTGCATGGTGGGTGGAGCGTGGATACGTTTCTGGATGTCGGCCGCCCGTGTATCTGGCGCGCGCTTGCCTGGGGCGCGGCGCCCTGGCTCATCCTGCTCATCGCGTTGCGCCGCGGCGCGCCGCTCGCGCGGCGTCGCGTCGGCGTGCTCGCGGGCGCTGCCACCTGGGCGCTCGTGTGCCCGGCGTTGCGGGTCTGCTGCCAGACAGACGAGCTACTGCACTTGAGCGTGTTCCACGCCGTGCCCCTGGTTGCGGGCGCGGTCCTGTCCGCCGCCCTGGCGCCGGTCCTCCTCGCCGAGTCGCGCGCTCGGTAACCAGGCGCGCGCCCATCCGTACACCTCCTGTGGAGCGTATGGCAGGGTGATGGGACCCGGAGGAGCACTGCGCATGACCGAGCTGCGCCGCCGCCGCGGCCAGCCACCCAACGAGTCGCGCCGCAGCCGCGTCCCCGTCCGGCTCGCCGGCCAGCCGCTCACGGGTGAGCTGCAGCTCGCGCTGGCGGTCCTCGAGGACTGCGTGCGTGGCCTGCTCGCCGGGCGTGGCCGACGCTCCGGCGCGTTGCGCCGCGACCTGGCCTGGCTCGAGAGCCGCGACCGGCAGGGCCCGTTCGCCTTCGAACACCTCTGCGAGGTGCTTCACATCGACGCCGAGCGGCTGCGGCGCCGGGTCCTGACCGCACTTGGGCGTACCGATCACGTGTGCTAGCCCGGCCGCGGCATGTTGCCGCTGACCTCCACCACCGGCCCCGCCTGGCTGGCGCGCGCGCTCGCGCATCTGGACGAGATCCTCATCGACCACGCCCACTGCGAGAAGAAGGCCGCTTCGACGGCCGTGAGCTTGCTGTTCCGCTACCCCGAGCGGCCGGATCTCCTCGCACCGCTCGCCCGGCTTGCCCGCGAGGAGCTGCGGCACTTCGAGCAGGTCCTTCTGCACCTGCAGGAGCGAGGCATCCCGCTGTCGCGCCAGCGGCCCAGCCCGTATGCGTCGGAGCTGCTGGCGGCCGTGCGGAGCGAGGAACCCGCACGCCTGCTGGACACGCTGCTCTGCATGGCGCTCATCGAGGCCCGGAGCTGCGAGCGCCTCCAGCTGCTCGCGGAATCGGTGCCGGACGCGGCGCTTGCCCGCTTCTTCCACAGCCTCCTCGCCAGCGAGGCACGGCACCACGGGACGTACGTGGCCCTGGCCGAGCGGGTGGCGTCATCGCCAGCGGTCCACGAACGGCTCGCGGTCCTGGCGCGCCACGAGGCGGCGGTGCTCGCGCGGGCGCCGCCCTGGCCCCGTCTGCATACCTAGAGGCGACGGTGCTGCTTCGCACCCCACGGGGTTCCACGCTATAGAGCAGGGGCCCCTGGAAGGAGTCCCCGATGAGTACCGCCCCGAAGCCCACCGCGCCGTCCGCCGAGCCCCATCCGCTCGCGGGCAGCCAGATGACCTGCGCGGACATGATCGTGCAGGTGCTGGCCGACGAGGGTGTGAACACGCTCTTCGGCTACAGCGGCGGCGCCATCCTGCCCACCTACGATGCGATCTTCCGCTACAACGGCCTGCACCCTGAGCGCGAGATGCGGCTCATCGTCCCCGCCACGGAGCAGGGTGCGGGTTTCATGGCGGCAGGCTACGCGCGCTCGAGCGGGCGCGTCGGGGTGTTCGTCGTCACGTCGGGGCCGGGCGCGACCAATTCCGTCACGCCCGTGCGCGACTGCCAGGCCGACTCGACGCCGGTCGTCCTGATCACGGGTCAGGTGCCGCGCGCCGCCATGGGGACCGACGCCTTCCAGGAGGCACCGGTGTTCAACATCATGGCCGCGTGCGCCAAGCACGTGTTCCTGCTCACCGACGAGACCAAGGTCGAGGCGACGATCCGGACGGCCTTCGACATCGCGCGCCACGGTCGCCCGGGGCCGGTCGTGGTGGACATCCCGCGCGACGTGCAGCTCTCGCCGGGCGTTTTCCAGGGCGGCGGCCTGCTGCCGCTGCACGGCTACAAGGAGCGCATCGACACGCTCGAGAACGCCGCCATCACGCCGGCCGACGCGGACGCGTTCTTCAAGCTCCTCGCGGGGTCGGAGCGCCCGCTGCTCTACGTCGGCGGCGGCGTCATCAACGGGAACGCGTCGGCGGAGCTGCGCGCCTTCGCACAGCGGTTCGGCATCCCCGTCGTCACCACCCTCCTCGGCATCGGGGCCATCGACACCACCCACGAGCTGTCGCTCCAGATGCTCGGCATGCACGGCATGGCCTACGCGAACTACGCAGTCGAGGATTGCGACTTCCTGGTCGCCGTCGGATCGCGCTTCGACGACCGCGTCGCCGGTAAGGTGAAGGAGTTCGCGCCGCACGCGAAGATCGCGCACCTCGACATCGACGCCTCCGAGATCGGCAAGGTGAAGAACGTCGACTGGGCGCACGTGGCCGACTGTCGGCCCGGCCTGCGCCAGCTGCTCGACTACGGTGCCGGGTTCAAGAAGAGCTTCGGGCCCTGGGTCGCCTACGTGCGAGAGCTCAAGCGCCGCCACGCGCTCAACTACAACCGCCAGTCCTCCCACATCCAGGCCGAGTACGTGCTCGAGGAGCTGAACAAGATCACGCGCGGCGACGCCATCGTGTCGACGGGCGTCGGCCAGCATCAGATGTGGGCGGCGCAGTATCTCGACTTCGCCCACGCGCGAACGTGGCTCACGTCGGGCAGCATGGGGACGATGGGCTTCGGACTGCCGGCCGCCATCGGCGCGCAGCTGGCGAACCCGGGGAAGCTCGTCATCGACGTCGACGGCGACGGCAGCATCCGCATGAACCTGGGCGAGCTGGAGACCCTCACCACCTACGACATCCCGGTGAAGGTGCTGCTGCTCAACAACCTGGGCGACGGCATGGTCCGGCAGTGGCAGGATCTCTTCTACGCCAACCGCTACTCCGGTTCCGACAAGACGCTACACAAGAAGGACTTCATCAAGGCCGCCGAGGCGGACGGCTTCGGGTTCGCGAAGCGCGCCATGGAACCGGCGCAGGTCCCCGCGCTGCTCGAGGAGTTCGTGCACTTCGAGGGGCCGGCGTTCCTCGAGGTCATGGTGGACCCGACGGCGCACGTCTATCCGATGGTCGGCCCCGGCATGGGCTATAAGGACATGATCACCGGCAAGTGGATTCCGGCCCGTGAGACGCCCCGCAGCGGTGGCGGGGTCGACCCTGGCGGCGGCATGTTCTGATCCCGGACCGCTCCGGGTCGCCACGCGTTCGCGAGACGCGCGACGACCCGGGCGCTGTGCGGCGGGCGGCCGCTACTCCTTGCCGCCGTACTTGAAGCTGAGTTTCACCTTGGCGCGGTACGCGCGGATCTTGCCACTCTCGATCTGCATGTCGAGTTCGGAGATCTCCGCGATGCGCAGGTCGCGGAGCGTCCTCGACGCCTTCGTGACCGCTGCGGCGGCCGCCTTCTCCCACGACTCGGTGCTGGTGCCCACCAGCTCGATGATCTTGTAGACGCTCTCTGTTGCCATGGCTCGTCCTCCTCTCGGCGCGGTCTACGCGATCGAACGCGTGCGTCGGACGCGTTCCGTATAGCCACGAACGTGCGGTGAGGGGAAGGGGAGTTCCGGGGGCGAGCGCCGCGGTCGACATTGGGCTACACGAGAGGCATGTGCGGTCGCATCGTGCGCACCAGCCCGGCCGAGGTGCTGGCGGCCGAGCTCGGCGCCGACCCGCCCGCCGACGCCGACCTCCGGCCGCGCTGGAACCTGTGCCCCGGGGAGGACCTGCTGATCGTCGCCCGGCAGGGGGAGGCGCGACGCATGGGCACTGTGCGCTGGGGGTTCCTGCCCTGGTTCGCTCGCAGCGCGACCGATGGGCCGCGCTCGATCAACGCGCGCGCGGAGAGCGTCGCGACGCGGCCAGCCTTCCGCGAGGCGTTTCGCCGCCGCCGCTGCCTGGTGGCCGCCGACGGCTTCTACGAATGGCAACGCGAGGGACGACGCCGGCAACCCTATTTCGTCCGCCTACGCTCGCAGCGGCCGATGGCGCTCGCCGGGCTGTGGGAGCGCTGGCGTCCGGCTGACGGTCCACCGCTGCGCACCGGCCTGGTGATCACCTGCCCCTCGCGCGGCCGCTTGGCGCGCATCCATGATCGGATGCCCGTCATCCTCGACCCGGATGCCGCGACACGCTGGCTCGACCCGGAGCTCGACGACCCGAGCGCGTTGCTGGTGCCGTACCCGGACGAGGCGCTGGAGATCTATCCCGTCTCCGGGCGCGTCAACTCGCCACGGAACGACTCGCCCGAGCTGATCGAGCCGGCAGACCCGGACGCGACGTGATCCGGCACGACGTCAGGCGGCGTCCTGCAGCATCCAGTCGACGACCGCGTTCCACAGCGCCTCGAAGCGTGCGGCGGTGCAGCCCGACCCGGTCGTGATCCAGTCGATGTGCGGCGGATGGCGGGCGGGGTCGCCGAAATGACCGACCACGTCGAGGTGATCGGCCTCGACGGCGTGGATCACCTCGCCCCACGCCTGCGATCGCGTGGGCACGACGCCGTCGTTGGCAGCCGCGTCGGGCAGGGTCCCGAACGCGGCGCGCAGTACGCCGGCCTGCGCGTCCTCGAGCGCGGGCACGCGATCCGGCGGCAGCCGCGCCAGGCGGTGCAGGGCGCGGTAGAGGACGTAGGTCGCCTGACCGGCCGGGTCGAGACCGACGGCGAGCGTGGCGCTCAGCGAGGGCGGGCGGGCCCGCGTCACGACCGACCCGGCCCGCACGCCCGGGCGCAGCTGGGCGCACGCATCGAACACCTCCATGGCTTCCGGTGTGAGCTGTGTGAGGAGGGCCTGGTCGCCCTCCACGTCGCTGAAGAACCTGGCCAGAGCCCGCCGGCGCTCGGGCGAGAAGTCGTGGAGCAGCTGCTCGTAGAGCTGGTCGAGGAGCGCGCTGTTCAGTCCCACCAGCCCGTCGACGCGCGCGATGGCGGCACCGAGCTCCAGGAGGGCGGTGACCGGCAGGCGACCGAAGCGCAGGAGGTAGATGGTGCTGAGCGACAGTGCTCGCAGCACCTGGCGGCCGAACAGACTGGCGAAGAATGGCGCGAGCGGCGTCCCGTGGTGGGGCGTCGCCACCGTGACCGCGGTCCGCACCTGCCGGATCCAGCGCTCGACGTCGAGATCGGTCGGCAGCGCGACGCCGGGACAGAGGAGGAGGCGGATGTCGAGGCCGCCGCTGGAGTGCCCGACGAGATGCACCGGGCCGGCGTCGTCATGCAGCGTCTGCGCGATGGCGCTGAGCACGCGCTCGGCCCGCCGCGGCAGGGAGGCGGTGGGCCGCGTCGCGACGACGTCGACGTGCAGCGCCAGACCGCGCCGGGCGAAGCACGCCAGCAGGAACTCGCGCACGTGGCCGAAGTACTTGAGGTCACCCAGGTTGGCGAAGCCGAAGAAGCCCGGGACGAGATAGACGTGATGGATCACCGAGGCACGCCGCTAGCACGTCGCCGCGAGACCGGCGAGCGCCGGGCCCGGGCCGGTTGCGGCCGCGCGAACAATCCAGCATCTGGCGGCGGCCGCTGCCGTTACCCTTCCGGGGCGTTTCTGGTTATGTTCCGCCCCCCATGGTCACATCGACACCGAGACACGTCGTGGCAGCCACGTCATCGAGCAGTACCTCGGCCTGGGCAACGGGCGGCACGAGGGCGAGGAGGCGCTCCTCGCCGAGACCAGAGGCGAGGCCGACGCGGCGGCGGCACGCCTGATGGCCACGTTGCAGCGCAAGCCCCGGTTGGCCCCGGAAGCGGTCGATGCGCTGCTGGCCCGCGTCCACGCGCGTCGCGAGGCGGTCGGGTTCGGGCCGTCCTACCGCGAATGGCTCGAGCGGGTGACGCCGTCGGACCTGGCCTGAGTCCGGCCGTGCACGGCAAGGTCTGCGTCCTCACCGGCGGCACGTCCGGGATCGGACGCGAGACCGCCGTGGCGCTCGCCGCCTTGGGGGCCCGGCTGGCGCTGGTCTGCCGCGACCGGCGGCGCGGCGACGACACCGTCGCCGAGATCGCGGCACGCACCGGGAATCGGAACGTCGCGATCCATCTCGCCGACCTCTCCGCGCAGCGCGACGTCCGCCGCGTCGCCGCGGAGCTGCTGGCACGGTATTCCCAGGTCCACGTGCTCGTGAACAACGCGGGCGTCGTGAACCTCCGTCATTCGCTGACCGGTGACGGCATCGAGACGGTCTTCGCGACCAATCATCTGGCATACTTCCTCCTGACGCTCCTGCTCCTGGAGCGGCTCCGCGCGAGCGCGCCCGCCCGCATCGTCAACGTGGCGTCGGAGGCGCATCGCTTCGGGCGCATCGACTTCGACGATCTGAGCAACGCCCAGCGCTACCGGGCGATGCGCGTCTACGGCCAGTCGAAGCTGGCGAACATCCTCTTCACCTACGAGCTGGCGCGCCGGCTTGCAGGCAGCGGGGTCACCGTGAACTGCCTTCACCCCGGCGCGGTCGGGACCCGGCTCGGCCACAACAATGGCGCGGTTGCGCGCGTGCTCGCGAGCGCGTTGCGACCGTTCTTCCGCTCTCCCGCGCAAGGGGCCGACACGTCGATCTGGCTCGCCTCCTCACCGGCGGTGGAGGGCGTGACCGGCCACTACTTCGTCCGCCGCAAGCCGAAGCGGTCGTCGCCGGCGAGCTACGACGAGGCGACGGCGCGGCGCCTGTGGGACGTGAGCCTTCGGCTCACGGGACTCGAGGAGCCGACGGCCGTCACCCCGTGAGCCTGCAGTGCCGATCCGGCGCTTTCCCGACCCGCGCTCCGCGACCCGTGACGGTCTCGTCGCCGTCGGCGGCGATCTCCATCCCGACACGCTGCGGCTCGCGTACCGCCAGGGCATCTTCCCCTGGCCCGCGCCGGGACTGCCGCTGCTCTGGTTCTCGCCGCCGGAGCGCGGCATTCTGGATTTCGGCGATCTCCACGTGCCACGGAGCCTCGAGCGCGCATGCCGGCGGAGCGCGCTGCGGTTGACGGTCGATGCCGACTTTGCCGGCGTCATCCGCGGCTGCGCCGGCGCGCCGCGCCCGGGCCAGGCCGGTACCTGGATCACGGCCGAGATCGTCGAGGCGTACGAGCGGCTGCACCGTCTCGGCATCGCGCACAGCGTGGAGGCGTGGGACGGGTCCCGCCTCGTGGGCGGCATCTACGGGGTCGAGGTGGACGGTGCCTTCGCCGCCGAGAGCATGTTCTATCGCTCGGCCAACGCCTCGAAGCTGGCGCTGCTCCATCTGGTCGCGCATCTCGGGTCGCGCGGGCTCGACTGGCTCGACATCCAGGTCCTGACGCCCCACATGGAACGTCTCGGCGCCCGGGCGGTGGCGCGCGAGTCTTTCCTCGCCCGCCTCGCGGCCACCCGGGCCCGTGGCCTCCGCCTGTTTGCCCCCTGACGGGCTCGCCCCCCGGCCAGCAACACCCGGGACTCCTGGCGTCGCCCTCCGCGCCGAGCCGCCCGATCCCCGTAGGGCGCTGCCCATGTTACCGTATGCGGGCGGAGGCGAAGATGGCCAAGGAGTTCTTCCACCGTGACATGCAGCTCTTCATCGACCGCCGCTTCGATTGGGCACGCTACCTCCGGCTGCGCCGGGGCGAGGACGTCAACGTCGCCGACGAGGTCGCCACCTACAAGGAGGTGCTCGCGACGACCGGAGAGATCTGCGCGGCCATCGCCGAGGCCGCTCGCGGGCACTGGCACGAGGAGGTGAAGCTGGTCGACGGCGAGGTAGTGGTGCCGCCCCACATCGCCGCCGGCTACGAGAGGCTCCGCGGCGCCGGGCTCCTCTGCCTCACGATGGACCCGGCCTACGGCGGCTACGGCCTGCCCGCTCTCGTGAATACCCCCTATCTCGAGATGGTGGCGCGCGCCGACTCGAGTCTGATGACGATCATCGGCCTGCAGGCGGGCGTCGCGCTCGACATCGAGAAGTACGGCAGCGACGAGCTCCGGCAGCGCTACCTGCCCGGGTTCGTGTCGGGCGAGCTGCAGGGCGCCATGGACCTCACCGAGCCCCAGGCGGGGTCCGACTTGGGCGGCATCACGACGCGCGCCACGCAGGACGGCGACCGCTGGTTCCTCGACGGCGAGAAGATCTACATCACCAACGGCGGCGCGCCGATCCACCTGGTGCTCGCGCGCGACGCGACGACCTTCGAGCAGTCGAAAGGGACGACCAACGGCTTGAACCTCATGCTGTGTCCGGAGACGCTCCCCGACGGCCGCCGCAACGGGCTGCGCGTGGCACGCGTCGAGTCCAAGCTCGGGATTCACGGCTCGCCCACCTGCGTGATCGAGCTCGCGCATGCGGAGGCGTTCCTGCTCGGCACGAGAGGTCAGGGCTTCCGCGCCATGCTCGACCTGATGAACAACGCCCGGCTCGGCGTCGCGGCGCAGGCCATCGGCATCGCCGAGGCGGCGTTCCAGGAGGCGCGCGAGTATGCCGCGCAGCGGGTGCAGTTCGGCGCCCCCATCATCGCGCAGCCGCTCGTCAAGTCGATGCTCACCTTGATGCGCATCAACATCGAGGCGGCGCGCGCGCTGCTCTATCGCACCTCGGCGCTGATCGACATGGCGGAGGCCATCCGCACGTACCTCGAGTCGGACCGCGGGAAGGCCGACGCCGGCGCGGCGAAGCTCCAGGACGAGCTCGAGCGCGACACGGCGCTCGTGCGGTTCTTCACGCCGCTGTGCAAGTACTACGCCACCGAGATCAGCGACCACGTGACGCGGCAGGGCATCCAGGTGCACGGCGGCATCGGGTACATGGCCGAGTCGCCAGCCGGGCACTACCACTCGGACTCGATCATCACGACGATCTACGAGGGGACGTCGGAGATCCAGGCGAGCTTTGCGCTGAAGGAGATGGCGAAGGGCGCGCTCTTCGCGACCCTGGAGGACATCGAGCAGGAGATGGCGCCCCTGCGGGCAGCGCGGCCGGAGCTCACGGCCCTGGTCTGCGACGGCGTGAAGACCATCCGCGATGCGGTGCCCAGCCTGATGGGCGACCCGCAGTACGCGCTGCTCAACGCCAAGCGCGTGTGCCAGATGGTGATCGACGTGGTGGTGAGCGCCGAGCTCCTCTGCCAGGCGGATGCAGCCGAGGGGCGGCTGGAGCTGGCCCAGAGCTTCATCCACCGCCACATCCCGGCCGTGCAGCTGAACGCCGGGCGCATCCGCGGCGGTGACGCCTCGCGCATCGCGCGTTACGACAAGATCCTGGGGCTGTCGGCGGACCGGGCTTGACGAAGCTACCTCGCTCGTCCTAGACCCATCACGCTTCGCCACGACGAGGAGGCCAGCGATGGCACGGATGATCGTGACAGCCCTGGTGTCGGCCATGTGCGTGGCTGTGGTCGGGTGCACGACGTACAACCCGGCGACAGGGCAGTACGAGTCCGACCCCGTCGGCACCTCGCTCGTCGCCGGCGGACTCGGCATGGCCGGCGGTGTGGCCCTGGGTGCCGCGCTGTCCGACCACGACGACTGCTGCTGGGGCGGCGGCTGGGGCGGCTACCACGGGGACGTCAACGTCTACAACCACTACAACCGGACCGCGAACGTGAACTACAACAAGAACGTCAACTGGAACCGCAAGAACGCCAACTGGAACCGCACGAACGTTCGAAGCGGCGCTGGAGGCGGTCGAACGTGGAGTGGTGGTCGCGGGGGTGGTGGGCGCGGGGGTGGCGGCCGCGGCGGCGGGCGCAGGCGCTGAGCCGGCGGAGGAGGGGACGCCATGGATGGTTCGATCCGCAACGGTTGCGCCGCGATCCTCGTCGGATTGCTCGCCTGCCTGACGCAGGAGGTCCGTGCACAAGACGAGCTGCCCCCCGCGCTGGTTACCAAGCTGGATCCCGCGTGGCAGCGGCTGGCGGCGAGCAATGCGAAGTTTCTCAACCTGGACCAGCAGGCGCTCCTCGACGATCTCGCCTTTGCCGCGGCGGTGAGCGGAGGGTGTCCAGGGTTCCAGCTCGATCGGGAGAAGTTCGAGCAGGGCTTCAAGGCGTTCAGGACCGACGACTACATGAAGCTGCCGGCGGACCAGAAGCGGCGGCTCGAGTACCGCTTGATGGCGAACTACGGGGCGACGGTCGCGCTCTACACCGCGGAAGGCCTGCTGCACCCGAAGGACGCGTGCAAGTACGCCGAGCGGAAGCGCGACCTCGGACCGGGCCGGTTCTGGGTGCAGCCGGCGAGCGGGACGCCCGCGCCGTAGCGTCAGCCCGCCACCACGCAGACGACGCCCGACTGATCGAGGCGAGCCGCCTCGAGCACGTAGTGCACCAGCGCGGCCGTGCGCCGGGTCTCGCAGAAGCCGAGCTTCTCGAGCACGCGGATCGATGCCAGGTTCGGTGCATCGGTGCTGGCGTGGAAGGCATGCATCCTGAGGTGTCGCGCGCTCCAGGTCATGACGCCCCGGGAGGCCTCGACGGCGATGCCGCGTCCCCAGTGCGACGGCAGCAGCGCGTAGGCGATCTCCAGCTGCGGCGGCTCGTGGCAGAGGAGATAGCCCGCCCATCCGACGAGCGCTTCGTCGGCGCCGAGTGCGACGCCGAAGAGCCCGTGCCCGTCGCGATCGAGGAGCGCCCTGCTGTGCGCCAGCATGGCGGCGGAGTCGTCGGGCGCGAGCACCCGATCGTCGAACAGGTAGCGACGCACCGCCGGGTCGGTGTTGATGGAGTGAAAGGCCGTCTGATCGGCTCCGGTGAGCGGACGGAGCAGCAACCGTGGGGTTGCGATCCGGTGCGGACGGCTCACAGCTGCTCGGGCGCCTCGATGCCGAGGAGGTCGAGGCCGCGCACCAGCACGCGGGCCGTCAGGGCGCTGAGGGCGAGACGCGACACGCGCGCCGGTTCCTGCGCGCGGAGGACGGGACAGCGCTCGTAGAACGTCATGAACGCGGTGGCGATGGCATAGAGGCTGCCGCAGACGCGGTGCGGCTGGAGCGTCTCGGCGGTCCTTTCGACGGCGCTCGGGAACTCGAGCAGCTCGAAGGCGAGGGCGCGCTCGGCGGCATTCTCGATCCGGATCGCGCCGGAGGCGGCCTCAGCCTCCGACGTTGCACCCTTGCGCAGGATCGAGCGGATGCGGGTATGGGCATACATGAGGTAGGGCGCCGTGTTGCCGTCGAGGGCGAGCATGCGGTCCCAGTCGAAGACGTAGTCCTTGACGCGGTCGCTCGCGAGATCGCCGTACTTCACGGCGCCGATGCCGACCGCGGCGGCGATGCGCGCCCGCGTGTCGGGGTCCAGGTCGGGCGACTTCTCCTCCACGACGCGCGCGGCACGCTCGACCGCCTCGTCGAGCAGCTCCGAAAGGCGGATGGAGTTGCCGGCACGGGTCTTGAGCCGCTTCCTGTCGCGTCCCAGGATCGCCCCGAACGCCACGTGCTCGAGCCGCACGCCTTCGTCCACCCAGCCGGCAAGGCGCGCGCTCTGGAAGACCATGGCCAGGTGCTGGGACTGTTCCTGGCCGACGACGTAGATCACCCGGCGGGCACCCAGGGTCTGCACCCGGTAGCGGAGCGCTGCCAGGTCGGTCGTCGCGTACGTGTAACCGCCATCCTGTTTGCGGATCATCAGCGGCACGGGCTCGCCGTCGCGGCCCGTGAAACCCGGGAGGAACACGCAGATGGCCCCGGCGCTGGGCCGGGCGAGCCCGGCCCGCTCGAGGTCGGCCACGACGGCCGGTAGGTCGGCATTGTAGCGGCTCTCGCCGGCGACGTCCTCCGGGCGCAGCGTGACGCCGAGCTGCTCGTAGAGCGTCGAGAAGTGCTCGACCGACAGGTCGATCAGTCGGCGCCAGAGCGCGAGCGTCTCCTGGTCTCCGCCCTGGAGGAGCACGACGCGACGGCGCGTGCGCTCGGCGAACGCGGGATCGGCTTCGAAGCGTGCGCGGGCGGCCTGATAGAACCCGACCAGCTCGCGCACGGTACTGTCGCGTCCCGCGGCGCGCTCGTCCAGCAGGTGCTCGATGAGCATGCCGAACGGGGTACCCCAGTCGCCGACGTGGTTCTGCCGGATGACACGGTGACCCTGGAACTCGAGGAGCCGCACGATGGCGTCACCGATGATCGTGCTGCGCAGATGGCCGACGTGCATCTCCTTGGCGACATTGGGTGCCGAGTAGTCCACGACCACCGTCTCAAGCGGGGACGCGGGGGAAACGCCCAGGCGCACATCGGCGAGCATACGCCCGAGCTCGGCGGCGACGTGCCCGGCGCGCAGCGTGAGGTTCAAGAATCCCGGCCCCGACACCACCGCCTCGGCGATCACGTCGTCCGGCGGGAGGTGCCGGGCCAACGTCGTCGCGACATCCCGCGGGCTGCGCTTCTGCATGCGCGCGAGGGCGAGGGCCGCGTCGGCCTGGTAGTCGGCGTGGGCGGAGCGATGGATGGCGGGATCGACGGCCGCAGCCTCGTCGCCGTAGGCGTCGCGGATCGCGTCGCCGACGCGCCGGCGCAACGCTGGAAGGAGGTCGACGGACATCGCTCACGCGCCATGCCACATCGTCCGCGGGCGGTCGAGGGCGGGCCGGTGGCCCCGCCCCGCCAGCGACGTTGCAGGAGCGTGACAGTGCCCGCCCCTCCTGCTAGCGAGGAGGGGGTGGAGGACTGATGGTGAAGCTCGTCTTCTGCTGCCGCCGGCTGCCGCATCTGTCGCGCGCGGAGTTCCAGCGCTACTGGCGGGAGACGCACGGACCGCTGGTGCGCGGGCACGCGGGCGTGCTGCGCATCCGGCGCTACGTGCAGAGCCACACGCTCGAGCACCCGATGAACGCGGCGCTGGCCGAGAGCCGCGGCGCCCCCGACGCCTTCGACGGCGTCGCCGAGCTGTGGTGGGACAGCCTCGACGACCTGGCGGCGGCCACCGCCTCTGCGGAGGGCCGCGCGGCGGCGCAGGAGCTCTATCAGGACGAACGCCGCTTCATCGACCACGCCCGCTCGCCGCTCTGGGTGTGCCAGGAGCGGCCCATGGTGGAACCGTGATGGACGCGCCCGTGCGGCTCATCGTGTGGTCCGACTACCTGTGCCCGTGGTGCTACGTCGCGGCTACCCGGCTGCATCGGCTGCGCGACGAGTTCGGCGACCGCGTCGCCGTCGAGTGGCGCAGCTACCTCCTGCGGCCCTATCCCAACCGGACCCGCACGCTCGACGAATTCCGCACCTACACGCGGACCTGGGCGCGGCCGGCCGCCGAGCCCGACGCGCCCGCCTTCCGGCCGTGGGAGAGCGACGCCGGGCCGCCGTCGCACAGCATGCCACCGCATCTCGTTGCCAAGGCGGCCGCGTCGTTCGGCGCGGACGCCTTCCAGCGCATGCACGAACGCCTGCTCCGGGCCTACTTCGGGGAGAACCAGGACATCACCGACGCTCGGACGCTCGTCGCCCTGTGGGACGATGCCGGGCTGCCGGCTCCGGAGTTCGCGCGCGCCGGCGATCCGGCGCTGGTCGAGGAGGTGGTCCGGGAACACAACGAGGCCGTCTCGCTCGGGCTCACGGGCGTCCCCGCCGCGCAGATGGCCGGCAACGACGTTCCGCTGCCGGGCGCGCTGCCCTACGACAGCTATCGCCGCTGGGTCGAGCGGGCGCTGGAGCGCCGGTGAGCCGCGTCCACGAGGGCGGGTGCTTCTGCGGCGCGGTGCGCTACCGCGCGACGGGGGCGCCGTACGACGTGACACATTGTCACTGCACGATCTGCCGGCGGCTGAGCGCGGCCCCGTTCGTCACCTGGGCGACCTTCCGCAGCGCAGATTTTGCCATCGTTGCCGGTGCGCCGGCGCGGATCGCGTCGTCCGACCGGGCCACGCGCACGTTCTGCGGCCGGTGTGGTACGCCGCTCACCTTCCAGCTGCGTGCGAGCCCCGATGAGCTGGATGTGACCGTGTGCAGCCTGGACGATCCGGAGAGCGTCGTCCCCGAGGACCACACGCAGGTGGCGACGGCGCTGTCGTGGGTGAAGCTGGCGGACGGTCTGCCGCGCCACGACGGGATGAGACCGCCGCTCAGGGCCTGAGCGGCGCGGCAAGTCGGGTGGCCGGCTCCCGGCACTACGCCCATCTTCTCTGATCTGCATGCGTGGCTGCTCAGCCCGTCCCGAGCCGTTCGTCCACCGCCAGCTCGAGCCCCTCGAGGTGTCGGATCCACTCGACCGGTAGCCCGTGCTCACGGGCGCCCGCGAGCAGCAGGGCGAGGTAGCGCGCCGACGGCTTCCGGCCCGTCGCCGTCATCGCACCCTGGTAGGTGAAGGCCGCGAGGCGGGCACCGTCGTCCGCCGTGACGGTGACATCCAGCCGACGGTAGTATCCACGATGAACGCCCTCGGTCCGGTCGAGGTGCTCGCAGGCGGCCGGGTCCAGGAGATAGCAGACGCCCCATGTCGTCGCCGCCGGATCGACGGCGAGATTCGCCACGCCGCGCTCGCCGGGGCCGACGGGGAGGCCGAACGTGAGGCGATGCCCGTCCAGACGCGCCCGTCGTACGTCGAGCGGGCGCATGCCGCGTCGCTCGACGAAGGTCGCGCGGCAGAGGTTGCTGCCGTACGCGAAGTACCACAGCGGGTCCACGGTCAACGCTCCCGGGCGAGCTGCCGGTGGCGGAAGCAGTTCACGGTGTGGTCGTTCACCATGCCGGTCGCCTGCATGAAGGCGTAGCAGATCGTCGGGCCGACGAAGCGGAACCCGCGCTTCACGAGGTCGCGCGACATCGCCTCGGCCTCCGCCGTCTTCGCCGGCACGTCGCGGATCGTGCGCCAGCGATTCTGGATCGGCTTGCCACCGACGAACGACCACAGGTGCTGATCGAGGCTACCCAACTCGCGCTGCACGGCGAGGACCGCCCGCGCGTTGTCGATGGCCGCGGTGACCTTCAGGCGGTTGCGGACGATGCCGGTGTCGGCCAGCAGGCGCGTCACGTCGCGCGCACCGAAGCGCGCGACGCGCCGCGGGTCGAAGCGGGCGAAGACCTGCCGGTAGCGCGCACGCTTGCCGAGGATCGTTCGCCAGCTGAGTCCCGCTTGCGCCCCTTCGAGGACGATGAACTCGAAGAGCTTGCGGTCGTCGTGCAGCGGGACGCCCCACTCCTCGTCATGGTAGGCGAGATAGAGCGGATCGGTCGTGCCCGCCCACGCACAGCGAATCCCCTCCGGCATGCAGGGCTCTCTACCGGCGGAGGAGAGGCGCCGCCAGGTCCACGTCCCTGGCTCATTCGCCCTGATCGAGCTTGTACGTGACGAGCGCGCGCGCGGCCGCACGGCCGTCGGCCGCGGTGACCGACCTCGCCGACCGAGATCGTCCGGCCGCGCTGTACGACGCGTGCCTCCGCGACGAGGTCCAGCCCGCGCGCCGGGGCCAGGAAGTTCACCGTGAACCCGATGGTGGTCCCGCGCGGATTGCGCGCCAGGTCGGCGCCACCCGACCCTCAGCCGGCCGCTGCCGCACGGCGCGGGGCGAAGCGTGTCCGGAGCACATGCGGCCAGCCCGCCGGGCGCGTCAGGATGGTGCCGACGAGCGGTAGCGCGTCGAAGTAGGCGATGCGCTCGCGCGCGAGGCCGCCGTCGAGCCGAAAGCGATCGACGGCGTTCCATCGCACCGGCCGGCCGCCGAACGTCGCGGTGGCCGTCCACTCGATGAAGAGGGCCTCCGAGGTGCCGCTCCAGCTCTGGACCGCGATGCGGATGTCGGGCAGCAGGTCCTGGATTCCGAGGAACCAGACCGCCGCCTCCTCGATGCCGTGTGCGGGCGGCGCGAGCGGCTGGATCAACCGCACCTCCGGGTGCATCAGGGCGCGGAAGCGCTCCAGCGTCGGTCGATCCCAGAACTCGGCGAACGCGCGTACGAAACGCGCGGCCTCGTCGGCTGACTCGGTCGTTGCGGGCAGCGGGATCGGCATGGCTCGGTATGAACACGAGTCGGCTGGCCATCGCAAAGGGCCACTTCTCCTTCGACCGCGACGGCCACTTGGCATCCGCTCGACGGCGATGGGCGACTGCACCGCCCGCGCTGCCGGTTGCCGCAGGGGGGGGATCCCGGAGGGCGACGCTACCGCTGTACCTTCGCGATCAGCCCACCCAGGCGCTCGAGTCCCTCGGTGATGCCGTCGGGGTCGAAAGCCGGCGGCGGGACCATGAAGCGCGACACCCCGAGGTCGCGGAGCCGCTTCACGCCGTCCACGTCCGGCACGGCCCGCCCCGCGGTCACCTCGATGGTGTTCGGGTCGCGCCCCAGTTTCGCGCACTCGTCACGCATGACGCCGAGGAGCCAGGTGAGCTTGTCGTCGTCGGTCACGCCCGGGAAGAACCCGTCCCCGTAGCGTGCCGCGCGACGCGCGGCCAGCTCGCTGTGGCCCCCGACGACGATGGGCACGCCGGGCTGCTGCACGGGCTTCGGGTGCGACTCGAGCAACCCCCAGCGGAAGAACTTGCCCGTGAACGGTTCCGGCTCGGGCTTCCAGAGCGACCGCATGGCCCGCACCATCTCGGCCGTGCGTGCGGCCCGCTCGGCGAAGGGGATGCCGAGGGCCTGGAACTCCTCCGCGAGCCAGCCGATGCCGATGCCGAGGATCACCCGCCCGCCCGAGAGGACGTCGAGGCTGGCCACCTCCTTCGCGACGTAGATCGGGTGGCGCTGCGGCAGGATGAGGATCCCGGTGGCGAGCCGAAGCGTCTTCGTCACCGCTGCGGCGTAGGCGAGCGCGATCAGCGGGTCCGGCATCGGGAGCTGCTCCGGCGCCGGAATCTTGCCCGAGGGATCGTAGGGGTACGTCGACTCGTACCCCACCGGGATGACGACGTGCTCGACTGCCCAGATCGACTCGACGCCGCACCGTTCAGCCGTCGTCGCGAGGTGGGTCAGCATCTCCGGGAACGCGAACGGCCCGGCGTTGGCGTACATCAGCCCGAATTTCATACCGCGCTCGTACTACGATCCGGGTGGGCGACGGAAGAGGCGGATTGCGACGGGTCGCACGCCGGTGCTACGGCCCGGCGCATGGACCTCGTCGAGCTGGCCCCGTCGGTGTACGCCTGCCTCCAGGAGGAGAAAGGGCTCGGCACCAGCAACTCCGGGCTCGTGAACCGCGGCGGCGGGCTGGTGGTGGACACGTTCTGGGACCTGCCCCATACGCGCGAGATGATCGCCACCTACGCGCGGGTGTGGGAAGGTCCTGCGCGCCGCGTCGTCAACACGCACCGCAACGGCGACCACTGCTGGGGCAACCAGCTCTTCCCCGACGCCGAGATCATCGGTCACCGCCGGTGCGCCGAGCAGTTCGCGCTCGAGAACCCGGAGGCGATGCAGGCGCTGCGCAACGCCACCGCCAGCGGCAACCCGGCGATCGCCCACCTCGCGGCGCAGCTCGCCGCCTGGGATTTCACCGGCATCGAGCTGCGGCCGCCGACCACCCTCGTGGACGACCGCCTCGAGCTCGACCAGGGTGGCGTCGCCGTGCACCTCGTCTGGGTCGGGCCCGCGCACACGGCGGGCGACCTGCTGGTCCACCTCCCGCGCGAGCGCATCGTGTTCACGGGCGATGTGCTGTTCCGGCTCTGCACGCCGATCGGCTGGGAGGGGACACAGGCGCAGTGGGTGCGCGCCCTGGACACGATCGTCGCGCTCGACCCGGTCGTGATCGTGCCCGGACACGGGCCGCTGTGCGGCCTCGAGGGGCCGCGCGAGATGAAGGCGTACCTCGAGTACGTCTACGGCGCGGCGGCACGCGCCTTCGCCGACGGCGTGCCGGCGCTCGAGGCCGCGAAACACATCGACCCCGGGCCGTATGCGGGTTGGACGGAGCCCGAGCGTATCCTCTTCACGGTGGAGCGCGCCTATCGCGAGCTGCGGGGCGAACCGTGGGACGAGCCGATCGACGTCCCGGCGATGTTCCAGGGGATGCACGAGCTGCGCCGGGTGCTGCGCCGGACACCCGCCGCCTGAGCGAGCCCGGACGGGAACGCCAGCCCCGTCGCGGTTGACGCCCGGCGGTGCCGCGTGTAGCAGCGAAGGAAGTGCGGGTCCGGAGCGGGGTGCTGATCGCCGTCCTGGCGTGCGGGTGGCTGCTGGGGGCGCCGCCGGATGCCTCTGCCTTCAAGTGCAAGGACGCGGAGGCCTGTCGCGACTGCTACGACCGTACGCTCTCCCTCGTGGAAGACTGCGCCGCCGCGGAAACCCTGATCGACGCACGAACGGCCCGCACACACCTCTTCAACGTCCAGTACGGAATCTGCGCGGAGCTGGCGCCGGGGAGGCCGGGGAGCTGCACTCTCACGATCAGGGCGCTGAACAAGTGCGGCCGGACGCGCGTGATCTCCATCGGTCGTTCCTGGACGACGTTCAAGGCGCAGGCGCGGCGCCAGTGTGGGCGGCGCGCGGTGCGGGCCGCGAACAGGGCGCGCCTCCAGTGCCTCCGAGACGAGACATGCTTCTGCGGAGCCCCGACCACGACCACCACGACGACGACCACGACGACGACCACGACGAGCACGACGACGACCACGAGCGTGACGACCACCAGCACGACGGTGAGCACCACCACGACGACGACCCCCGTGACGGCGGCGCAGGAGACCACGAGCACGACGACGACGACCACGACGACCACCACCTCGACGACAGGCGCACCCGTCCCCCCCTCCCCTGAGGGCTCCAGCTGCCAGCAGGCCTGCATCAAGCGGGTCGCCGGGGGCTGCTATTCGGACTGCAGTCGCAGCTGCGGCCGCGCCACCGGGGCGCTGCCGAAGTGCCAGCGCGCCTGTCGCAACGCCCAGTGCTCGTCCCTGCGCAGCTTCTGTGCGCCCGGCGCAGACACCAACTTCGACAGCAACAACCCGCAAGGGCTCAACCCCGACTACTTCGCCTGCTGCAAGATCAATGCGGGTGAATGCGACACCGACGACCAGGAGAGCCTGTCGTGCGAGACCACGACCACGGTGACGTCGACCACGTCGACGTCGTCCATCACCACGACGACTCTCAGCGGCGGCGTCACCACGACCACGACGAGCACGACTACCACCACCCTCAACATCGTTTGCTGACGACCGCCGCCCGGCACCTTGCGCGGGCCGCGCGGCTCGCGTAGCCACGGCGACGTGACGCCGCTCGAATTCTGGTTCGAGTTCGCCAGCACCTACTCCTACCCCGCCGCGATGCGCATCGAGGCCGCCGCGCGGGTCGCCGGCGTCCCCCTGGCCTGGAAGCCCTTCCTCCTGGGACCCGTCTTCGCCGCGCAGGGGTGGAACGACTCGCCGTTCAACGTCTATCCGGTGAAGGGCCGCTACATGTGGCGCGATATCGAGCGCGTGTGCGCCGCGCACGGCGTGCCCCTGCGGCGGCCTTCACGCTTCCCGCGCAGCGGGCTGCTCGCGGCCCGGGTGGCGTTGCTCGGCGCCGACGAGCCCTGGGGACCCGACTTCGTGCGCGCGATCTACCGCGCCAACTTCGCCGACGACCGGGACATCGCCGACGCAGCCGTCGTGAGCGAGCTGCTGGACGGCCTCGGCGTCGACGCGCGTGCGTTGCTCGACGCCGCCCAGACGCCGCAGAACAAGGACCGCCTGAAGCAACGCACCGAGCAGGCGATGGCCCTCGGCATCTTCGGGGCGCCGTCGTTCTTCAGTCGCGGCGAGCTGTTCTGGGGCAACGATCGGCTGGACGACGCGCTCGCCTGGCACCGTGTTCACGGATGATGAGATGGCGTCGCATCGCGATCGCATCCTCGACCAGTTCACGCGCCAGGCGGTGCCGTTCTCGACCGCCCCCGGCATCCGCGACGAGGCCGCACTGCGCCTCCTGGTGCAGGCGAGCGGCGCCGGCCCCGACGACACGGTGCTCGATGTCGCGTGCGGCCCGGGCCTCGTCGTCTGCGCCTTCGCGCGCGTTGCACGGCACGCGACCGGCATCGACGTGACGCCGGCCATGCTCGCCCGGGGGCGCGAGCTGGCGGCCCGGGCCGGGCTCACGAACGTCACGTTTGTGGAAGGCGATGTCACGCGGCTGCCGTGGGAGGATGCCACCTTCTCGATCGTCGAGTCGCGCTTCGCGTTCCACCACCTCGAGCACCCGGCGGTAGTCCTCGCCGAGATGCGGCGCGTGTGCCGGCCGGGCGGGCGCGTCGTCGTGTGCGATCTGACGGCATCCCCGGATCCGGCGAAGGCGGCGGCCTTCGATCGCATCGAGATCCTGCGCGATCCCTCGCACGTACGCGCGCTCACGCTCGCCGATCTCCGCGCCCTCTTCGCGGCCGGCGGGCTGGGCAAGCCCGAGGCCACCTTCTACCGCCTCGAGTTCGAGCTCGAGGGCTTGCTGGAGCGCTCGTTCCCGCGCCCGGAGGACGTCGAGACGATCCGGACGGCTTACGTGGCGTCGGTCGACGACGATGCCCTCGGCCTCGGTACGCATCGCGTGGGCGACCAGGTCCGCGCCGCATACGCGATCGCGATCCTCGCCGCGACCGCATCCTGAGCGCCACTCAGGTTTTCGGCCAGCGATGGCCCGCGAAGCGCTCGCGCAGCGCGCGCTTGGCGAGCTTGCCGACGCTGGTCTTGGGCAGGCTGTCGACGAACACCACGTCGTCGGGCAGCCACCACCTGGCCACACGCGGGGCGAGGTAGTCGAGGATGGCCTCGCGCGTGAGCGTCTGACCCAGCTTCGGGACGACGCAGGCGAGCGGCCGCTCCTGCCAGCGTTCGTGCGGGAGGCCGATGACCGCCGCTTCGAGCACGCCGGGGTGACCGACGATGAGGTTCTCCAGCTCGACGCTCGAGATCCACTCGCCACCGCTCTTGATCACGTCCTTGGCACGGTCGGTGATCTGCACGTAGCCGTCCGAGTCGATCGTCACCACGTCGCCGGTGCGGAACCAGCCGTCATGGAACGCGTCCGCCGAGCGCGGATCTTCGTAGTACGCGGCCGCGATCCACGGTCCGCGCACCTCGAGCTCGCCCACGCTCGTGCCGTCCCAGGGCAGCGGCGCTCCGGTGTCGCCGACGACGCGGGTCTCCACGCCCGGAAGCGGCATGCCCTGCTTCGCCCGCACCGCGCGCACGCGCTCCGGCGCCCAGTCCGCCATGGTGCTGCGCGGGCGTGAGACCGTGGCGAGCGGGGCGGTCTCGGTCATGCCCCACGCCTGGATCACGTTGATGCCGAGCGCATCGAAGCGCGCCAGCAGGCTCTCGGGCACGGCGGAGCCGCCGCACGGCACGGCGCGCAGGCTCGAGAGGTCGAAGGCTTCCTGCTCGAGCACCTGGAGGAGCCCGAGGAGCACCGTCGGCACGCCGGCGGTCAGGGTGACGCGCAAGTCCTGGATCAGCTGCGCCACGTCGCGCGGCGTCGGCTGCACGCCGGGATAGACCTGCGACGCGCCGACCATGGTCGCGCTGAAGGGCAATCCCCACGCGTTGGCGTGGAACATCGGCACGACGGACAGGACGCGGTCGGCTTCACTCAGCCCGAAGGCGTCGGCCATGGCCTGCGCGAAGCACTGGAGCACCAGCGCGCGGTGGCTGTAGAGGACGCCCTTCGGATGGCCGGTGGTGCCCGACGTGTAGCACATGCCGGCGGCCTGGTGCTCGTCGAGCGCCGGCCAGTCGAACGACTCTGGAGCCGCCGCCAGGAGGTCCTCGTAGCGGTACACGGGCGCCAGGCGTGTGTCGGCCAGCGCGCCGTCACCCATGACGACGAACGCCCGCACCGTCCCGAGCTCGGCCGCGTGCGGCTCGAGCAGGGCTGTGAGCGACTCGTCCACGAAGAGGACGGCGTCGGCGGCGTGGTTGATGATGTAGGTGATCTGGTCCGGGAAGAGCCGGATGTTCACCGTGTGCAGCACCGCACCGCTCGACGGCACCGCGAGATAGAGCTCGAGGTGCCGGTAGGTGTTCCAGGCGAACGTGCCGACACGATCGCCCGGTCGCACGCCGAGCGCCGCGAGCGCGTTGGCGAGGCGGCCGAGCCGTCGCGCGAGGTCGGCGTAGGTGTAGCGGTGCAGCCCGCCCGGGATCCGCGTGACGATCTCCTTGTGCGGGAAGAGCCGCGCCGCCCGCTCGACGAGCGAGCGGATGGTGAGCTGCCAGTCCATCATCAGTCCGCGCATGACACGCCTCCGAGGAACTCGAGCACGAGGCGGGCGAACGCCTCGGGCTGCTCCAGGTGGGGATGGTGGCCGGCGCCGGGCACGGTGACCCGCCGCGCGCGGAGCGTCGCGAGGCGCTCCGCCTGGTCGTCGGGGTCGAGGCGCAGCGGGCTCTCCGCTCCCTCGACGTAGAGGACCGGACCGATGATCCGCCGCCAGACGGGCAGAGCGCGGGCGCGTGAGAACGGGATTGGCGAGGTGGTCTGGTGCAGCGGATCGAACTTCCACTCGCGCCCGCCGTCCACGCAACGGGAGCCGTGCTCCGCCATGTGCCGCGCGACCGCCGGCGAGAAGCGGGGAAAGCGTTCGCGCAGCCGCGCCGCCGCGTCGTCGAGCTGGAACCGCCGGCGTACCCGCTGCCCCGCGCGTTCGAGGTCGGCGATCCAGGCCTGATAGCGCTCCGGGGCGCCATGGCTCTCCAGGTCGGGCGGGCCGAGCGCGTCGACCAGCACGAGAGCCGGCACGCGGTCGGGTTCGACTCCGGCGTAGCTCATCGCGGCGGTCGCGCCCATCGAGTGGCCGACGAGCACCGCGCGGCCGCCGAGCGCGCGGACCAGGAACGCCAGGTCGGCGGCGTAGTCGGCGAAGTGATAGTAGCCCCCGCTGCCCACCCACCCGGAGTCACCGTGGCCGCGCCAGTCGAGCGCGAAGACGTGCCAGCCGGCGGCGGCGAGCCGGGGGGCGGCCAGGTCCCAGGTGTGCGCGTGTTCGAGGAAGCCGTGGAGCAAGAGGAGTACCGGGCGTTCGCGACGGACGGGAAGCTCGGGGGCCCCTGCCCCCGCCCCCGCGGCCCAGGGCCGCCGGGGCCGCTCCTCCCGCTCCCGCCGCCATTCCAGGAGATGGTGCCGGAGGCGGTTGGCGACGACGAAGCGCGCGCGCGGCGTCACCGGATGACGTCGACGATCGCGGTGCCGACCGGCTGATCGAGGTCGACGGCGGTCGACTCGAGCAGGCGGGCGAGCATCATGTAGTACCCGACGGTGATGAGCAGCTCGACGATCTCGCGCGCCGGGAAGTGGCGCTCGAGCTCCGCGAACGCGGCGTCGGAGAGGCGGGGCCGCTCGAGCAACTCGGCGGCGGCGCGGAGCGCGGCGCGGGCGGGCTGATCGAAGCACTCGGCGTCGAGCGCGCCGCGCTCGACGGCGGCGATCTGCCCCTCGGTGGCGCCCGCAGCGCGCGCGATGCGGACGTGCTGGGTCCACTCGTAGGGCGCGGGCGAGCGCCGTCCGACGAGCAGAATCACCAGCTCGCGGATGGTCGGCGACAGCGCCTGGCGCCCGAGGATGGCGGTGCCGAGCTGGATCAGCGGCCGGAAGCAGGTGTCGGCGTGCGCCATCATGCGAAAGACGTTGAGCGAGGCGGGCAGACGCGCCAGCGTCTCCCGCACCTCGGGCGCTGCGGAGGCGGGATCGACGTACGGCAGTCGGGCCATGCGCGGGTGGTAGCGCAGGCGCGCGCGCCCCCGCAACCCGCGGCTCAGTCGCTCGCGAGCTCGGGGAGCAGGTCGTCGACGGCGACGGACGTGCCGGGGAAGGCGAGCAGCTCGACCCTGTCGTCCTCGTTCAGCAGCCCGAGCTCGACGAGGGTGAAGTACTGCTGATACGTGTAGCCGCCGGCACTGCCCGCGCCGGGCAGATCCTCGGACGCCATGGCGCGACGACAGGCGCGTCCGCGCAGACCTGCAATCGCTAGTCGCGGAACGGCGCCGATGGAACGCCGCCCGGTGGCGTGCTACCCGGGCCGTGGAGGTGCGTCGTGGAGAGACCGATGAGTCGTCGTGATCTCCTGATGGGGAGTGCGGGGACGATGCTCGTGACCGGGTTGTCCGCGCCGCCGGCGCAGGCGGCGGAGGAGCACGCGGAGCACGGCCCTCGGCCGCAGGCGCTGATCGCCGCGGCGAACGGCTGCGTGGCCGAGGGCGAGACCTGCCTGGCACACTGCCTGGCGATGTTCGCCGCCGGCGACACCTCGCTCGCGGCATGTGCGAAGAGCGTGTCGGAGATGATCCCGGTCTGCGAGGCCGTGGCCAGCCTCGCCACGCTCGGCGCCCAGCGGCTGGGCCAGTTTCTCGGTCCCTGCATCGACGTCTGCACGGACTGCGAGCAGGAGTGCCGCAAGCACGCCGAGAAGCACGCGATCTGCAAACAGTGCGCCGACGCCTGCGCGCGGGTCGTCGCCGAGGCGAAGAAGTTCCGATCTGCCT
>JBKPDC010000202.1:0-5709 GCA_046727715.1 Thermodesulfobacteriota bacterium
CCGCCGGCGACCGCACCCGCGGCGACGACGAGCAGCGCCAGGCGCCGGGCATGGTCCCGGTCGCGCAACCACCACGAGACCACGAAGAACGCCGACAAGAGCCACGGGGGACGCAGCCACCCGGCGGCCTCCAGCGGATGGCCGCTCGCCAGGGTACTGAGCGCGCAGACTCCGAAGAACAGCGCCAGCACGCCGTCGAGCGGCGTCCCGCGCACCACGCCCCAGCCGAGCGGAATGCCCGCCAGCGCGAGGACGCCCAGGCCACCCATGGCGATCTGCATGCCGCTGATCGACAGCGGCGCCGAGACGGCCAGGCCCGCGAGCAAGACGTGGGCGAGCCGCCGGACGGCCGGCGGCGGGGAGGCAGGCCGGCCCACCCGCTACACGCCCCGACGCGTGAGCATCACCTTCATGGTCTCGGAGAGGATGCGCAGGTCCAGCCAGAGCGAGCGATTGTGGATGTAGGCCAGGTCGTACTTGAGCTTGGTCGACGCCGAGGTGTGATACTCGCCGTTCACCTGCGCGTAGCCGGTGAGCCCCGGTCGCACCTTGAAGCGCTCGGTGTAGCCCTGGATGTGCCGCTGGTAGTCGTGCACGAACTCCGGCCGCTCCGGGCGCGGCCCGACGAAGCTCATGTCGCCGCGCAGCACGTTCCAGAGCTGCGGCAACTCGTCGAGCCGGGTCGCGCGCAGGAGCCGCCCGAGCAGCGTCACACGCGGGTCGTTCCGCGAGGCGAGCACGGGGCCCGTCTCCACCTCCGCTTCCTCGTGCATGGTACGGAACTTGAGAATCGTGAACGGCTGCCCGTTCCGTCCGACACGCGTCTGGCGGAAGACTACCGGGCCGCGTGACGAGAGCCGCACGGCGAGCGCCACCAGCGCCATGATGGGCAGGGTGGCGATGAGCAGCATCCCGGCAAGCGCAGCGTCGAACAGCCGCTTGGTGAGCGCGCCGGCCCCCCCCGGGACGTCCTCCAGGACCTCGATGAGGGGGATGTCGTGCAGGCGGAGCGTCTCGCGCCGGCCGATCAGGATCTCGAAGGGGGACGGCACGACGGAGACGCGCGAACGCATCCCTGGCGCGCGACTGAAGGCGTCGAGCAGCTCGTCCTGCCAGGACGGGTCGGAGGCGATGATGACCTCGTCGATGGCGTGTCGATCGCAGAGCAGTGGCAGCTCCTCCCGGCGCCCGAGCACGGGCACGCCTTCGAGCGCGGACGAGCGCGTGCCATTGCGGCTGCTGACCGCGATGCCCACGACGTCGAGCCCGAGCCACTGCTGGCCGCGGATGGCCTCGATCACCTCCCCCGCCGCGGCGTTGGTCCCGACCACGAGCACGCGCCGGCGGGGATAGCCCCCGAGCAGCGCCGAGCAACCGAGCCGCCAGACGACGAGGAATGCCGCATTGAGGCAGGCGAACACCACGAAGATCGAGCGCGGGAAAACGAGGTCCTGGCGGAAGAAGTAGACCGCGATGAGGATGAGGGCCTGGAGCGCCGCGGCGGCTGCGATCGCTGCGAGATGCGGCCGCGGGCTGAGCACGGCGCGCGTCTCGTACAGGCCGAGGAAGTAGAGCGTGGCGAGCTGCGCCAGCAGCAGCTCCGGCCAGTGGTGATTGACCTCGGAGAACCGCACGGCCGGGAGGTACCCCTGGGTGAGGGGCAGCGGCACCACGACCCGCAGGATGAAGGCCGCCAGGTAGGCGAGGAAGGCCGCGAGCATATCCCCGGCGGCCAGCACGGCCCAGCGAACCCGCCACCCCCTGTCACGCCGGTGCACGCCCGCGCAATATCAAAAGGCAGATGGCGTGCAAGGCGAGACGCGTGAGGGCCGGGGCCCGGCTCAGCTGCCCACCGCCGCCTCCCAGGCGCGTTCCACCCCGGCGGCCGAGTCCTCCCAGCGGTAGCGACGGGCCACCAGTGCGCGGGCGGCGTCCACCATGGCCCGCGCGCGCCCTGGGTCTCGGAGCAGCGTGAGCGTGGACTCGGCGAGGGACATCGCGTCCTCTCCGACCAGCAGGTGCTCTCCCACCCGGACGTCCAGTCCAGCCGCCGCGGCCGGGGTCGCCACCACCGGGGTGCCGACCGCCATGGCCTCCAAGACCTTGTTCTGGAGGCCGCTCCCGGCTCGCATCGGGACGACGGCGACCGTGGCGGCCGCCACTTCCGGGGCCATCGTGGGCACCGCGGCCGCCAGCGAGACGCCGGGCAGGCGGGCCAGCGCCCGCACCGCGCGCGTCGGGCGCGCGCCGGCGAGCCGCAGTTCCGCGGCCGGCATCTCGGCACGCACGCGGGGATAGATCTCCGCGGCCAGCCAGCGGGCGGCGTCCACGTTCGGGAAGTAGCCCAGGTTGCCGAAGAACAGCAGCCGGGCCGGCGGTCGCGGCCGATCGGAGAACGGGAACATGTCGAGGTCGACGCCGTTTGCCACCACGGCGACGCCCGGGCCTCCGCCGAGCGCATCGCGCTCGGCCGCCGAGACGACGAGCGATCGGGCTGCGCGGTTCACCAGCTGGCGCTCGAACCTGGCCAGCCGCGTCGCCTCCCACGCCGCGACCGGGGCCAGCGGCCCGCGCTCGTGCTGCGCCCGCCGGGCCAGGTTCGCCGACAGCGCATCGATCAGATCGAGGACGACGGGCGGACCACCCGCGTCCGGCAGGTAGGAGGCCGTGCGCACGAGCTGGGCGTGGACGACGTCGAAGCCCCCCGCGGCGATCAGCGCGGCGACGCGGCGGCGCGCGGGGGCACGGTCGTAGAGCAGCACCTGCAGCGGCCGGCCATCCCCCAGGAGGGCGCGCGCCAGGGCCGGCCCCGCCCCGACGATGTCGACGCGGACGACCTCGAGCCGTACCCCGAGCGCCTCGACCTCGGCGCGGAGCGCGCTCGGGGGCTCGCGACCGAGGAGCGCGCAGCAGGTGACGTCATGGCGGGGCGCGAGCTGGCGCAGGTGGTGAAAGGCACGCACCTGATCGCCGCGCCAGGGAGGCACCGGCAGCCGGGTGAGCAGGAACAGCACCCTCACGACGGCCCCCAGCGCTTGGTCGAACCGGACTGACGCCAGACGTCGCGCGTGCGACCACGCGCGTACCGGCGCCTGGCCACCGCGTGCGCCGATTCCCGCAGCGCCAGGTAGACTCCGAGGCGGGCGAGATCGGCGGGACCGAGCCGGCGCAGCGCGTCGGCGATACCGGGCTGCACGGTGCCGCGTCCGGCGAGGTGGGGATGCTCCGCGGCGAGCTGCACCTTCGCCATCTCGATGCGGACGCGCTGCCTCCAGAAGTCTCGCAGTGTCGCCGGCAGCCGCACCACCACGCGCGCATCGGGCGGGCGGACGATGCGCTCGGCCCCCACCGTCAGCTCGAGCCAGCGTTCGGGTTCCAGCAGGTTGTCCGGCATCGTGGCCGGCAGGGCGTCGGTTCGTGCGGCGTAGAGCTGGGGCGACAGATTCGGAAAGTCGAGCGCGTACGGCACCGCCATCACCGCCTCGAACCACGTCGGGCGTGCGGCGCAGGTGGTCTTCGCCGACGCCAGCACCGCCTGCGGGTGGTCCGCGAGCGCATCGAGCAGCAGGCGGAGGGCGCCGGGTCCGATCGACACGTCGGCGTCCATGAAGAGCATCGCGGGGGCGCGGGCCAGGCGGCGCAGGACGTTCCATGCCAGCGCCTTGCCGGCCCGGCGCATGCAGAGCGCGGCCACGACGAGTCGTCGGTCGACCGGCACGTGCGCCGCCGTCTCTCCCGCCTCGAGGTCGATCAGCGCAGCCTCGACGTCGTGCGCCGCGGCGAACGCCCGCAGGTCGCGGAGTGCCCGGCCGTCCCCCGTCTCGCCGTTCAGGCACACGAGCAGCTCGAGGGCGTGGGACCCGGCTGGCCCGGCTCGCCAGCTGGCCCACGCCTCCGCCAGCGTGCGTCCCAGCGCCGGCTCGTCAGTCCGGCACGGAACAGCGAGGGTCACCAGTCGCGTCGTCACACCGGGGCGCTCAGACATGCGCGCACGACGCGCCCGTAGGTCCTGGCGGTCACGGAGCGGCCGACGACCGCCGCGACACCGGCCTTGAGCCCGAACTTGCAGGCGGCGACGGCGCGGAAGAGCCGCAGGTCCCAGGGGCCGCGACGTCGCGCGTAGAAGCGGAGCTCCCCCTTCACCACTTCGGCCTCGCGGCCGGCGCCGAAGCGCTGCGCGGCGCTCACGTTCGCGCCGTGGACGGCACGCGCGCCGGGGACGTGAAGCGTGCGCGCGCCAAGCTGCGCTGCGCGGTGGCAGAGATCCATGTCCTCGCCGTAGAGGAAGTACGCCGGGTCGAAGCCGCCGAGCCGGCGGAAGAGATCGCGGCGCACAGCGAGGAACGTGCCGTACACCCAGTCGACGACGTAGGGCCGCCGCCGCCACCGCGCGGGCAGCCGCCCGAGCGTCGTGTCGAGCAACAGATGCCGCAGCGGACCGAACCGCGCCGCGCCCGGCTGCCAGCGCCCGTCCGGGCTCAGCAGCCCGCCTCCGGCGATGCCGGCGTCCGGGATCGCCGCCAGCGCGCCCACCAGGGTCGCGAGTCCGCCCGGCAGCACCCGCGCGTCGGGGTTGAGGAACACGACCACGTCGCCCGTGGTGTGTCCGGCACCCAGGTTCGCCCCGGCGGCGAAGCCGAGGTTCGCCCCCGCCTCGATGACCCGGAGCCACGGGAACGAGGCGGCCGCCGCGGCAGCGCTGCCATCGTTCGACGCGTTGTCCACCACGAGCACCTCGCAGCCCGCTGCCGCGTCCGCCGCGAGGCTGCCAGCGCACGCGGCGAGCGTGTCCCCCGCGTTCCAGTTGACGATCACCACCGACGACCGCACGCGCCACCGGGTCGTATCACACGCGGCGCGCGCGCTCCCACACGCGGGCCCAGCGGAGAAAGACGTAGAATGCGTCGGTGGCGGCGACGAAGAACCCGGGCTGTCCCTCCCGCAGCCCGCCGCGCAGGACGCCAGCGCGCACGAAGCGCCACAGCGGCTCGCCGAGCAGCCGCGCGAGGCCGACGCGGTGACCCGCGGGGACCTCTGCGGCCGCCACCGTGGTGAGGCGCCCGACGCTGCGCAGATGGCCGGCGATGTCGGAGTACGTATAGTGGAGGATCGGGGCGTGCAGACGCCGCACGGCGCCCTGGACCTCGAGCCGGTCATGCGGGTCCACGCCCCCCCACACTGCGCGCGTCCGGCGCACCAGGCGGACGACCGGCCGTGGCCACCAGCCGCCGCGATACCAGAAGCGGCCGAGGTACGGCACCAGGCGTGGGATGGCGAAGCCGTCCACGCCGTCGGGGACGCTCGCCAGCACGGCGCGGATCTGTGTCGCCAGCTCGGGCGTCACGCGCTCGTCGGCATCGAGGCTGAGTACCCAGGGCTCGGTGGCAGCCTCGAGCGCCACCTGCTTCTGGGCTCGGTACCCTGGCCAGGGGTTGTGGATCACTCGCGGCGTGTGCTGGCGAGCGATCTCGACGGTCGCATCGCGCGATCCGCCGTCCACCACGACGACCTCATCGCACCAGGCGACGCTCTCGAGGCACGCTCCGATCTGCGCCGCCTCATCCTGGCACACCACCGCGCACGCCACGCCGACCGATCCGCCGGGCGCGGCACCCCGCGCGGCGCGGCGCTGCTCCTTGCTCGCCGCCGCCGCCACGACTGCGGCCGCCCAGGCGCGGCGCTCCTGCCGCCCCGCGTGCGGCCCGAGGT
>JBKPDC010000203.1:0-5889 GCA_046727715.1 Thermodesulfobacteriota bacterium
CGGGCGCAGGCCGGGAAGCGGACCGAACGAGTAGATCGGCAGGACGGACAGCACGCTCTGGCCCGCGTACGCGATCAGCTCCGCGAGCAGGATCACCTCGGGGTGCGCGGTGACGTCGCCACCGGCGACGAGCGACGACGCGACCCACCAGCGCACGCCGAGCCCGAGCGTGAAGTTCGCCCACCCCGCCCACAGGGCGGCGTTGGTGATGTCGGGTGGCTCGACGCCGCCCAGCATGCGCCATTGCCGGGTGAGTCCCGGTGCACAGGCCATCACCAGTGTCGTCGCAAGCTGCAGGGCGATGATCGGGGCGCCGCCGATGTAGAGGAAGCCGATGGTGGTCGCCAGGTTGGCGACCGGGAGCGGCATGCGGGGCAGCACCTCCACGGCCAGCGGGTTGAGGACGAACCAGAGCACGACGAAGACCACGTAGATCGGCCAGTCCTCGCCCCGGAAGGCGAAGACGCTGGCGACGGTCACGGCGATCCCCGCCGCGATCACCACGGCACGCACCGCCGAGCGCTCGCGCTCCGTCATGCCGGCGTCTTCCCGCCGAGCCCGAGCCGCACCGCGAGGAGCGCGGCCTTGGTGCGGTCGTTCACCTGCAGCTTGCGGAAGATGCTGGCGACGTGGTTCTTGACCGTCTGCTCGCTGATGAAGAGGCGCTTGCCGATCTCGCGGTTCGACTCGCCGGTGGCGAGCAGCTTCAGGATCTCCTCCTCGCGCGCGGTCAGCGCCGAGAGTTGCTCGCGGAAGCGCTCCTCCTGCCGCTCGCGCTCGAACTCCCGCAGGACGCGGCCGGCGATCTCGCCCGACAGCATCGGCTCGCCGGCGGCGGCGCGTTCGACCGTGGCGCAGATCTCGTCCGGGGGAACGTTCTTCAGGAGATAGCCGACGGCGCCAGCCTTCAGCGCCGCGAAGACGCGCTCCGAGTCGGAGAACGCGGTCAGCATCACGACGCGCACCTCGGGGTGGCGCTCGTGGAGCGCCCGCGCCAGGTCGATGCCGCTCTCACCCGGCAGCTCGACGTCCATGAGCACGAGCTGGGGACGGCCGTGCGCGCGCATGGCCCGCCACATCTCGTCGCCGCTGCTGGCGGTCGCCAGGACGCGCAGGCCGCGGCGCGCCTCGAGGCACTGCCGCAGGCCGTCCCGGAAGATGGGATGGTCGTCGACGATGAGCACCTTGACCGCCTCGTGTGCCACGCGCCGGAGTATCGCTCGCCGCCGGCCCGCCCGGGAATAGCCCGTTGGTACCACGGGGCTGGTCCTCCGGTAGGGGTCCGGAGGGTCCAGCGAAAATGAGCCGCGCGGCCAATTGTGGGCGGTACCGCCACGTCCGTAGGGTTCGCGTGCAGGAGGTGCTCGATGACGACGATCCCCGCAGGCTGGTGGCTGGTGGGCAGCGGGGCGCTGCCGGTCGCGCAGACGCTGCCGCCGTTCCCGTTCGGCGTCGTGCTGCTCGTGGTGGCTTTTGCGGCGGCGCTCGCCCTGCGCGCTGCCTGGCGCGCCGGGCAGGGGAAGGCGTGACGTCGTGCGCATGCATCACGACGGCTACCTGCGCTTCCTCGTGGCGCGTGACGGTACTCCGGATCCGGGCCGCCGGACGCTGGCGCGCCGCGAGGCGTTCTTCAGAGCCCTCGCCGAATCGCCGGTGCGCTCGACGACCCCGATCGACCGCGGCGCCTTTCTGCGCAACCTCGACCGCCGCCGGCCCGAGCCAGGACTCGAGCCGCGCGTGCTCTGGCTCCTGGCGACCGCGCGGGCGAACCAGGCGGAGCGCTTCGGCGTCGGGCTGGCGGAGCTCTACGGGCGGACCGCATCCGCGAACGATCCGGTCGCGCTCCACGTGCAGCTTCAAGAGGTCTACCACACTCGCATCCTGGCCGACGTCGTCGCGGTCTTCGGTCTTCAGGTGTCCCAGCAGCCACCGGGTGCGGTCACGCGGGGGATGATCCACCTCATGGTGCGAGCGCCGGGTCGCTGGCAGCTGCCGCTGGTCGGCGCGGCCGAGATGGTCGGCTGCGTGTTGTTCAGCGTCCTCGGCAACCGCGGTCGCGAGCTGTTCGCGCACGAGCCCGCCGTGGCGAACCGCATCCGTCGTCTGTTCGACGAGATCCTCGGCGACGAGCTGGGTCACGTGGGCCTCATCGCCTCACTGCTCGGCGCCGGCGGCCGCGCGGCGATGCGGCGCCTCTACCGGCTGCTCGCCCAACCCCTTGCGAGGCAGATACCGGCGATGATGCCGCTCTTCGGCCGTCGCGGCTTGCGGCGATGCTTTCCTCCCAACTTCCGGCCCGACCTGATGGCCGCGGACCTGCCGGGGCTGGCATACGTCGCAGCGATCCCGTGATGCGCCGCCCCTTGCTGGAGCTTCGGGCGGAAGGCAAGGATCGGGAGGATGCGTCCGCTCCGCTACGTCGTCTGCGACGTCTTCACCGACCGCCCGCTCACCGGCAACCAGCTCGCCGTCTTCACCGACGCGCGCGATCTCGACGAGGGGCTCATGCAGGCCCTGGCGCGCGAGATGAACTTCTCGGAGAGCGTGTTCGTGCTGCCCGCGGCGGCGGGCGGACACGCGCGGATACGCATCTTCACACCGCGCCTCGAGGTCCCCTTCGCCGGCCACCCGACGCTGGGGACGGCCTTCGTCGTCGGCGAGGCCACGCAGCTGCGCGACGTCGTGCTCGAGACCCGCGTCGGGCTCGTGCCGGTGCGGCTCGAACGCGAGGGACCCCGCGTGGTCTTCGGCTGGATGACGCAGCCCGTGCCGCGCATCACCACGTTCGCCGCAGCGGCCGAGCTGCTGGGCGCCCTCGGCGTGCCGGAGTCGGAGCTGCCCGTGGAGTGCTACGACAACGGCATCGCGCATGTCTACGTCGCGCTACCGTCGCGCGAGGCGGTCGCGGCTGTGCGCCCCGACCTCGGCCGCCTTGCCCAGGTGTCGCCCGGCGGCACGAACGTGTTCGCGGGCGAGGGCGAGCGCTGGAAGACCCGGATGTTTGCGCCCGCCGGCGGCGTCCCCGAGGACCCGGCCACCGGCTCTGCGGCGGGTCCACTCGCGCTGCACCTGGTGCGTCACGGCCGGCTGCGCCTGGGGCAAGCCATCCGCATCGAGCAGGGGGCGGAGGTCGGCCGGCCGTCCGTGTTGCACGCCCGGCTGAGCGGTACTGTCGAGGTTCCGCAGATCGAGGTCGGTGGGTCGGCGGTCATCGTCGCCCGCGGGGAGTTTCGCCTGTCGCGCGGGTGAGACGTCCCCCGGCGGTATTCCCGCTGCGTCCCGCGGCGCGGACAGGGGCGTTGACACGTGGGCCGCACCGGCGGCAAAGGCTGAACAGCTGAACCACGAGAGGAGGGTCGGAACCATGGCAATCCTGCCCAGCCTCCAGCGGCTGCTCGACGGGAACCACATCCCGTATGAGGTCCACACCCACCCGACAGCCATGACGGCGGCCGAGCTGGCGGCCGCGGACCATGTGCCGCCGAGCGAGGTGGCGAAGGTGATCGTGCTCCGCTCGACCGACCGATTCATGCTCGCGGTGCTCCCCGCGGCGCGCCGTCTCGACTTGGGTCGGATCCGCGGACTCGTCGGTGATCCGGAGCTCCGGCTGGCGAGCGAGTCCGAGTTCGCGGAGGTGTTCCCCGCGTGCGAGCTCGGAGCCATCCCGCCGATCGGGGGGCTCTTCGGCGTTCCCGTGTGGGTGGACGATGCGCTCGGGCGCGAGGCCGAGACGGTCTTCAGCGGAGGCACCCACCACGAGACGGTGCACGTCGCCTACCGCGATTTCATCCGCATCGCCAAACCCGAGTTCGGCGAGTTCTCGACGCGGGGTTCTGCGACGTCGCACTAGCGCGAGCGGATCGGCCGGGTCCACCCGGCTCAGCGCAAGTCGTCGATCACGAAGCCGTCCGGGTGGTCGTAGGCGGGGTCACCGCCGCGCTGCATGCTGACGCCCAGGATGTCGATGCGCATGCGGCGGGCGAGGAGCTCGCGGTACGCGCTGCTGCGTGCCGTATTCACCCCCGCCACGAGGCGCTCGAGACCACGGTCGCGGGCGAGGGCGGCGCAGGCGTCGAGCAACGCCGCGAAGTGCTCCGGAGCATGGCGCCCCCGACTGACGGCGCCGAACTTCACGTAGCAGGCACCGCTGCCGGCCTCCGACCCGGCGCCACAGTGGCAGACGGCGAGCCCGTCGAGGCCGTCGCGGGCGGGCAGGACGACGACGTCACCGAGGCGCTGCGTCTCGATCGCACGGATCTCGCGCGTGACGTCGAGCCCGGGGTGGAGGCCGTCGGTGAGCGCGCGCGCCGCGGCCAGCAGCCGCAGCCGTTCATCGGGGGAGAGCATCGACCAGCGCACGGCGTCTCTTGCCGCGCCTTCGGGAGGCCCTGCGAGCACGGCGGTGAGAAAGCGCGGCCAGAACCCGAACCGCTGGTAGAGCGCAACGTGCTTCGGACTGTTCGAGAAGGTGAACAGTCCGATCTGCTGGACGCCTGCGGCGTCGAAGAGCCGCAGCGTCGCCTCCAGCACTCGCTGGGCGATCCCCTGGTTCCAGAGATCGGGTCGCACGGTGAGCGGTCCGAAGAACCCGACGCTGCCCCAGCAGGTTGCGAAGTTCGATCCGACCAGCTCCCCGGAGACCTCCGCCGCCACGGCCATGGACGGATCGGCGCGCCATCGCGTGCGCACCCAGTCCGAGTCGCCCGCGAACGCCAGCGGATCGGGCAGGCCGACGAACGTGCCGAAGGCGAGGCGGAAGATGCGGTCCGCCGCGGCGAGATCGCCTTCGCGCAGCGGGCGGACGACGACGGCAGCGGTCATGCATTCGCCAGGATGCGCCGAAGCTGCGTCACGACCGCCTCGGGAGCCTCGAGCTGGGGCCAGTGGCCGACGTCGGAGAAGCGCGCGATGTCGGCGCCGGGCAGCCCTTCGGCGATGCGATCGGCCATGTGGGCGCCGGACACGGGGTCGAGATCACCCCACAGGAAGTGCCGTGGGACGCGCGTCGTCTCGAGGGCACCGACCCAGCGGTCACGGTGTCGCTGGCGGTCGGGGATGTACTGGATCAGACGGTGGCCGATCAGGTGGCCGTCGCGGCGGCACACGGAGCGCCACTGCTCCCGCAGCTCGTCGCGCGTCGGCTGATGCGACGGCGAGAACGTCCGGGCCAGCCCCCGGGCGAACGTCTCCTCGGTCATCAGCTGGCCGAGCTGCGGGCCCTGGATCGGATCGAGGAAGACCAGCTGTGCAGGCTGGGGGCGGTGCACCTCCGGGTACAGGCCTCCGTTCAGAAACACGACGAGTGGCACGTCGACCCCGAGACGGCCCTCATCGAGGCGCGCCAGCAGCTCCTGCGCCACCGATACCCCGTAGTCGTGGACGATCAGCGCCGTCTCGCGCACCCCGTGCAGGCGCCAGAGGGCCTGGGTGACGTCGGCCTGCTCGTGGATCGAATAGTCGTGGTCGGCCGGCTTGTCGGAATCGCCGAAGCCGAGGAAATCGAAGCCCAGGACGCGCCGGCGTGTGCACAGCATGTCCCAGACCCGGTGCCAGTCGTGGGACGAGGTTGGAAAGCCGTGCAGCAGCGTGCACCACCCGCCGGCGCCGCCGGTGCGGACGAAGATCTGCCAGTCGCGGCCGGCGAGGTGCACCGGGGTGCGCTCGCCGCCCGCCAGCCACGCGTCGAAGGTCGTCATGCTCTCGACATCTAGCCTACGGGCAGGGCACGCAGCACGCGCTCAGCCCACCGAGCGCCGCGCAGACCTGCCCCCGGGGGCACTGCGCGTCGGCGCCACACTGCACCTGCACGCAGAATCCGCCATCGACGCACACGCGCCGGGGCGGCGCCGGGTCGACGTGCTCCAGGCACTGCCCGGCTGGCCCGCAGCT
>JBKPDC010000204.1:0-5545 GCA_046727715.1 Thermodesulfobacteriota bacterium
GCACCACCCGTTATCACCGAGGGCTTCCGTCCAAGTGCCGCCAGCGCCTCGTCGACGACACTCTCTGGCGTCACGCCCGGATGCGGTGTCTCACCCGCGACTGCCTGAAATTCGGTCTCGACCGGGCCCGGCGAGACGCCAAGCACATCCACACCGCAGCCCCGGTTCTCGGCCCACAGCGCCTCGGCGAGCATGAGATCGAACGCCTTGGTTGCACCGTAGGTCGCCGCACACCCGAGCGGCTGGTAGCCGGCCACGGATGCGAGGACGATGACCGCTCCGCGAGCGCGCTGTCGCATCGAGGGCAGGTAGGCATGCGTGAGCGTCGCGCCGGCGACGCAGTTCACCTGGATCATCTCGACGATCTTGAGACGCGGCACGAGATCGAAGCGGCCGACCGCGCTCAAGCCCGCATTGTTCACCAGCATGCCCACCTCAAGGCCGGCTGTGCGCTCGACGACACGCTCCGCAGCGCCGGCGCGCGACAGGTCCTCCGGTACGACACGCGTCTGGACCCCGTGGCTCCGCACGAGTTCGTCAGCGAGCGCGGTCAGGCGATCCGCGCGACGGGCGACCAGCACCACGTTGAGTCCTTCGGCGGCGAGCCGGCGCGCGAACGCCATGCCGATGCCGGCTGAGGCGCCAGTAACCACCCCCCAGGAACCATAGGACGTGAGCACCTTCATCGCGTTTCCCCTCCTATGATCCTCGGGCTTAGTCTGGGTTGGTCGTCATGGAAAGTGGTATCGCGGGCTGGGTGTCAATGGGACGGCCTTCTGCCGCCCCGTCGTCCGGTCCGCGCCGAGAAGGCGCACCCCCGGCGCTGCGGCGGCGTGGTTGCAAACGGTCGGCCGCCCACGCATCCGGGCTGGCGGTGGTGGCCTTCGCCACCGTCGTCGCGTTGCTGGTGTACTCGTCAGTCCTGGTCGACGTCTTGGCGATCGGCGTTGACGTCGTGTTGGTGATCGCCGCGACTACCGCGACGATCGCCAACGAGAACCCGACTGCTTCCGCATGTGGCGTAGTTTTGGCCGCAGTGAGAACGGTGAACAGATGACGGGAGAAAGGGCGAGCGGGAAGCTGACGGAAAACGCGGAGTCGATGCCGCCGCACCCCCAGGATGCTTCCCTGAAGCTGGCCCCGCAAACGGCTGCCTTGCCGCCTTTCCTGGGCATTGGCAGTCGTGTATTTGCCGTCAGCAAGGAGGAGGCGATGCCGAGACAGAAGAGCTTGTTGACGGTGATCCGCGACCTGGTGCAGCAGGAAGTGCGCTCTGCGATGCAGTCGTTGCTCGGCAGCGTCTCTACCGCGAGGCGCGCGAAGAACGGTCGCCGCCGTCGCAGGCGTCGGCGTGGTCCCGGTCGGCCGCGGGGATCGAAGAACAAGGCGGCATAGATGGCGACGGCCGAAGAACCCTGGACGCAGTTGGCGACCCGCATCCCGAAGGAGCTTCACCGTCGCCTCAGGCTGTACTGCGTGACGCACGACATCGTACTCATGCGCTTCGTGGCGGCGGCGATTGAGGAGAAGCTCGGACGGAAGCGAGGGTCGAAGAACAAGACAGCCTGACCCGCTCCACGGCTGGCGGTCGCCCTCCAGTCTGACCACTGTTTAGACCAGGCGGAGCATCCGCTACGAAGGGCCCGGCATGGACGCCGACGGCGACCTGACGAAGGCCGAGCGGGCCACCATGTGGCCGCAGCTTGAGGCCGTGTTGCCGTCCGCTCGCCGTGGTGCACGAGGCCCTGCGATGCCGCGTCATTGAGGGCACCGGGAACCCGCTGCATGACTTCCTCATTCGCAAACTGCTGGTGGGGATACACGACCAAGCCCAGCTGCTACGGGAGTTCGAGACCGGCCTTGGGTTGCTTCGCAACCGGGATGCCTTCAGGGCCGGGATTGCTGGGCGCACGGGCGCCGAGTTCGATGCCCGAGCCCGTTGACTGGTGCCCCGACCGAGCACCCATGGTCGCCTCGACCAAGAGCTCCGAGAGCACTGGCTCGCCCCGCTCGCTCATCGGCTGAGGGACAAGGGGTCGACTTCTTCGAGGTCTGAGTCGAGGTCGCGGGCTGCCGGGGGGAGGCGAAGTGCGTCAGCCCGCCGCGCGCCGGCGGGCCCCGCGCTCGGTGGCGACGAAGATGATCTCCGCCTTCGACATGACGCGGCGGTGACGGAGGTCGCGAAGCCCGGCACGCAGCTCGTTCAGCAGCAGCCGCTCGGCCGTCTCGTCCGGCGCGAGCGACTCCAGCGCATCGAGGAGCGCGACCTCGATCGACTCGGTCGGGGTGCCCGGCGGGAGCGCGAGCAGGTAGCGGCTGGGGGCCACCTCGACCAGCCGGAGGAGCTCCATGCGCCGGAGTGTCCGGCTCGGACCGACCACGATGATCGCCGTGCCGGGCTCCACCTCGACCAGGCGCACGGACGGCGACTGCCCCCGGCCGCCTGCGGCCGCGGTCGCCTCGGCCGCTTTGACGATGGCGCGCGCGCGGTCGGCGTCGAGGGCTTCGAGCTGCCGTAGCGTCCGCTCGGGCAGCGTCACGGTGACGGGCCGGCGGGCCTCGGCGAACTTCGGGGGCCGCCCGGCGGGGCGCCGTCTTTTGCTTGTACCCTTCATGGTTTCAGCGTAACAATTGATGTGGTTCGATGATTTCTACGTTAAAACCGGCCGGCGCACAAGCAGCACCGGCGGTGGAGGCAGCTGCTCCGGCACTCCGTGTCGGCCTCCTGGGCTCGTGGAAGTCGCGCCTGCCGAGTGCCGACGCGTCCTACTCCTCACTCGACGCCGTCGTCTGGAGCACGGCGCAGGCGCTGCGGCGCCGCGGCGCGTCCGTCACGGTGGCGTGCGCGGAAGCCACCGCCACCACGGCCGGTGGCATCGACGTCGTCGCCGTCCCCGGCGGGCTCGACCCGTTGCTCCGCGGCCTCGTGCCGCAGGCACGGACGCGCTGGTCCTCTCGGCGCCACCATCCCTGGCACCTCCTGCGCGGGGTCGAGGCGCTCCGGCGCGCCGAGGTGCAGGCGATCCAGGTGACCCACGAGTTCGCGAACCTGCTGCCCGCACGCTTGCTCGCCCGGGGGATGGCCCTCGCCACGCTGCTGCACGCCGTCTGGGTGGACGATCATCCGCAGCTCGCGCGGCGTCTCCTTCACGCCGACGCGGTCACCACGGTGAGCGACTACGTCCGCGAGGCCGTGATCGCGGCGGAGCCCCGGCTCGCAGAGCGGACCTTCACCGTGCGCAACGGCGTGGACCTGAAGGCGTTCCCGGGCCGCTCCGCGGTCGCCGCGCTCGAGGGAGACGAGGTGGCACTGTGGCGGGACCGGCTCGATGCACGTGATCGGCCGCTCGTCCTGGCAGTGGGCCGCGTCGCACCGGAGAAAGGCCAGCACGTGCTGGCCGCGGCCGCGGCCCTGCTGGCCGAGCGCGGCCTGCGGCCCGTCGTCGCGATGGCGGGGCAGGTGGGTGGTGCCTACGAGCGTCCCGGGCGCGCACGCGGCGCCATGTGGCGCGAGATCGAGGCGCTGGTGCCGCAGTACGCCGAGCGTGTGGCAGCCAGCGGGGCCGGCGCCGATGTACGGCTGCTCGGCGCGCTCGCACCGGCCGAGGTGAGGCGGCTGCTCGCCGCCGCCGACGTCTTCGTGTCCCCCTCGCTTGCCCCCGAGCCGTGCGGGCTTCCCGTGCTCGAGGCGCTCGCCATGGACCTTCCCGTGGTGGCGACCCACAGCGGCGCCACGCCCGAGCTCGTCGGCGACGCTGGCATCCTCGTCCCGCCGGGGGATCATGCCGCGCTCGCCGATGCGCTCGGAGTCCTCCTGTCGTCGCCGGCGGCGCGCGAGGCGCTGGCGCGCCGCGCCCGTCCCCAGGCCTCGCGTCTGTCCTGGGATGCGACGGCGGCGCAGCTGGAGGGCGTGTTCAGGCGACTCGTCTAGCGTCGCCCCACCACCACACCGCCGCGGCCGCGCGCGCCTCGTAACCCCCGCGGCCCTCTGCTAGCGTCCATCACGTTGGCGACCGGCGCACTCTCCGCCCCGACATCCATGACCCCCCCGCTCGGCCGCCGGGCCGCCCGCGGCGCAGCGTGGATCGCCTTCTCCTTCGGCGCCACGCAGCTGATCGCGATGACGAGCAACGTGCTCCTCGCGCGCGTCCTCTCGCCGCAGGACTTCGGGCTCGTCGCGATGGCCAACCTGCTGCTCGCCTTCGTCGGCCCGTTCCACGACTCGGGGCTCCTGCCGGCGTTCGTGGCGCGGAAGGACGCGGTGCGGGAGTCGGCGGCCACCATCGCCTGGAGCACGCCCGTCACGGGGCTCGGTGTGGCGGCCGTGGCCGTGCTCGCGGCGCCGCTCGCGGGCGCGCTCTTCGCGCGGCCGGACGTCGTGCCGGTCATGCGCGTCCTGGCGCTCGCCTTCGTGCTGAACGGCCTCGCCGTGGCGCCGCTCGCCGTCATCTCCAAGGAGCTCGCCTTCCGCTCGAAGGCCACGGTCGCCATCGCCGCGGCGGTGGCCGAGGGCGTCTTCGGGATCGTCCTCGCGCTGCGCGGGGCGGGGTACTGGTCCCTCGTCGGCGCCCAGCTGGCGCGCGCCACGGTTGCGGGTCTGGCGGCCTGGTGGCTCGCGCCGTGGAAGCCGCTCGGGCGCTTCGCGTGGGCGCGGTTCCGCGAGATGGCGCGCTTCGGCCGGCACATGGTGGCGGGGAACATGCTCGGTCTGCTCGGCTCGTACCTCGACAACATCGTCGTCGGGCGCTGGCTCGGCGCCGAGGCGCTGGGCGTGTACGGGACGGCCTTCCGCTGGGGCCGCCTGCCACCGCAGGCGCTCGGGACGACCGTGAACCAGGTGGCGTTTCCCAGCTACGTCGCGGTGCGGGACGAGCCGGCGCGCCTGAAGGCCGCCTATCTCCGGGTGCTGCGCACGGTGAGCACGCTCGGGCTGCCGTCGTCGCTGGGGCTGCTCATGGTCGCCCCCGTCCTCGTCGCCACGCTCTACCCGCCACGCTGGGCCGGCATGGTGGCGCCGCTCCAGATCTTCGCGATCTTCGGCCTCGTGAACGCGCTCGTGGCCACCACGGGGGACGTCTTCAAGGCCGCCGGCCGGCCGGGATGGATCCCGGGCCTCGCCGTCGTGCATCTGCCGTCGCTCGCCGCCGGCCTGTGGTTCCTCACGGCCTACGGGCCCGCCGGCGCGGCCTCGGCTCTCCTGCTCGCGGCGCTCGTCTCGGGTACGGTGGCGCTCACGGCCGCATTCCGCCTCCTCGACGTGTCCGTGCGGGAGCTCGCCGGCACGCTCGGGCCGCCGGCGGGCGCCGCGCTCGTCATGGTGGCGGCGGTGCATGCGCTGCGGCGCGCGCTCGCGGGAACGCCGGGCCCGCTGGCCCTCCTGGTTCTCGTCGCGGGTGGCGTCCTCGCCTATGCGGCCGCGCTGCGGCTGCTCGGGCGCGAGCGCTGGCGCGAGCTGGCTGCGACGGCGCGCGACGCGATCTCCGGCGATCGTTGACGCTCAGCGCGGCGCCGCGGGCCGTGCCCGCCCTTCGCCGTTCGTGACGAT
>JBKPDC010000205.1:0-12049 GCA_046727715.1 Thermodesulfobacteriota bacterium
GGGCGATCCCCGCGTGCTCGATCTCAACGGCGCCCTCAACGTCGGCAACCGTGGCATGGTCGAGTTCATCGAGGTGTTCAAGAACGAGACCGAGTACCTCCACGCCATGATCACCGCCACGCAGGAGAAGGTGATCCCGGCGCCGGGCCGCCACGGCATGGTCTACGTCGACACCTGCATCGTCGCGCACTCGAACGAGGCCGAGTGGCAGAAGTTCAAGGCCGACCACACCAACGAGGCGATCCTCGACCGCATCGTGGTGGTGAAGGTGCCCTACAACCTCCGGCTCTCCGAGGAAGTGAAGATCTACCAGAAGATCATCCGCCACTCGGACTTCCGGGCACACGTGGCGCCTCACACCCTCGAGGTGGCGTCGATGTTCGCCATCCTGTCGCGCCTCGAGGCCACGCCGAAGTGCGACCTGATGACCAAGCTGAAGCTCTACAACGGCGAGGAGGTCGTCGAGAAGGGCAAGACGAAGAAGCTCGACGCCCAGGAGCTGCGTGACGACACCAAGCGCGAGGGCATGAACGGCATCTCCACGCGCTTCATCATGAAGGCGCTCGACAACGCGCTGTCGGACAACATCGAGGGCAACTGCATCAACCCGATCAACGTCCGCGAGGCGCTGATCAACATGGTCAAGGAAACCGACCTGCCCGACGACAACCGCAAGCAGTATCTCGAGTTCCTCCAGGACGTGCTCCACAAGGAGTACCTCGACATCCTGGAGAAGGAGATCACCAAGGCCTTCGTCTACTCTTACCAGGAGCAGGCCGAGTCTCTCTTCCAGAACTACCTCGACCACGCCGAAGCCTTCGTCAACAAGACGAAGGTCAAGGACCGCAACACGAAGGAGGAGCTGCAGCCCGACGAGGGATTCCTCAAGTCCATCGAGGAGCAGATCGCCATCATCGGCTCCGCCGCCGAGGGCTTCCGCCAGGAGGTCATCGCCTATCTGTGGGCCTCCAGCCGCCGGGGCGAGCGCGTCTCCTACCGCTCGTACGAGCCGCTCAAGGAAGCCATCGAGAAGAAGCTCATGACGTCCGTGCGCGACATCAGCCGCATCATCACCAAGGCACGCACGCGCGACGAGGAGCAGTCGGAGAAGTACGACGCCATGGTGAAGAACCTGCTCGACAACGGCTACTGCAAGAGCTGCGTGGACGTCGTGCTCAAGTACGCGGCGAACAACCTCTGGAAGGACTGACGGATCCCGGGCGAGCACGACCCGGATGAGCGACGCGATCTTCCGTCCGTACACCCCGTCGGACGCCGAGCGGAGCGACCGCTCCGCCGGCGACCGCGCGCGGCACAGGTTCAAGGTGCGCGAGTCCATTCGGGAGAACATCGCGGACATCATCGCGGAGGAGTCGATCATCGGGCAGAACCGCGACCGGGTCATCAAGGTCCCGATTCGCGGCATCCGCGAGTACCGCTTCGTCTACGGCGACAACACCCCGGGCGTCGGCCAGGGCAACGGCAACTCGGAGAGCGGCCAGGTCGTCGGCAAGGCGCGGCAGGGCACCGGCGACGACAAGGCCGGCGATCAGCCGGGCGCCGACTACTACGAGACCGACGTCACCCTGGAGGAGCTCATCGACATCATGTTCGAGGACCTGGAGCTCCCCGACCTCGAGCGCAAGGCGCTGCGCCAGATCGAAGCGTTCCGGATGTCGAAACGCAAAGGCTACCGCTCGGTCGGCATTCGCGTTCGCCTCGACAAGCGGCGCACCGCACGGGAGCGTACACGACGCAAGCTGGCCGCGCTGCAGGACCGCGGGGGCGACAGGGGGTTTGGCTCGCCGGCCTCCGGCACCATCGCACCCCGACGCTTCCCCTTCCACGACGACGATCTGGTCTACCGGCACATGATCACCGACACCCGCAAGGAGTCGAACGCGGTGGTCCTTTGCCTGATGGACACCTCGGGGTCGATGGACACCATGAAGAAGTATCTCGCGCGCAGCTTCTTCTTCCTGCTCTACCAGTTCATCTGCACGAAGTACCGCAACGTCGAGATCGCCTTCATCGCCCATCACACCGAGGCCAAGGAGGTCACGGAGGTGGAGTTCTTCCACAAGGGCGAGTCGGGCGGGACCTTCATCTCCTCGGCGTACCTGAAGGCGCTCGAGATCATCCAGGCGCGCTACCACCCGTCGCTGTGGAACGTCTACGCCTTCCACTGCTCCGACGGCGACAACTTCGACTCCGACAACCCGCAGGCGCTCAAGGCGGCGCGCGAGCTGACCGAGGTGTGCAATCTCTTCGGCTACGGCGAGATCAAGCCGCTCGGCTCGCGCTACTACGAGAGCTCCATGCTGAACATCTTCCGACGGCTCGACGCCGACAACTTCCAGACCGTGCTCATCGAGCGCAAGGAAGACATCTGGCCTTCCTTCAAGGCGTTCCTCGGCAAGGACCGGGGCGCCCGGGACCAGGGCGCGCCCTGAGGGGTTCCTCGGTGGCCGACTACGCGCTCAAGGACCTCGAGTACTGGGATGCCCGGATCCGGGAGAAGGTCCTGGCGTTCGGGCTCGACTGCTACCCGCAGGAGTTCGAGCTCTGCGACCACAACCAGATGCTCGGCTACATGGCCTACTCCGGCATGCCGTCGCACTACCCGCACTGGTCGTACGGCAAGGCCTACGAGAAGCTGAAGACGCTCTACGACCACGGCGTCTCCGGCCTGCCATACGAGATGGTCATCAACTCGAATCCCGCGCTCGCCTACCTGATGCGCGACAACACCCTCTGCCTCCAGATTCTGACCATTGCGCACGTCTACGGCCACAACGACTTCTTCAAGAAGAACTTCACGTTCCAGTCGACGCGCGCCGAGTACACCATCAGCACCTTCAAGTCGCACGCCGCCCGCGTGCGCGCCTACGTCGAGGATCCGAGTATCGGGTCCGAGAAGGTCGAGATGGTGATCGACGCCGCGCACTCGCTCTCTCTCCAGTGCCGGCGAAATCTCGCGGTGAAGAAGCTCTCACCCGAGGCCGAGCGCGCACGCCTGGCCGAGGCCGCCACGCACCCGCCGGATCCCTTCCAGAAGATCCACCGCCGTCCCGAGCAGCCCGAGATCGACGAGAAGCGCGTGCCGCCGTCGCCGGAAGAGGACATCCTGCTCTTCATCCGCGACCACAACCCGTTCCTCACCAACTGGGAGCGCGACCTCCTCACCATCGTCCACGAGGAGGCGCAGTATTTCATCCCACAGATCGAGACCAAGATCATGAACGAGGGATGGGCGTCGTTCTGGCACAAGCGCATTCTCGACGCGCTCGACCTGCCGCAGGCGCTGCACCTCGAGTTCCTCGTCCGCCACAACCAGGTGGTGCGTCCCGTCCCGGGCGGCCTCAACCCCTACCATCTGGGCCTCCGCATGTGGGAGGACATCGAGCGCTGCGGCGACGATCCCGCTCCGGAGGAGCGCGAGCGCCTGCCCGCCGGGAAGACCGGACGCGATCTGCTCTTCGAGACCCGCGAGGTCGACCGCGACGTGGCCTTCATCCGCCGCTGGCTGCAGGAACGCCTGATGCGCGATCTCGACCTCATTCGGTTCGAGCCACGCGGCGACGACCTGGTGATCAGCGACGTGTCTGACGAGGAGGGGTGGCGGGCGGTGAAGGAGATGCTGCTGAAGAGCGTCGGCATGGGCACCGTGCCCGTCATCCGCGTGGAGGACGCCGATCACGGCGGCACCCGCACCCTCCTCCTGTCGCACGCCCACGACGGCCGCGACCTGCACCTCGAGAACGCCGAGCGCACCTTGGCCTACGTCCACCGGCTCTGGGGGCGCGACGTGGTCCTCGAGACGATCATGAACGGCAAGAAGGCCAGCCTGACCTACGGCGACAAGGGCTTCGCCGCCAAGGCCGGCAAGTAGCCGCCCCCCGGGGCCCGGGAAGGGCCCGCTCGCCCTGCTGGCCTGTATGGCGCGGAGCGTTATAATCCGCGCCCGATGCCGATCTACGAGTACCGCTGCCGGGGGTGCGGGAAGAAGAACACGGTGCTCACCCTGCGCGTCTCCGAGTCCGTCTCCCCCGTCTGCGAACGCTGTGGCGGCGCCGATCTGGTCCGCCTGATGTCGCGCTTCGCCCTGGTGCGCTCCAACGACGATCGCCTCGACGACCTGGGCGACGACGCCGCCGACGTCGACGAGAACGACCCGAAGAGCGTGGCGCGCTGGATGCGATCGATGGGCAAGGAGCTGGGGGAGGACGCCGGCGAGGACTTCGAGCAGATGGTCGACGAGCTCGAGGGAGACGGCGACCCGAATGACGTCGCGCACGATTCCGACACCGGCGGCGAGGACGACCGCTAGCGTGCCGGCGCGCTCCCATCCCACCCGCGCTCCGGCGTCGCAGGTGCCGGAGCGACTGCGCTTCACCGATGTGCTCGCCAGCATCTCCGACGGTGTCGTCGTGCTCGACGCGGACGGGGTGCTGAACGACCTCAATCCCGCCGCCGAGCAGCTGCTCGGCGTCGCCACGTCGCAGGCCGCCGGGCTGCCGGTCGAGCAGCTCGTCGCGGGGCGTCCGGCGAACGCCTGGCTCGCCGAGCTGGCGCGTGCGACGCTGCTCGAGGGCCTCGCCCGCCGGCGCAGCGAGGATCGGCTGCGGGCTCGCGGGCAGGAGGTGTCCGTGAGCGCCGCGTGCGCGCCAGTGCACGACGAGCAGGGCGTGCTCCGCGGGGCCGTCCTCGTGCTCCACGACCTGACGCTGGAGCGCGCGCTCGACACCACGACCCGGCGGGCCGACCGGCTCGCGGCCATGGGGACCGTGGCGCTCGGCCTCGCGCACGAGATCCGCAACCCGCTCGGCGGCATCAAGGGCGCGGCGCAATTGCTCCGCGCCGGGCTCCGCGACCCGGCGCAGGTGCAGGCCACCGACATCATCATCCGCGAGGTCGACCGACTCGACGGGCTGGTCGAGCAACTGCGCGGGCTGAGCACCCCGCCGAAGCTCCAGATCGCGCCGCAGAACATCCACCGCATCCTGAACGACGTCCTCTCCTTGCAGCGCCAAACTGCCGAGTTCGGCGACATCACGCTGCGCACCGAGTTCGACCCCAGCCTGCCGGCCGTCCTCGGCGATCGCGCGCAGCTGACGCAGGTCTTCCTGAACCTGGTGAAGAACGCGGTCGACGCGCTCGGCGGCCACGGGCAGCTCATCGTCTCCACGCGCATCGAGACGCGCTACCATGTTCGCCGCCGCTCGCGCCGCAACCAGTTCCTGTCGGTCACCATCGCGGACGACGGACCCGGCGTCCCGGAGCACGCGCAGAGTCACCTCTTCTCGCCCTTCTTCACCACCAAGCCCCGCGGCACCGGGCTCGGCCTGGCCGTCTGCCACCGCATCATCGCCGAGCATGGCGGGATCATTGCGCACGAGCCGCGCCCCGGCGGCGGCGCCCGCTTCCGCGTCACCCTTCCTGTGAGCGAGGATCATGTCGACCCCGGAACCTGACCAGCCCGGTAGCATCCTGGTCGCCGACGACGAGGAATCGATCCGCTGGGTGCTCGAGCGCGCCTGCGCGCAACATGGCCACACGGTCGTCACCGTGTCGAGCGGCGCCGAAGCGCTCGAAGCGTTGCGCGTCCGCAGCTTCGACCTCGCCCTCATCGACATTCGCATGCCCGACGTCTCCGGTCTCGACGTCCTGTCGCGCGCGCGTCAGGAGGGCGTCGACACGCTGTTCATCGTCATGACCGCGCAGAACACGATGGCGAACGCGATCGAGGCCACCAAGCGCGGTGCCTACGACTACCTGACCAAGCCGTTCGACCTCGAGCAGGTGAGCGTGCTCGTCGCGCGCGCCCTGTCGCTCCGCCGCCTCACCAAGGACCTCGAGCGGCTCCGCGGTGAACTCAAGCAGCGGCACGAGCTCGTGATCGGGCGTACGTCCGCGATGCAGGAGGTCTACAAGGTCATCGGCCGCGTCGCGCCCACCGACGCCACGGTGCTCATCCAGGGGGAGACCGGCACGGGCAAGGAGCTGGTCGCCACTACCATCCACTACCACTCCGACCGTCGCGGCCCGTTCGTTGCCATCAACTGCTCCGCCATCCCGAACGAGCTGCTCGAGAGCGAGCTGTTCGGCTACGAGCGCGGCGCCTTCACCGGCGCGACCGAGCGCCGGATCGGCAAGTTCGAGGCCGCCGCCACCGGCACGTTGTTCCTGGACGAGATCGCCGACATGCCGCTCGGCCTCCAGGCCAAGGTGCTGCGCGTGCTCCAGGAGCGCGAGTTCATGCGCGTGGGCGGGCGCGAACCCATCCGCGCCGACGCCCGGATCGTGGCGGCGACGAACCAGGACCTCGAGGCCGCGGTGCGGGCCGGCCGCTTCCGCGAAGATCTCTTCTTCCGCCTGAACGTGGTCCGGATCGTCGTCCCGCCGCTGCGCGAGCGCCGCGCCGACATCCCCGACCTGATCGAGTTCTTCGTCGACAAGGTGAACCGCGACCTCGGCACCAGCATCGTGGGCGTCACCGATGAAGTGCGCGACACGCTCATGCGGCATCACTGGCCGGGCAACGTGCGCGAGCTCGAGAACACCCTGCTGCGCGCCGCCGTCCTGGCCCGGGGCCGTACCCTCGTGGCCGACGACTTCGTGCTGGCCGGCCAGGCGCGGCCGGCCGCCACCGAGGTGCTGCCGCTCGAGGACGCGGTGCGCCAGCGCCTCGCCGACCTCCTCGACGCCGGCACCGACGGCGTGCAGGACCTCTACAACACCCTCATCAGCGCGGTGGAGCGGCCGCTGATCGAGGTCGTCCTCGAGCGGGCCGGCGGCAACCAGGTGAAGGCGGCGGACATGCTCGGCATCAACCGCAACACGCTGCGGAAGAAGATCACCGAGCTCGGCATCCCCATCCGGCGCGTCGTCGGCGGCCCGCTGGGGTGACGTGCCTCGCCCTCCCGCCGCTCTACGCCATCGTCGATCCGCTCGACACGGGCCGTTCCCCACCTGATCTTGCGGCAGCGCTGCTCGCCGGAGGTGCCCGGGTGCTCCAGCTTCGGCTGAAGGCCGCCGGCAGCCGCGAGTTGCTCGAGGCAGCGCGCGCCCTCCGCGCCCTCACGCGTTCCGCGGGCGCCCTCCTGCTCGTCAACGACCGGCCAGACGTCGCGCGCGCCGCCGAGGCGGACGGCGTGCACCTCGGGCAGAACGACCTCCCCGTCGCGGCCGCCCGCGCGGTCTTGGCCGCAGGCGCGATCGTCGGGCTCTCCACCCACGACGTCGCACAGGCGCAGGAAGGAGCAGCTGTCGGGGCCGACTACCTCGGTGTTGGTCCCGTCTTCGCCACCACCACCAAACCGAACGCCCTCGGGCCCCGCGGCCTCGACCTCGTCGCGGCAGTCCGCGCGGCGACGACACTGCCACTGGTGGCGATCGGGGGGATCACGCCCGAAACCGCGCCGGCCGTTCGCGCGGCAGGCGCCGATGCGGTGGCGATGATCGCCGCCCTCGTGCGAGCCCCGGACGTCGCTGCGGCCGTTCGCGACACGCTCGGCCGGCTGACGGCGTAGCGCTACCGCCCGCGTCCCTGCTGCGTGTCCTCGTCGGGCAGGACCTCACGATTCTCGAAGCGGGTGTACTCGCGCAGGAAGGTCAGCTCGACGCTCCCGATCGGCCCGTTGCGCTGCTTCGCGACGATGATCTCGGCGACGCCCTGCTTGTCGGTGTCCTCGACGTACACCTCCTCGCGGTAGATGAACATGATGACGTCGGCGTCCTGCTCGATGGCGCCCGAATTGTGGCTCACGATGCCGTCGGCGAGCCAGCAGGCAGGACCCGGAACGGTCAAGTCGAAGACGTCTTGTTCACCCGCGGGGATCACCTCGACCACGCGGTCCCAAAAGAGATCGCTGTCTGCAGCCCGCCGCACGGGGTCGTCCTCGAGCCGCCTTCGCCCGAGGGCGAGTCGATCGCCCGGTGACAGCGTCTCGACCCGCGCCCAGCCGTGTGCGCCGAGCAGCCGGTGCAGCCCGGTCGCTTGCAAGGAAGGACCGCTCGCGAGTCGAATGTCGAATACCTTCCGACGACCCACACGCCAGACCTTGTCGGCTACTGCACGGACGATCTTCTGATCCTCGGTAACGGCGAGCACGTGCGGCGCCGTTCCCACGAGCTCGCGGATGCGCACCCACCGCCCGTCCGCGAGCACAACCCGGGTGTCGCCGGTGACGCATTCCCGCAGGTCGGCCAGCCGGGGCTTGCCCCGGTCGCGGCTCTCGACCTGGCGATTGAGCTGCGAGAGGGCGACCACCGGCACGTTCAGCTCCTTCGCCAGGGCCTTCAGCGAGCGCGAGATCTCGGAGATCTCCTGTTCCCGGCTGTCCTTCCCCTCGCTGCTCCGCATGAGCTGGAGGTAGTCGACCACGATGAGCTTCAGCTTGGCCGCCGGATCGCGGTGGAGCCGACGCGCCTTGGCGCGCAGCTCGAGCACCGACATGGCGGGCGTGTCGTCGACGTACACCGGCGCATACGACAGGCGGGCGGCGGCCTCGGCGAGCTCCCGGAACTCGCGGTCGGTCAGGTGACCGGTCCGCACCCGTGCGAGGTCCACCCGCGCCTCGGAGCAGAGCATGCGCATCGCCAGCTGCTCCTTCGACATCTCGAGCGAAAAGACGGCGACGCCGCAGTCGGCGCGCAGCGCCGCGTGCTCGGCGACGTTCAGGCAGAAGGCCGTCTTGCCCATGCTGGGACGGCCCCCGACGACCACCAGGTCCGAGGCCTGGAGGCCCGCCGTGAGCTTGTCGAGGTCGGCGAAGCCGGTGGGTACCCCGGTGACGGGCGTGCGCTGGTCGTGCAGCCGGTCGATCTTGCGGAAGGCGTCGCCGAGCAGCGCATCGATCCGGACGAACGCCGGCCGGACCTCCCGGTCGGAGATGGCGAAGATCTCCTGCTCGGCCCGCTCGACCAGGTCCTTCACGTTCTGTCCCGGGTCGTAGCCACGCGCCGCGATCCCCGTGGCCGTGGTGATGAGGCCGCGCAGGATCGCCTTGTCGCGCACGATGCGCGCGTACTGCAGGATGTTGGCGGCCGTCGGCACGCGTTCCGCCAGCTCGCCGAGGTACGCGGCCCCCCCTACGTCGGCCAGCTCGCCGCGGCCGCGCAGCTCCTCGGACAGCGTGATCAGGTCGACCGGCTCGCTGCGTTCCGACAGTCCCTGCATGCCGCGGAAGATCCTGCGGTGCGCCTCGCGATAGAAGTCGTCCGCTTGCAGCACTTCGACGAGTCGGTCGAGGGCGGTGTTGTCGAGCAAGATCCCGCCCAGGACCGATTGCTCGGCGTCCAGACTCTGCGGGGGCACGCGGCGGAGGCTGTCCTCGATGCTCGCCATGATCGGTCAGCGCCCTCCGGGGTCGGTGCCGACCGATTCTGCCAACCTGTTCGGGGGCCCGGCCGCGGCTTCGAATGTCCCCCGCGTCAGCACCCACCACATCACCAGGCCGGCCGCCAGGCCGATGGCGAGCATCGCCACCGGCCGGACGAACACACGTGCCGAGCCGCCCGCCTGCTCCCGTCCTGCCCTCCTCATGCCGCCACTCCTTGTCTCCCCCGAAGCGTCCCGGCTCGCCGGCCGGGTCGCCACCGCCCGCGGGCGTCAGCCGTCGAGCGCCGCCGATGCGCCGGCCGGCTCACCGAGCCGGGGACGCAGCACCTGCCACCCTCGACGCTGTGCGAGTCGCCGCAATCGTGGGTCAGGGTGTACCACACGCGGGTGGCCCACGCGATCGAGGACCGGCAGATCGGTGATCGAATCGGTGTAGAAGTAGCTCCTCCTGAGCTCCACGCCGTGCTCCGCGGCGAAGCGCTCCGCCCAGTAGACCTTTCCCCGCCCGTAGCACACGGGCTGAATCACCTCGCCCGTGAAGCGCCCTTCACAGACGACGAGCTGGGTGACCAGGAGGTGCTCGATCCCCAGGTCGGCGCCGAGGGGCTCCGCCAGGTAGCGCGTGGCGCTCGTCAGCAGCGCGACGACGTGGCCCTCGCGCCGATGCGCCGCGACCCGCGCCGCCATCTCCGGAAAGACCCACGGGCGGATGGCCTCGCGGTACCACCCGACGCAGTCGAGCACCATGGCCGCCTCGTCCTTGCCGCGCACGAACGCCATCGACACCTCGAGCGCGCGCCGCACGTCGAGCATGCCGAGCTTGTACCAGAACAGGTAGTACAGGGTGCGCGCAACGTCCCGACGCCGGGCCTGGCCCGTGCGCCGGAGGTGGGTCATGTACAGCGGCGCCGTGTTCCGCGCGAGCAGCGTTCCGTCGATGTCGAAGAGCGCGGCGACGGCCACGGGCTCGGGTCGGCTTCCTAGGCGCGCTCGACCACCATCGCGATGCCCTGCCCGCCGCCGATGCAGAGCGACGCGACGCCGAGCCGGGCATCCCGGGCAGCCATGGCGTAGAGGAGGGTCACCAGCACGCGGGCGCCGCTCGCACCGATGGGGTGCCCGAGCGCGATGGCACCGCCGTTGACGTTCACCCGGCTCCTGGGGAGCTTCAGCTCACGCAGCACGCCGAGCGACTGAGCCGCAAACGCCTCGTTCAGCTCCCAGAGGTCGATCTCTTCCTTCCGCAGCCGCGCCCGCGCGAGCGCCTTCTCGGACGATGGCCACGGACCCATCCCCATGATCGAGGGATCGACCCCGGCGGACGCGTAGCTGCGGATGGTGGCGAGCGGGGTGAGCCCGAGCTCCTTCGCCTTGGCGTCGGACATGATGACCACCGCGGCGCCGCCGTCGTTGATGCCCGACGCGTTGCCGGCGGTGACGGTCCCACCGTCCGGCTTGAAGGCCGCGCGGAGCGGCTTCAGCTTCTCGACCGTGGTGCCGGCGCGTGGATGCTCGTCCACCTCGAACTTGAAGGTCTCGCCCTTCTTCACCCCCGGGACCTCGACGGGGACGATCTCGGCCTTGAAGTGCCCCCCTTCGATCGCTGCTGCCGCCTTCTGCTGGCTCTCGGCCGCGAACTCGTCCTGCTCCTCCCGCGAGATGCCGTACTTGGCGGCGACGTTCTCGGCCGTGATGCCCATGTGAACGTGGGTGATCGGACAGGTGAGCCCGTCGGCGATCATCGAGTCGAGCAGCTGGTCGTGCCCCATGCGGATCCCGAAGCGCGCCTTCTTCGAGATGTACGGCGCGCCGCTCATGCTCTCCATGCCGCCCGCGACGACGATGTCGGCGTCGCCCAGGGTGACGGCCTGGGCGGCGAGCACCGCCGCCTTGAGGCCCGACCCGCAGGCCTTGTTGACGGCGAAGGCCGTCTTCTCCTTCGGTAGCCCCGCCTCGAGCGCGGCGACGCGTGCCGGATTCAGCCCCAGTCCGGCAGGCAGCACGTGCCCGAGGATCACCTCGTCCACCTGCTCGGGCGACAGCTTGGCGCGCTGGATCACCTCGCGCACGGCGACGGCGCCAAGCTTGGTGGCGGGCTGCTGGGCAAGCGCCCCGCCGAGAGTACCGACGGCGGTACGTGCCGCGCTCACGATGACTGCCTTGACCATGAAGGGACCTCCTTGCTGGGGATGGGCGGCGCGTGGGGCACACGACCGCTCGGGCGGGGACCTTAGCACAGCCCGCGCAGCCGGTGCCATCGCACACGACTCCCGGAGGCTTGGCAGCCCCCGGAAGCTGCGCTACGCGGGGCGCATCCTGCGCTCATGACCCGCCCTGCCCTCCTCCTCGTCTTCGTCGTTGGACTGCTCATGGAGGCCGCCGCCGTCCCGGCGCAGACGGTGATCCCGGGCAGAGCCCGGCACGCAGCGATTGCCATGGCGACTGGCTGGCGGCGGCCCCGAACCGGGGCAGGAGCGCCATCGACTGCCAGGATGGCGATCCGGCGTGCGACCTCGATCGTCGGGTTGCCGGGGCCGGGCGCGCTGGTCTTGCCGATGGCAGCCACGTGGCTGCCATGAGACGTTCGCGCGCGGACGCTCAGTCGCGCGGATCGGCGGGCACCCGGGGATGGCCCTCGGGGCGCACGTAGCGCGGCGCGCGTCCCGGCGGGACGGGCACGCGATCGCGCTGCTTCCTCGTGAGCCG
>JBKPDC010000206.1:0-6865 GCA_046727715.1 Thermodesulfobacteriota bacterium
GATGCGGTTCCTCCCCAGCGTATCCTGACGGCCGCCCGCCGCCGGTTCGAGACCTACGGATACCGGCGGACCAGCATTGCCGAGATTGCCCGCGATGCCGGAATCGCCGTGGGCACCGTCTACCGCTATTTCGCCGGCAAGGAGGCCGTGTTCCTGGCCGTCATCCAGGACCTGAACGACGCCTGGCTCGCGCAGTCCCGGCGGGCGCTCGACGGCCCCGGAACCGCCGTTGAACGGATGCGCCGACTCGGCGCCGCGAGCATCGGGTTTGCGGCAGAGAACGCGCTCATCACGGCGATCGCCATGCGCGACACCGACATCGTGTTCGCGCCGCTGCTCGAGCGCATCCGCGACGACATGGAGCGTCAGAACGTCGCCATGATGGCGGCGGTCATCCGCGACGGCATCCGCGAGGGCTCGTTCCGCGACATCGATCCCGAGCGCGCCGCCTACGTCCTCTTCGTGGCCGGCGGAACGCTGTCGCTCCAGCAGCACCACCCGTACGCCGAGCTGATGCCCGTGTTCGAGGAGATCGTCTACCAGGGCCTGCTGCCGCGGTAGTCCCGCGGGCCGCCGAGCCCGGAGGAGGGTCCATGGACGCGCTTCGCGTGCCGCTCAACGAAGAGTCGTCGCGAACGATTTCGGAAGGGCCCACGCTGCCGCCTGGCCCCTCTGGCCCGCCGCTCGTCCAGTCGCTGCGCTTCGCGCTCCGGCCACTCGAGACGATCGACGCGTGCGCCCGGCGCTGGGGCGACTGGTTCACGCTCCGCCTGATCAACGGGACCACCGTCTTCTGCAGCCACCCCGACGCCGTGCGCGACGTCCACGCCGGCGATCCGGAGACCTTCCGCGCCGGCGAGGCGGCGGGCCGCATTCTGGAGCCGATCCTCGGCCGGCACTCCCTGCTCGTGCTCGACGGCGAGCGGCATCTCCGCGAGCGGCGGCTCATGTCGCCGCCGTTCCACGGCGAGCGGGTGCACGTCTACGGCCGGCTCGTTCGCGAGATCGCCACCCAGGTGATCGCCACCTGGCCGCTCGGTCGACCGTTCCCGATCCACCACGAGATGCAGGCGATCACCCTCGACGTCATCATCCGCGCCGTCTTCGGCGTCGAGGAGGGACCGAAGCTGCAGGAGCTCCGGCGGCGGCTGCTCCACCTCCTTGCCCTCGCCGATGGTCCCGGCGCCGCGTTCCTCGTTATCCCGTTCCTGCAGTACGAACTCGGCGGGCTCACCCCATGGGGACAATACGTGCGCCGGGCACGCGCGGTCGACGAGATGCTCTATACCGAGATGGCCCGACGGCGTGCCGCAGGGATCGCCGAACGGAACGACATCCTCTCACTGCTGCTCGACGCCCGCGACGAGCAGGGCGACGGCATGACCGACCGCGAGCTGCGCGACGAGATGTTCACGCTCCTCCTGGCAGGCCATGAGACGACGGCCACCTCGCTCGCGTGGGTCTTTTGGCAGCTCTTGCGACACCCCGACGTCCTCACGCGCTTGCGCGCCGAGCTGGACGCAGTCCTCGGCGACGGCGTGATCGACCCGGAGCACATCGCACGGCTCGAATATCTCGACGCCGTCGTCAAGGAGACCCAGCGCCTGACGCCGGTGGTCCCGTTCACCGGCCGCATACTCCGCGCGCCGGCGCGGATCGGCGGCCGTGACCTGCCGGCGGGCGTCGGCGTCTCGCCTGTCATTTACGTGACCCACCGGCGCGCCGATCTGTGGCCCGAGCCGGAGCGCTTCCGTCCCGAGCGCTTCCTCGGCGCGCGGCCGAACCCGCATCAGTTCTTCCCCTTCGGCGGTGGCGTGCGGCGTTGTATCGGCGCGGCGTTCGCCACCTATGAGATGAAGGTGGTGCTGGCCGAGGTCCTCCGGCGCTCCGACTTGCGCATCGCACCCGGTTATCGCATGCGCGTGGCACAGCGGGCGATCACGTTCGCGCCCTCCGGCGGCATGCCGGTGGTGATGGACGCTCGGCGCTGATCCGTCAGCTGCTGAACTGCGCGCGCGCCCGCTCGAGGGCGTTCTCGAGCTCGCCGAGGCCGGTATTCGCGAGGTCGGGCCGGACCACCTCGATCGGATCGCGCAGGTCGTCGACGTACCCGAGCGCGTACGCGCCGCGGGCGTAGCCGATCAGCCGCAGCAGGTCGACGGGCAGCGTGCGGGCGATCTCCAGCGGCACGGACAGGTACTGGTTCTCCTCCTGACGCAGCCACGAGGCATTGTAGGTGATGTTGATGCCATAGCGGGTTTCGCTCGAACGGTTCGCGCCGGCGCCGTGGTAGAGGCTGCCGGTGTAGAAGAGGACCGAGCCGCGCGCCATCTCGGCCGGCTCCGTGTCCGCCTCCGAGAACTCGAGGCGATCGTCGAAGTGGTTGCTGCCCGGGATGACGCGCGTGGCGCCGTTCCCGGCGGTGAAGTCGGTCATCGCCCAGATGGTGTTGCACTGCGCCTCGTACCCCTTCGGAAAGGGGAAGAAGTCGTACGCCCACTGGTCGCGGTGGATCATCTGCGCCGGCTCGCCGGCGCCGATGGCGATGATCTGCGTCAAATGGAGCTGGAAGCGCGTCACGTGTGCCATGACGGCGCCGACGGCGCCGAGCACCAGCGGGTTCATGATCAGCTCCCGGCACGTCGCCGAGCGCGCGACCAGGCCGCCGGTGCGGCGGGTGCGGCGACCGGAGAAGTCGTCCGGCCCCACGGACGTCGCCGCCACGTAGGGTGCCAGCTCGGCGCGGGCGCGATCCATCACCTCGGGAGCCATGAGACAGTCGACGACGGCGACGCCGTCGCGTGCGAGCACGGCGGCGACTTGCTCCGGGGAGGCGGCTGCGGGCAGATGTTCGATGCTCATCGGGTCTCCTTCACTCACCGAGTACCATCACCGTGGGGGCGAGGAACAGTAGCCCCGGCGCTACCACGATGTCGGCCGCGACGGTCGCCGGCAGGAGGGGCCACACCCAGGGGGCGATGCGGAGCCGCGTGAGCGCGGCGGTCGGCACCGGCGCCCAGGGTGGGGTGGCACCGCCGTCGCGCCAGACGAGGGCGACATCGCGGCCGTCGCCCGGCACCACCTCGAGGCTCGCACCGGCGCACGTGTCGGTCGTGGAGGTGGCGCCGCGCGCCACGATGACCGGCTGGCCGCGAGCAACCTCCGTCGGCGCGACCCAGGCGCGCGAGACGGCGTCGGCCGCGGGGGGCGCTGGGACGCGCAGCGCCGACAGCGGGATAGCGGCGGCTGACTCGGTGGTGCCGACGCTGCGACCGGCATCATTGGTGATCTCCGCCGTATAGCGGACGAGGAGGCGATCACCGTCGAGGCCCGCGGCCGTGATCGCGAGAGGGCGTTCACGCCGTCGAGCCGCGTCGAGGAGGTGGCCCGTCACGCAGCCCGGAAGCGTCGCGACCAGCACCGCGAGGGGTACCGCGCGTCGCCTACGACAACAGCCCATTGTAGATCGTATATGCCCGCACGGGGCCGCCGCCGAAGTAGAGCGTGCGCGGGTAGATGAACGTCCGTGCAGCGCGGTCCCAGCGCACCACGATCGGCGCCGCCGCCTCGTTCGGATCGTAGGCGACGAAGCGCAGCTCCTCCGGCGTCTCCTCGACTCCGTACAGCAGCACCATGTGGTTCAGCGTGAGCTCGGGGAAGCGGAGGACGTGGATGATGGGCGTCTCGCCGCGCCGCAGGGCCGCCGCGAGGCGTTCGGCCTCGTCGCGTTGCTGGTTGGGTGGAAACGGGAAGATCATGCGCCAGTTCCCGCGCTGCAAGCGGCTCCGCCAGACACCGCCAACCGCCTCCTTGAAGAGGTCTTGGTGCGCGGCACTCAAGCTGCGGAGACCCGCGTATCCAGGGATGACGACGGGATCGGATGCGGGCGTCTCGGCGCGCGGGTCGCGCGCCAGGACCTCCGACACGAGTATCGCCAGCGTGGCGGCGTCGGGAGCCGGGCGCTCCGGCACGAACCTCGCCTGCAGGTGGAACTGTCGGGCGGCACGGGCCATGGCCCCGCACCGCAGCGAGAATTCCGGCGTGGGCTCGCGCTTGCGCCACGCCGTGTGCCCGGTCACCGGGTCGATGTCGTATTCCAAGACCGTCTCGTTTGCGAAGGCGAACGAATCGCGGTCGAAGCGGAACGGTGCCGCGGGCCGCGCCGCGCCTCCGGCTGCACAGCCAAGCATGGCGGCGCACAGGCCGAGCAGCAGCCCGAGCGTTCGCGTCGGTTCTGGGCGGCGTGTCACTCGTGCGTCAGCGACGACAACACCTGCTGCACGTCAAGGGTGCGGGCGCGTTCCTGGATCTGCGCCTGCACCTTCGGGTACAGCTCCTGCGCCTGGTCGCGCAGCTTCACGAAGAGCGCCTGGAGGTCCGCCGGACTGAGCGTCCGCCCCTGGGCGTAGTACTGCTCGGCCGCGTGGCCGAGCGCGTACGTCGCGGCGAACACCGTCCCCACACCGGCCGCCGCGCCGGCGACGCCACCGGCGAGCGCACCGAGGAGCCTGCCGAGGACGCCTTGGGCCACGCCGCTCAGCACCCGGCGCGCGACGCCGTCGAGCACCTGCGTGGCGGCCCCGATGCCGAACGTGGCGAGCAGGTCCTTCGCCTGCGCGGCGTCGAGCTTCTGGCCGTACTTCTGCCCGATCTGGTAGACGAGGCGCAGCTGCACCGGGATGACCGCCATCGCGGCGAGCGACTGCGGCAGCAGCTCGAGCGCGCCCGCCAGCACGGCGTGCTGGAGGATCATGTCATCGGTCGACGCGGCGCCGCCCGCGACGGGTGCGCCGGCGACCGGGGCCCCGGCCAGCGCGCCGGCGGTCTGCGTGTCGTCCGCGACCTTGGCGGCGTCGAGCCCGAGCGTCGCGCGCAGGCCGGCGAGGAAGCGCGTCTCGGCCTCGTTCGCCGCGCCGTCCGCGTTGCACACGGCGACCGCCAGGTCGTAGGCGGCTCGGCGTGCCTCGGGGCTGCCGAGTCGCGTGACGAGGTCGCCGGGCAGTGTGGCGCTCTGGGCGAGTGCCGCGCTGCTTGGCGCACCCGCCGCGCGCGCCAGCTCGTCCAGGTGGCCGCGCTCGCGCTCGTCGCAGGTGCCGTCGGCCAGAGCGGCCGCGATGCCCACCTGGAGGAGAGTCTCGTCTTGCTTCTCCATGTCGGTTCCTCCGCTACCCGCAGCCTGAGTCGGCTATGCTTCTGCGTCAAGCGATGAAATACGCGGGATTCGGCAGCTTGCACGTGTGCAGTGCGTGCCCGCCGGCGAGGTCGCTGTCCTGATCGCCGATGTTGGCGACGACGGTGTACCCGTTCGCCTCGATGCGCGCCCGCTCGCCGGACTTGAATGGCACGACGGAGCGATCCCGGTCGGTGGCGGGCCGGAAGATGATACCGTCCCAGCCGGTGATCCCCTGGCGCTCGAGGTTGCGGACGGTCGCCGCGCGGAGCGGCTCTCCGCGTCCCGTGATCACGAAGGTGGCCACCCCCGCGGCACGCATCGCGAGGTAGAACTGCTTCACCGGATCGATGGCCGGGCACTCGGATTTGTCCGCCCAGACGGCGAACAACGACGGGACGCGGGCGAAGTCGTACTCCTGCAGGTAGGGCCAATTGCTGAGCAGGGTCTCGTCGATGTCGAAGACGACGGCGGGCCGAGCGGCATGCCCCGCCGCCTCGCGGGCCAGCCGGGTACACTCCGTGGCCACGCGGACGATCTCGGCATCCCAGCGGCCCGACGAGCGGTAGTCCTTGATCTCGCTTTTGACGACGCCGAGGTTCGGAAGATCGGAGGGCGCCGCCACCTGCGGCGTCCCAGCACGGGTGGCGCAGCCGGCGAGCAGCGCTGTGAGGAGCATGACGGCGACGCGGCGCCGCACGGCCTGCATCCCCGGGCCCCTAGCAGAGTCCGCCGCTGCTCGGGAAGTGGTGGTCAGGGCGAGGCGCCCGCGTCGGGCGGTGCGAGGGTGAATTCCATTCCGTCGGTACCCAGGGTCAGCTCGCCGGCGAACTGCGCGCCGTCGAGGAAGAGTCGCCGTGCCAGATCCAGGCGGACATTGCGCGATCTGCGTTGCCGCCCGCAAGGGGTCGGGATCACTCCTCGCCGGCACGCCGGACGCGATGGCGCAACTCGACCGGATCGTCGGCAGGCGCCCTCGCAGGCTGATCGAGGGTCGGGGTATCGATGAAGTCCGGACGCCGCCACTCACCCAACCGCGGAGTCGATCCTGGGTCGCGCGACAGTCCTAGCCGGAAGAGCCGTGTCGGCTGGGCGGGCAGGGACACGACGAGCATGCGCGACGTCTTGCGCGACAGCGGCACCCCGCCAGCGATCACCTGGCGATCGCCTTCTGCCCGGAGCCACGGGTCCGCGAAGTAGCCCTCGTCGACGTTCTTGTCGGTGTGCACCTCGACGCGCACGCCGGAGCGGTCGGGCAACGCCAGGGCCGCGGGGACCCGGATCTCGAACTCCAAGGTGGGCGGCGCCTCGTTCGTGTAGGTATCGAGCGTCAGGAGGCGAAGCCCGATCCACGCGCCCACGACGGCGACGATGCCGGCGACCACGAGCCCGACGCGCGCCAGCGTCGGTCCGAGCCCTGCCCGACCCTTCGCGACGCGCAGGATCCCCCAGATCGTCAGCAGCATGGCGACCAACCCGCCGACGGGACCGGCCACGAAGAAGGCGAACATGCCGCGGCCGCCTTCGAAGTCGCTCATGCCGAAGAAACCGGCGATCCACAGCGCCAGGACGCCTATGACGAACCACCCGGCGACGGCGGCCGCGATCCCGGCGAGGATGGTGGCGAGGTAGAGCATCGTGAGTAAGCCGTAACACGCTGTCGCACGACACTGGAACGGTGGCGCGGCTTGCCAC